>JAHEBX010000177.1 GCA_024642045.1 Pseudorhodobacter sp. | reverse complement strand
GTTTGGCTGGCTCTGGTTTGGCCGGTTCGGGCGCATCGGAATCGTTCAAGATATTCTCGATAAACACAAAACGGTTGCAGACGTTGCGCAACGACGGCGGGGTGTTCTGCTTGCCAATGCCGATCACCTCCAGCCCTTCTTCGCGGATGCGACCCGCCAAACGAGTGAAATCGCTGTCCGAAGAGACCAGCACAAAGCCGTCAAACTTGCCGCCGTGCAAGATGTCCATCGCGTCAATCACCAGTCCGATATCGCTTGCATTCTTGCCTTTGGTATTGGCCGATTGCTGATGCATCACCAGCCCCAATTCCAGCGCAACCTTGCGCCAAGGCGCAAGTGTGCCGCTGGACCAATCGCCATAGACCCGCCGTAATCCGGGCTCCCCAAAGCCGGCAATCTCGCGCAGTATCGCTTCGGCAGCATTGGCCGATACGTTATCCGCATCAATCAGCACCGCATACAGCTTTGCGTCGTTGCCTCGCATCAGTAAACCACAACCGCGCGGATGCTTTCACCCGCATGCATCAGATCAAAGCCCTTGTTGATGTCTTCCAGCTTGAGCACATGGGTGATCATGCTGTCGATCTCGATCTTGCCGTCCATATACCAATCGACAATCGTTGGAACGTCCGTCCGCCCGCGCGCGCCCCCAAAGGCGGTGCCTTTCCAGACCCGCCCCGTCACCAGTTGGAACGGCCGTGTCTCGATCACAGCCCCTGCCGGTGCCACGCCGATGATGATCGACTGACCCCAGCCGCGATGGGTGCATTCCAGCGCATCGCGCATCACCTTGACGTTGCCGGTGCAGTCAAACGAGTAATCCGCGCCGCCGATCTTATCAAAGGGCGTCTTGGTCAGATCGACGATGGCCTGCACCACTGAGCCTTCGATTTCCTTGGGGTTGATGAAGTGGGTCATGCCGAACTTCTCGCCCCACTCCTTTTTGGAATTGTTCAGATCGACGCCGATGATCATATCCGCGCCAGCCATCTTCAGGCCCTGAATGACGTTCAATCCGATGCCACCCAGACCAAAGACCACAGCCTTGGCCCCGATCTCGACCTTGGCAGTGTTCAGCACCGCGCCGATGCCCGTGGTCACCCCGCAGCCGATGTAGCAAATCTTGTCGAAGGGTGCGTCGTCGCGCACCTTGGCCAGCGCGATCTCGGGCACAACGGTATGGTTGGCAAAGGTCGAGCAGCCCATGTAGTGATAGATCGGCGTGCCATCCAGCATGGAAAACCGCGTCGTGCCGTCAGGCAGCAAGCCCTGCCCCTGCGTCGCACGAATGGCCGTGCACAGATTGGTCTTGCGCGACAGGCAAGACGGACACTCGCGGCATTCCGGCGTATAAAGCGGGATGACGTGATCGCCGACCTTCAGCGATTTCACCCCCGGCCCAACAGCGATCACAACGCCCGCGCCCTCGTGACCCAAGATAGCCGGAAACAACCCCTCGGGATCGGCACCCGAAAGGGTGAACTCGTCCGTGTGGCAAATGCCAGTGGCCTTGATCTCGACCAGAACCTCGCCTTCTTTTGGATCGGCAAGGTTAACGTCCATGATTTCAAGGGGTTTGCCGGGGGCAAGGGCGACGGCTGCACGGGTGCGCATTTTTGGCTCCTCCAGATAAGATGCCCGAAACCTGCGACAGCAACGCTGAAATTGCAACGCAGGAAACGCCGGCGACTCAAATTCACAGCATTGCAGCAAGATTGACGATTGCGCCCGTTTCTGGGGCAGCTAAACATGTCGGCCAATCCGGCCCGTAACGAGTGATCTTGCGCGTGACCTCTACAAAACGTCTCGAGTCACCGCGGCTTCGCTGGCCTGCAACCGCTTTGATCCTCTGTGGAGGCTTATTGTCTGGCTGTGCGGTGTTTCACCCTGAATTGATCATGGGGCCCGTGGATCGAATGATTCCAGTTATGCCCGACCATTGCCGTGCGGGTGATCTGCAAGGTCTTACAGGGCAGACGTTTACGGCACTCGCGGATGAGACCCTCGTGGGCCCTCTGCGTGTCTTATGGCCCGCCCAACAGGTCAGCGCAGATCTGGACAGCACGCGCCTGAACGCCTCGGTTGACACATCTGGGCGGATCAAGCGGTTGTTCTGCGGCTGACCCTCCCTCTGCACGAGGAAGAGTCAGCTGTATCAAGATACGGCTTACTTCATCCGATAGCTGGTATGACAGGCTTTGCATGCCCCGCCTATTGGCCCCATACCCGCACCGATGCTTTCGGCTGATGCCACATCGAGCGCTGTTGCGGCGTCGGTCAAGCCCTTTGCTTTTACGACAAAGTCATCCCAGTTCTTCCAGACGTCAGGGCTGGCCTTGCTGGCCGGATCGGTGGATGTTGGCTCGAACTTTGCGGCAATCTCTGCAGAGCCATTGACCAGAGTGGCCTTGGCCGCTTCGGCGGCTGCGGCGTCAAAGGCGATCTTGCCCCCGGCCATTTCGCCCAAGGTCTTGGCGGCGCCACCAAAGGATTTCATCAAATCCTGACGTGCAATTACCGTGGGATCGGTTGCTACGGTTTCGGCAAGTGCTGTGCCCGCAATCAGGGCAAGCGCGGTTGCAAGGGCTGTGATCGGGAATTTCATACACGTCCTCCGGTTTAGGGTTCGATGTCTGAGCCTAGAGGGGCTTTCAAAAAATTCTACAGCCATGCGCCCATGGGCCCCAAGCCTCACGCAATTGTCATCGCTGCCGGTGCCAATTGCAGCCAAATGGCCTATCCGTTGCGCAACTGCTCAAGAATAGGCAGGCAAGGATAGCCGTCGGGCACGACACCGATCTGGCGTTGAAATGCCTTGACCGCCGCCACAGTCAACGGGCCGATCTTGCCATCAGCCGCTCCGGACATTACGCCACGATCCAGCAGGCGTTGCTGCATCTCGATCTTTTCAGGCAGCGTCAATGCGCGCAAATCCCGCGGCCAAGGCTGCACAAAGGCTGCCCCGCCTCGAATGCGGTCGGCCAGATGCCCCACCGCAATCACATAGGCATCGGCCTTGTTATAGGCCTCGATGGCGGCGAAATTATCATAGACCAGAAACGCGGGGCCCCTTGCGCCCGCCGGCAAGATGACCGCGCCCCAGCCCGTTGCGGGCAAAGCCGCGCCGTCCGCCGCAACGACACCCGCGCCCGCCCAAAAGCTGATCGGCTTTTGCGTGCGATTGCCTGCCAGATCATAGTCGAACCCCTTGGGCAGCCGCACCTCTTGCCCCCAACTTTCGCCCTTTTTCCATCCGGCATTCGCCAGATAGGCGGCCGTCGAGGCCAGCGCATCGGTCGGATCATCGTCCCAGATGTTTGCGCCGCCCTTGCCATCAAAATTCACCGCCAAGCGCTCGTAAGAACTGGGCATAAACTGCGTATGCCCCATCGCCCCGGCCCAGGACCCGCGCAGTTGTGCCGGCTTGACCGCGCCGCGCTGGATGATCTTCAACAGCGTGATCAGCTCGCCCTCGAAAAACGCGCCGCGCCGTCCCTCATAAGACAACGTCGCCAGCGCCGAGATCGTGCTGAGATCACCCCGCACGGCCCCATAGGCGCTCTCCAACCCCCAGATCGCCAGAACAGTATATTTATCAACATTATAGCGTGCCTCGATCCGGTCAAACAACGCGGCGTTCTTCTTCAGCGCCTTTTGCCCCGCGGCAATCCGGTCGTCCGACACGGCCTTGTCCAGATAATCCCAGATCGTCTTGCTGAATTCGTCCTGCCGCCGGTCACGGTCCACGACGGCAGGCAGAAACTCCGCAGCACTCAGCGCCTCATCAAACACCACAGCCGAAACGCCCTGAGCCAGCGCGCGCGTGCGAAACGCGGCCCGCCACGCGTTAAATCCTGCATCGCTGCCCTGATCGTCGGTCATCTTATACACTGCTCCGTCCTGCTCGCCTGTATCCTGCGCACGGACCGCAGGCGCTGCGGCAAAGGCCGCAAACGCCACAGTGCATATCACCCTTGCAAGACCTTGCATCACATCCCCAACCTGCACTGGGCGCCAGTCTACCCGGCCGCCGCGCAAGCGCAAGCTAGCGCCGCGTGCGCTTGACCTTGCGTTCGGTTTTCGCGGCTTTGGCAGCCGATTTGACTGGCTTGCGCGGCTGATACTTCCCGCCGCCCCTGCGACCGCCTTGCGGCATGGGGCCATTCTCCAGCCCGACAAGATCCAGCATCAACCCGCCCGTCAGCGGGCTCGCCTCGGCCAGCCGCACCGTCACCCGCATCCCGATCCCCAGCACCAACCCGCTGTCAGAGCCGGTCAAGGTCAGGGCGTCCTGATCATAGTGAAAGAATTCGCGCCCGATCGAGCGGATCGGCACCAAGCCATCAGCGCCGGTTTCCTGCAACCGCACGAACAGCCCAAACCGCTGCACCCCCGAGATCCGCCCCGCAAATTCGCTGCCGACCCGCTCTGACAGGAAAGCCGCCAGATAGCGGTCGGTGGTATCGCGCTCGGCCACCATGCTGCGCCGCTCGGTGTCGGAAATCAGCTTGGCCGTCTCGTTCAGGTTCTCGATATCCCACACCGACAACCCGTCATCGCCCCATCCATGCGCCGCGATCAAGGCGCGATGCACGATCAGATCGGAATAGCGCCGGATCGGCGAGGTGAAATGCGCATAGTTGCGCAACGCAAGGCCAAAGTGCCCGAAATTCTCGGCGTTGTAATAGGCCTGCGTCATCGACCGCAGGGTCGAGATGTTCATCAGCTCGTCAAATTCGGTATCCTGCGCCTGCGACAGCAGACGGTTCAGATGCTGCGTCTTCAGCACTTGCCCCTTGGCCAGCGTAAAGCCAGAGGCCTCGGCCACTTCGCGCAGGGCTTCCAGCTTGGCCTGCGACGGCTCCTCGTGCACGCGAAACAGCAGCGGCCGCTTCAGCCGCACCAGTTCTTCGGCAGCGGCCACGTTGGCAAGGATCATACATTCTTCGATCAGCTTATGCGCGTCATAGCGTTCGTAGAACGACACCGAGGTGACCTTGCCATCATCATCCAGCACGATCTTGCGTTCCGGCAGTTCCAGATCCAGCGGCTGCCGTGTCGCCCGCGCCAGCTTCAGCGCGCCATAGGCCGCATAAAGCGGCTTGAGCACATCTTCCAGCAGCGGCGCGGTCTTTTCATCCGGCGTCCCGTCAATCGCCGCCTGCACCTGCGCATAATTCAGGCTGCCTTGCGAACGCATCAGCCCCCGCGTGAACCGGTGCCCGATCTTGTTGCCCTGTGCGTCAATCCGCATTTCCACCGCCATGCAGGCACGGTCAACATGCTCGTGCAAGGAACACAGATCGCCCGACAAAACGTCCGGCAGCATCGGCACAACGCGGTCGGGGAAATAGCTGGAATTGCCGCGCTTGCGCGCCTCACGGTCCAGCGCCGAGTTTGGCCGCACGTAATGCGCCACATCCGCAATCGCGACCCAAATGATAAAGCCACCCGCGTTGTTCGGGTCTGCCATCGCCAAAACCGCATCGTCCCGATCGCGCGCATCCACGGGGTCGATGGTGATCAACGGCAATCCGCGCAAATCCTCGCGCCCGCCCAGCGTGACAGGCGTGGCGGCTTCGGCCTCCGAGATCACCGCATCGGGGAAATGGTCGGGAATGCCATGCTGATGGATTGCGATCAGCGAGACAGCTTTTGCCCCCGAAGGATCCCCCAGCCGCGCTGTGATGCGCGCTTGCGGCAGGCCAAGCCGTTTGGGGCCTGTCTGCTCGGCCTCGACCAACTCGCCGTCGCGGGCCTCGAATTCATGACCGCGCGGCACGCGCCATTCCTTGTCGGCCCCCTTGTCGATGGGCACGATCCGCCCGCCCTCAGACCCAGAGCGATAAATCCCCAACACCTTGAGCGGGTTCGACCCCAACGCACGGATCAACCGCGCTTCATAGCCGTAATCCTGCCCGCCTACGGGGTTCAGCCGCGCCAAAATCTTCATGCCGCCCGCCAAGGCCGGATCGCCCTTTTGCGGCATGATCAAAATCCGCGGCGGCGTGTCAGTGGGATCGGCCTCCAACGGCTGCGCGAACAGATCACCATTGCTGTCAGGCGGCAACACCAGCAGCACCGAGACCGGAGGCAGCGCCCCCTCCTCACGATAGCGCCGCGATTTCTTTTCAAGCGCGCCCTCGGCCTCCAACTCGCGCAGCATCCGCTTGAGATCAATGCGCGCGTCGCCGGTGATGCCAAAGGCCTTACCAATATCGCGCTTGCCCGTCAGGGTCGGGTTGTCGATGATCCACTGGCGGATCTGGTCTTTTGTGGGAAGATTTTTCATCCCGCTCCCCTAGCACGAGATCGGCGCGCCTAAAAGCCCGACGTTACCGCCCAAGCGCCGCGGCAAGCCCTTCAAAGCTTGGCAAAATCAGGTCCGGCTCGGCGGCGTTTGGATACAGCACTTGGCCCTTTCGCGCGATAAACACGGTTTTCAAACCGACCCGTTTGGCCCCGGCCAGATCCCAGGCATGACAGGCAACCATCGCGACTTCGGCGGCCT
>JAHEBX010000032.1 GCA_024642045.1 Pseudorhodobacter sp. | reverse complement strand
CGCCAGCACGCGGCTCAGCTCGAGATCGGCGTTATAGCCGATCAGAACCGCCGCCAGACCTACGAAAGAATGCAGTGCCGCCACCAGTTGTGGCATCTCGGTCATCTGCACCCGCATGGCCACCATCCAGCCCAGCACAGAGCCCACTGCCACCATCAGCGCGATCACCCAGACATGGGCGACATCAGCCGAAAACACCGTCGCAAACACCGCGAGCGCCATGCCCGCGATGCCATACCAAACCGCGCGCTTGGCGCTTTCCTGTCCTGAAAGCCCGCCAAGGCTCAGGATAAACAACACAGCCGCAGCGATATAGGCAGCCTGTACAATTCCAATGCTCATGCGCCTGTCTCCTTACGACTTCTGGAACATGGCGAGCATCCGGCGCGTAACCAGAAAGCCCCCCACGATATTGATGGTGGCGATCAGAACCGAGATCGCCGCCAATATGACCACGAGCCAATTGCCCGAGCCAATCTGCAACAGCGCGCCCAAAATCACGATGCCCGAGATCGCGTTGGTCACCGCCATCAGCGGCGTGTGCAGGCTGTGGCTGACATTCCAGATCACCGAGAAACCGATGAAGCAAGCCAGCACAAAGACAATAAAGTGTCCCATGAACTCGGCCGGTGCATAGGCCCCCACCAAGGCCAACAGCAGCCCCGCGCCAACCAGCAGGCTGACCTGTGACTTCGTCTGCGCCTTGAAGGTCGCAACCTCTTTGGCACGACGCTCTTCCGGCGTCAGGTCCTTGACCTTTTCCTTCGGCTTTTGCACGGCAATAGCCGCAATCTTTGGCGGTGGCGGCGGGAAGGTAATTTCGCCCGCCTTGGCAACCGTGGCCCCACGGATCACGTCATCATTCATATTATGGTCGATCACACCGTCTTTCTTTGGTGTAAGATCGGTCAGCATATGCCTGATATTGGTGGAATAAAGCGTAGAGGCCTGAGCGGCCATCCGGCTTGGGAAATCGGTATAGCCGATAATGGTCACACCGTTATCGCTGACCACTTTCTCGTCCATCACCGTCAGATCACAATTGCCGCCGCGTTCCGCTGCAAGGTCGATGACCACCGATCCCGGTTTCATCATCTCGACCATATCCTTGGTCCAGAGCTTGGGCGCAGGACGGCCCGGAATCAGCGCCGTCGTAATGACGATATCCATCTCGGGGGCCAACTCGCGGAACTTTGCCAGTTGCTTGGCTTGGAATGCGGGTGTCGAAGGCGCCGCATAGCCACCCGTGGCCGCGCCATCCGGCAGCTCGCTTGCATCAAACTCCAGATAGACGAACTGCGCGCCCATGCTCTCGATCTGCTCGGCCACTTCTGGGCGCACGTCGAACGCATAGGTGATCGCACCAAGGCTCGTCGCCGTGCCAATCGCGGCCAATCCGGCCACGCCCGCACCCACGATCAAGACTTTGGCCGGCGGCACCTTGCCCGCGGCCGTCACCTGACCAGTAAAGAACCGCCCAAAGTTGTTGCCCGCTTCGATCACCGCGCGATAGCCCGCGATATTGGCCATCGACGACAGCGCATCCATCTTTTGCGCCCGGGAAATCCGCGGCACCATATCCATTGCGACCACTGTCGCACCCTTGGATTTTACCATTTCCAACAGCTCGGGGTTCTGCGCTGGCCAAAAGAAGGAAATAAGCGTCTGCCCTTCCTTCAGGGCCTTGGCCTCGGTCATCTCGGGACCGCGCACTTTGACGATCACATCTGCCGCCGCCATCACCGCCTTGGCCGTCTTGAGAACCTCAACTCCAGCGGCCTTATACATTGCGTCAGAAAAACCCGCCTTGGCCCCTGCGCCCGCCTGAATGCAGCACGTATGCCCCAACTTGGCCAGTTGTCCCGCTGAATCTGGCGTCATAGCCACGCGATTCTCACCGGCAAAAATCTCTGTTAAAGCGCCTATCTTCACGGTCTCTCCCCCATCGCTTGCAAGGGGAAGGCCGTCCCCCGAAAATGCTGTTCTCCGAGGATTAGCAGCGCAGCCGACAAGTGCAACGCCCCAATCCCGATTTTCCTCAAATTAGCGACAAAACCCGACGCTTTGCGCCCCAAAACCGCCAAAGCCCGGTCTGAAATATAAAGTCAGAGCCTATGGGCCGTGTCTCAGACCTACCGCCGCACGGCTTTGGCTCGCGCTAACGTCAAACGCCACCTTTGCCCCGTGCCAGAACGTGCCAATGATCCAAGAGCGCCAAGACCACCGTGCAGGCCGCAACCGGGCCAAAGGACCTGACCGATAAAGCTCGCTGTTTCAGTCCAATCGCCTGCCAAAGCAGTCATAGGCCTCGACCTATCTGGTACCGAAGCGTTCAGGTGCACAGGCGCCTGATTTTGGATCACCTTCCGACACGCTTGGCGTCTTGAAACACGCGCTCATGGACGGTTTCGGCGCCCATATGAAACCCGATCTTGACGCGGTTGCCGCCGAACGCGGCATCAGCGCAGATGTGTTGCGCGCGGGGCTGCCCATGCCACGGGAATAATCCAGCGCGGCACTCTTTGGCACCAAGCCTCAAACTCCGTGCCAAAGCCTGCGCGCAACCGTGCCTCTTCGTCCAGAATATACCGCTGCGTGATCCACCAGACAAAGACCGCCACCAAGGGCAGTGCCAACACAGCGCCCCAATACAGTGCTGCCCCCAGCAAAACCGCCACATCGCCCAGATAGATCGGATTGCGGCTGATCGCGAAAACCCCACGCGTGACCAAAGCCTGCGGATTACGCCTAGGAATAAAGGTAGTGCGTGCCAAAAGCATCTGGACGACCGCCCACCCCATCAGTCCAAGACCCAGGATCACCAAAACCTTGCCTATGGGCGCCAGCAGACGCACCGACCATAGCGCCGACAACGCCCACGTCGCAGCCAAAGCAAGACCCAGCCACAGCGGCGGTATATCGATCTCTTTCAGCATGGCGCTCCCTTTGGGCCTATTCAGCCGCAAGCCACGCAGGCTGACCAGCACGAAATGCTTTCAAGCTTGAAAATAGTCGCGTCTAACCCGATGATTGCGCCAAAAACGCATACAAAGGCCCTGTCATGACCAATTTCGCTGCCACCAAAGCCTTGTTTGACCTCCCGGCAGGCATGATCTACCTCGATGGAAACTCACTCGGCCCGCTGCCGCACGCGACCGCCGCGCGAGTCGCACATACCGTGACCGAAGAGTGGGGCAAGCTGCTGATCACCGGCTGGAACAAGGCCGGCTGGATGGACAAACCGATGCGGGTCGGCGACCGAATCGCGCGACTGATCGGGGCTGAGGCGGGCCATGTGGTGATGGGCGACACTCTTTCGATCAAGGTTTATCAGGCCCTCGCCTCCTGCCTCGAGATGACCCCGACCCGCCGCGTCATCCTGTCCGATACCGGCAATTTCCCCTCCGATCTTTACATGGCCGAGGGGCTTTGCCGCACATTGGGTGATGGCTATAGCCTGAAAACTGTTGCCCCAGAGGATGTGCTTGACGCCATCGATGACACCATCGCGGTGACAATGATAACCGAAGTTGACTATCGCACAGGCCGGCGGCACGACATGGCAGATATCACCGCCCGCGCTCACGCACATGGCGCCCTGACGATCTGGGACCTCGCTCATTCGGCAGGCGCGTTTGAGGTAGAACTGGCCAAGGCAGGGGCAGATTTCGCCGTGGGCTGCACCTATAAATACCTCAACTCCGGCCCTGGAGGTCCTGCATTTATTTACGTATCGCCACGTCACGCAAGTCGCGCCGTTCCTGCACTGTCGGGTTGGCAAGGCCACGACGCTCCCTTCGCCTTTGACCTGTCCTACCGCCCCGCCACCGGCGCGGAACGCCTGCGTGTTGGTACCCCGCCGATCCTTCAACTCGCCGCCCTCGAAGCCTCGCTCGACATCTGGGACACGGTGGATATGGCCGAATTGCGCACAGCCTCGCTGCGCCTCACCGACCGCTATATCAAAGGTGTCGAGGCCGCTTGCCCCAGCCTCACCCTTGCCACCCCGCGCGAACATGCCCTGCGCGGCAGCCAAGTTTCGTTCCGCCACCCCGAAGGCTATGCGATCATGCAAGCCATGATTGCACGCGGCGTGATCGGCGACTTCCGAGCGCCCGACATCATTCGCTGCGGCTTCACGCCCCTGTTCATCGACGAAACCGACGTCGACCGCGCCGTAGAAATTATAGCGGATATCATGCAAAACAGCCTCTGGGACCGTGCAGAATACAAAACCCGCGCCAAAGTCACATGAACAGAGGCAGTTTCATACTGGCCCAAATATCCCCGCCGGAGGCTCCCCGGGCTGCGGCAGAAGCCTCCGGCGGGGATATTTGGGCCAGTATGAACGCGCAGATTATCGCAGCTCAAAGCGCCATCGCCGCAGCTTCCGCAACCGGCTTTGGTGGCTGTCAGTCTTTGCGCGGCAGAAAAGCCGGGCCGTCGTTGTCTTGGTCGTAAGACGTTCACATGAAGAGCGACCCTCATGTCCAGCGCTCCTATCCCGACGGATGGCGCATTCACGGCCTCAAAGCGCGCGCCTTTGCCCGCGAACGCGTCTGCATCCTGAACCTGCCGCAAGCTTTGGTTGCAAAATTGGTGACGACATCTGCGCCGCCAACGGCCAGGCGTTGGGCGGCCCGAATGCCCAAAAGTCCGCGCGCCACTCCCACTCTCTGGCGCCCTGCCGCATGGATCGCGCGCGGGCACACGCATGGCGCGACACTGCTGCAATGGGGCGGTGGGCGGCCTTGAACGCGTCTTTTTCTTTTAATACCGGAGCGCTATATGACCCAATACGACCCCGCCAGCGATGGCGCGAAAATGTCATTTCAAGATGCCATGTCCTATGGCGATTATCTGCATATCGACCAGATCCTGTCCGCGCAGCGACAACTCACCCAAGCGCATGACGAGATGTTATTCATCATCCAGCACCAAACCTCCGAGCTCTGGATGAAGCTTGCGCTGCACGAGATGAATGCCGCCCGCAGCGCGATTGCCACCGATCAGGCGCCGCAAGCGTTTAAAATGCTGGCGCGGATCAGCCGTATTTTTGAACAGCTTAATTCGGCATGGGACGTGCTGCGCACCATGACGCCCTCAGATTACACCAGCTTCCGCGCGGGACTGGGCCAGTCCTCTGGGTTTCAATCGCACCAATACCGCCTGATCGAATTCGCGCTTGGAAACCGAAATGCCGCCCTGCTGAAACCCCATGCGCACCGCCCCGAAATCGTTTCCGTGTTAGAGGCAGAGCTCGCCCGCCCCAGCCTTTATGACGAGGCGCTGCGCCATCTTGCCCGTGCAGGTCTGCCAGTGCCCCCAGCGGTTCTGGGGCGCGATCTGGCGCACGCTTGGGTTAAGGACGACGCGGTGCAAGAGGTCTGGGCCATGGTCTACCGCGACCCTGCGCGGTATTGGCAGGCCTATGAGCTGGCCGAAAAGCTGGTTGATCTGGAGGATTATTTCCGCCGCTGGCGCTTTAACCATGTCACCACTGTCGAGCGGGTCATCGGGCTGAAACGCGGGACGGGCGGCACCTCTGGTGTCGCGTATCTGCGCCGCATGCTGGACGTCGAACTTTTCCCCGAGCTTTGGCATTTGCGCACGGTTTTGTGATTATTCGCGAATTGGAAACAAGGAGCTTTGACCTCATGCTCTGCCTCCTTTACCGTCGAATCAATAGAATCTGGGCAATCGACACGATTTGCCCCTCTTTATAGGCTGTCTGATGCGTTTCATGTCTTCGTCCTTCGTTCCTGCCAGTATTGTTGTCATGGCTCTGGCCGCCTGCGTTCCGCAGACCACCCCGGTTGGCACGGCCGCTCCGGCTGTGGTGCAACCCGGCGCACAACCCAATGCGGCCCATTACGCGGCCTTTGCGGATGGCAGCTTTTCGGTGCCCACAGTGCCGGTCGAAAAGGTGCCCGCCGCCTATCAGCGTCAGGAAGTGGCCTATTCCAGCAATGAACCTGTGGGCAGCATTGTGATCAATCCGGCCGAACGGCACCTTTACTTTATCACCGGCAAAGGGACCGCGACGCAATACGGCATCTCTGTCGGCAAGTCAGGCTTTGAATGGTCGGGGGTTGCAAATATCACCGATCGCAAAAACTGGCCGACCTGGACCCCGCCAAAAGAGATGATCGAGCGCAAGCCCGAGTTGGAGGAATGGGAAAAGGGCATGCCGGGCGGTCCGACAAACCCGCTGGGCGCACGCGCGCTTTACCTGACGACCAATGGCGTCGATTATGGCTATCGGATCCACGGCACGCCGGACTGGTGGTCGATTGGCAAGAATGCCTCCTCGGGCTGCATCCGGATGATCAATCAGGATGTGGTCGAACTTTATAACCGTGTGCAAGACGGGGCCAAAGTTGTGGTGTTGAACGCTGACGGCTCATATCCATCCAAATTAAAGCTGCCACCAAAGCCTGTAACCAAGGCCAAGGCGACCCCGAAAGCCACGGCACTGCCGGTAGCAACCCCGATCATCGTGCCCAAGCCAATGGTGATGCCTGCGCCCGTGATCACCACTGGCGCGGTCGCGGCAGCACCGGCAGTGGAACCTGCGGCCCCCGCCGTTCAGTCCGTGGCGCCAACCCCGCCGTGCCCTGTGGCTTTGGTCAACGGCGTCTGCCCGGCGAACTGATCGTCGAAAGGGTTAAATAGCCGATGGTAGAAGGGGGGCGAGAGCCCTCCTTTTTCACAAATAAATCGGGGGCTTAGCGTGCAGACCAGCCCCGCGCCGCAGCGCCAAAGGCGCCAAACAGCGCCTTGGAAACAGGGTCTTTCACCGCATTCCACTCTGGGTGCCACTGCACTGACAGCGTGAAGCCGGGAGCGTCCTGAATATACAGCGCCTCGGGCGTGCCATCAGGGGCCCAGCCGTCGATCACCACGCGCGCGCCCGGGCGCACGATGCCTTGGCCATGCAGCGTATTGGTCATCACCTCTGGCGCGCCCATCAGCCGGGCAAAAACGCCGCCTTCGGTAAAGCGCACCATATGGCGCAGCGCAAACACCTCTTCCGCCGTGCCATCGGGCGGCATGCGATGGTTCATGCGCCCCGGAATATCGCGGATCTCGGGGTGGAGCGTGCCCCCCATGGCGACATTTACCTCTTGAAAGCCGCGGCAGATGCCGAAAACCGGCTGGCCCCTCTCCACACAAGCGCGCACCAACGCCAGCGCCAGCCCGTCGCGTTCGCGGTCAAATGTGCCATGCGCGGGCGTCTCTGGTTCGCCATACTCTTCTGGATGCACATTCGGGCGTCCGCCGGGCAGCAAGAAACCGTCGCAGGCCTCGAGCAGATCAGGCAGAGAGGCCACGTCGGGATTGCTTGGCACGATCAGCGGCAAACAGTCTGCTGCCTCTGCAACCGCCTGACAAGTGGTCTGTCCAGCGCCATACACCAAATAACGATCGTTGATCAGATGCGAGTTGCCGATGATGCCGACCACGGGGCGACGAGTGCTTGCGCGCATTTCCAGCCTGCCAATACTTCATTTGTGCCACCATAACACTCTCGCCCCGAAGATGAAGGGGCAAAGCCGCGCGTGATGCCTGTTCGCTGCGCATCTGCCCGCAAAAGCGGCCGTCTGCGACGGCAGAGCCCAAGGCCTGTGCTTTGCATGTCGCAAACGAACGTGACGGGGTGCTGCGTTTTGCCCTAAGACGGAGCCATCCAAGAAAGTCACCCATGCCGATAACCGCTGCGCCATACCGTCAGGATCATCGCCCGTTGCTTGGGGTTGGCTTTATGCTGGCGGCGATGGCATCGCTGCCCTTCATTGATGTTATCGCCAAGATTCTGGGCCAACAGCAGGTTCCGATTCTGCAAATCGTCTGGGCGCGGCTCAGTTTTGGTGCGCTCGTCACCCTGCCGCTGGCGCTCTACAAGGTCGGCCCGCGCGGGCTGATGCCGCGCCGCCCGCTGTATCATGCCCTGCGCGCCACCTTTCTGGCGCTGGCCACCTTTACCTTTTTCACCGCGCTGCTCTATTTGCCCATCGCCGATGCGCTGGCGATCTTTTTCGTCCAGCCGCTGATCGTGACACTGCTTTCGGCGCTGGTGCTCAAGGAGCGCGTGGGTCCGCGCCGCTGGGCCGCCGTGGCCGTGGGCTTTGTCGGCACGCTGATCATCATCCGACCGGGCTTTGTCGCCTTTAACCCTGGCAGCGCATTCGCTTTGGCCGCGGGCAGTTTTCTTGCGATCTATTTCGTGATGACCCGCGCGGTTTCGGGACAGGCCCACGCCATCGTGACGACCTTTCAGACCAATATCGTCGGAGCCGTGTTGCTGTCGATGCTGATGCCGCTGATCTGGCTGCCCCCGACGATGGAGCAATGGGTGATGTTTATCAGCCTTGGTGCTGTGGCAAACTTTGGCCATTTCCTTGTTGTACGCGCCTATGACTACGCCGAAGCCTCATTGCTGGCCCCACTCGCCTATACAGAAATGATCGGCGCGACCTGCGTCGGCTGGTTTTTCTTTGGCGATTTTCCCGATGCCTGGACGCTTTTCGGTGTCAGCATCCTGATCGCCTGCGCACTTTATATCTCGATCCGCGAGCGCAGGGCCAAAGCGCACTGAGCAACAGGCATCGGCGGCTGTTCGCTGCCTGAGCGACCACAAGCCAGCATACGGCGGCGCTTTGACCTATACTGTCAGCAGTTTTGCGCATCTCCACTGTGCCGACCCGTTCGGCCCCTGCGGCGATGTCACGAGGTATTATAGTGGTGAAAGGGAAGCCATGAAACTGCTCGCTCAGATCTTCCTTAGTCTGATTGCCTTGGTTTCCGGCGGCTTTGCGCTGGTGTTCATGGTGTCGTTCAACGCGTCAGAGTTTCGCGATTTCTGGGCGCTTTGGGGCTCAGGACTGGTGATTGCGGGGCTGTCGATCTGGGGCGTCGTGGCGCTGGCAGAACCGCGTAAACCCGCACCACCAGCAGAGCAGCACAAGGATGACCCGCGTTAGGGGACGGCTGATACAGTTTGAAAACCTGTCAGGCCCTCGCTGCCACCACCGAGGCCGCCGCGGCCAGGCCACCCGCACCGTGCGGGATGTTCAGCGCAATCATCCCCGCCTCCATCACCGCCAGCGCGCCAAGGGTCATATGCGCGTTCACATGCCCCATATGACCGACGCGCAGAAACCCGTGAGAGGCCGGATCACCGGCAGGCGCCATGCCCAGCCCGATGCCAAGCGTCACGCCTGCCTTATGCTCGCACCATTCGCGCAGCCGTGTTGCGTGCGGCGCACCAAAGCGTGCCGCGGTTACCGCGCGCGCACGATCCGCCGGATGGGCGATATTCAGGCCAATCGCAGGATTGCCCGCGCTCCAGCAGTCAAAGGCAGCCCAGACGCTGCGGGCCAAAGTGTCATGACGCGCCCAGACATTTGGCAGCCCCTCTTCTTTGATCATATCCAACGCCTCGCGCAGACCAAAGAGGTGATGCGTCGGCGCGGTGCCATCCCATTGCTGCCAGAATTCCACAGCATCGGCCCGCGCCGTCCAATCCCAGTAGGGGGTGCGCAGATCAGAGCCTTTGCACGCGGCGCGCGCCTTGTCGGAAAACCAGACAAACCCCATGCCGGGGGGTGTCATCAGCCCCTTTTGG
This sequence comes from Pseudorhodobacter sp., assembly GCA_024642045.1. Taxonomy (GTDB): domain Bacteria; phylum Pseudomonadota; class Alphaproteobacteria; order Rhodobacterales; family Rhodobacteraceae; genus Cypionkella. The sequence goes on along the minus strand of JAHEBX010000032.1, from coordinate 15,908 downwards.
CTTGCCGCGACGGTCACATCAACGCCCCAAGCATCCATGTGATATTCGTCAGAGCCAAGGCTTGCAATGCAATCGACCGCCAAAAGCGCGTCGTGACCGCTTGCATCCATCGCCGCGCGCAAGGCCGCGATATCGGTGCGAATGGTCGAGGCGGTATCGACATGCGTCATCAAGACAGCCTTGATGCGCCCCTCGCGGTCTGCCCGCAGCGCTGCCTCGACCCGTGCCATATCCACCGGCGTGGATTTGCCAAAGTCGAGCATCTCGACCTCGATCCCCATCGCGCGTGCCGAATTGGCCCAGCTGAGCCCAAACTGCCCCACCGCAATCACCAAAGCCCGCTCGCCGCGCGAGAACATATTGGCGTTCACCGCTTCCCAGGCGGCATGGCCATTGCCGATATAGGCCGCGACCGAGGCTTGCGTGCCCGCCACCGCCTTCAGGTCAGGCCACAGCGTCGCAACCATATCGGGCAAGGCACCTTCATAGATATTTGGCGCTGCGCGATGCATCGCCGCCAACACACGGTCCGGCATCACCGAAGGCCCGGGAATAGCAAGATAAGGGCGACCATTGGCTAACGACATCACAGGCTCCAAAACGTTTCGCTCAATGGCTACCTCTCACCCAGAGCAGCGTCAATGCTCCGCGCCACCGCTTGCTCTCGACCGCCGCGCAAGTTACACCAAAGCTCCCGAAGCCAGCGAAAGCCCCTCCGTGACCGACGCCAGCGCACCGCCCTCGCCACGCCTGTTCGGCCGCTTCTGGCGCGGCTATTTGCGCCCGCATCTGGGGCTGATGTTCGTGGCGCTGGTGCTGATGATGCTGGAAGGCTCGGCGCTTGGGGGCCTGAGCTATTTGCTCAAACCGCTGTTCGATGTGGTGTTCACTCCGGGTGGCGAGGCGGCGATCTATGGCGTCGGCTTTGGCATCCTTGGCCTCTTTGTGATGCGCGCGGCCTCGGGCGTTGCCTCGCGCACGCTGATTGCCGCGATCTCGCAGCGTATCTCGGCCAGCATGCAATCCGACCTTTTGCAGCATATCCTGAAACTCGACGGCGGCTTTTATCAATCGCACGCTCCGGGCGTGCTGATCGAGCGCGTGCAGGGCGATACTGCCAATGTCCAAGGCATCTGGTCCAGCCTGCTGACCGGCATTGGCCGCGATCTGCTTGGCCTGCTGTCGCTGTTTGCAGTGGCGCTGTCGATTGATGTGCGCTGGACGCTGATGGCACTGGTGGGGGTGCCGCTGCTGCTGTTGCCCGCAGGCGTTTTGCAACGCTACATGCGGCGCAAATCAAACGATCTGCGCGATCAGGCAGGCCAGCGCGCCACGCGGCTGGACGAGATTTTCCACGGCATTCAGGCGGTCAAGCTGAACCGGATGGAGGCCTATCAGACCAACCGCTTTCGCGCCGTGATCGACGCGATCCGCAGCGCCGAGACGAAACTCGCGCTCAGCCGAGCGATGATGCCGGGGATGATCGACGTGGTCACCGGCCTTGGCTTTTTCGCCGTCCTGATGCTTGCCGGTCACGAGATCGCCTCGGGCCGTCGCACGACCGGTGATTTCATGTCCTTCTTCACCGCGATGTCGCTGACCTTTCAGCCGCTGCGCCGCTTGGGCGAGATGTCGGGCGTGTGGCAGATCGCCTCGGCCAGCCTTGCGCGCATCTATGCGCTGCTGGACCTCGCCCCTGCCAGCCCCCGCCCGGCCGCAAGCCTTGGCCCCCTGCCCGCCACCGCCCCCGAAATCCGCTTTGAAGGCGTCAGCTTTGCCCATGGCGACACGCCCGTGCTGCAGGATCTCAGCTTTATCGCCGGCGCAGGTCAGACCACGGCAATCGTCGGAGCTTCGGGCGCGGGCAAAAGCACTGTGTTCCAGCTGTTGACCGCGCTGCAAGACCCCGCTGCGGGGCAGATCCTGATCGACGGCACCGATGCGGCACAGATGTCGCTCAGCGATCAGCGCAGCCTCTTTGCCACGGTCACCCAAGACGCCGCGCTGTTTGACGAAAGCCTGTTGGAAAACATTGCACTTGGTCACGACCTCGCCCCCGACCGCTTGGCGCAAGCCCTGCGCGCCGCCCATATCGCCGATTTCGTGGAAACGCTGCCACAGGGCCTGCACACCCGCGTCGGTCCGCGCGGATCGGCCCTTTCGGGCGGCCAGCGCCAACGCGTCGCCATTGCCCGCGCGCTGGTGCAAAACGCGCCGGTGCTTTTGCTGGACGAGGCCACCTCGGCGCTCGACGCGCAGTCGGAATCTGTGGTGGCCGAGGCGCTCGCCTTGGGCAGCCAAGGCCGCACAACGCTGGTGATCGCGCACCGCCTTGCCACCGTGCGCGCGGCGGACAAGATCATCGTGCTGGACCAAGGCCGCCTTGTCGAGCAAGGCACGCATGCGACGCTCTTGGCACAAAACGGCCTCTATGCCGGGCTTTACCGTCTGCAATTCAAGGACTGACGCAATGACAGGCGAAACCGCCCCCGACCGCAGCCTCTATGCCATTACCGGCGCTGACCGGTTGACGTTTTTGCAAGGGATGGTCAGCAATGATGTCCTGCCCTTGGGCAAAGCCGAGGGCATACGCTGGGCCGCGCTGCTGACACCGCAAGGCAAATACCTTGCCGATTTCTTTCTGATCGCCCAAGGCCAAGACCTGCTGCTCGACATCAAGACCGAGATTGCCGAACCCACCATCCGGCGCCTTGCGATGTACCGGCTGCGCGCCGATGTGCAGATCGCCCCCAGCCCGATGAACGTCACGCGCGGCCTTGGGCCTGCGCCTGCGGGCGCACATGCCGACCCGCGCCACGCAGCCCTTGGCTGGCGCGCTTATGGTGCCGCAGGTGGCGCCCCAACTATCGACTGGGACGCCATCCGGGTGGAACATTGCATTCCCGAAACCGGCATCGAACTTGGTCCCGACAGCTATTTGCTGGAATCAGGCTTCGAGCGTCTGCACGGGGTCGATTTCCGCAAGGGCTGCTACGTCGGCCAAGAGGTGACCGCACGGATGAAGCATAAGACCGAGCTGAAAAAGGGCCTTGTAACCGTCGCCATAAGCGGTGAGGCCCCCGTCGGCACGCCGATCTTGCAAGGCGACAAACCTGCAGGCACGCTCTTCACCCAGTCAGGCGGCCGCGCTATTGCCTACTTGCGCTTTGACCGCCGCGAAAACCTGACTGCGGGCTCAGCCGAAATCCACGTTTAGGGCTGCATATTGGGCTGCCACCTGCGCCCAAACCTCTTCGCAACTGGCCAACAGAAGAACCCCTTGCTTGCGCGACAGATCATAGTCGCCGCCATCCAGAAACCGCGCCACGCCACCTGCCGCCCGCACGATCAGCACCGCCGCCGCATGATCCCAAGGAAAAGGCTGCGGCCCCGTCAGCACGAAATCTACATGCCCCTGCGCCAGCATGCGGTATTCATGGCACGAACACATCAGCGAGGTGATCCGCCGATAGCTCAAGCCCGCCAACGCCGCCGCCCGCCGTTGCTCGGGCGGGTATAAAACCAACGGCACATAGCCGAACATCCGCGCGGGGTCGCGCTCGGTGCTGGTGCGCAGCTCTGCCTCGGCGCCATCGGCGTGGACCCTTCGCGCCGGCCCCCCGGCCCCGGCCTCGATCCAATCATCATTCAGAGGATCATAGAGCAGGCCGTAGTCAAGCCGGCCACCATGTGCCACCGCCGCAATGACACCGAACACCGACAGTCCCTTGGCAAAATTCCATGTGCCATCAACTGGATCGACGATCACTTTCCAGCCGGGCCCCGCCATCGCATCGCGCATCGCAGGCTCGGCGGCGACGCCTTCCTCACCCAGCACCTCTGCCTCGGGCCAATCGCGCGCAAGTTGGGTACGGATCATCGCCTCGGCCTCGGTGTCCGCGACGGTCACCAGATCCTCGAAATTACGCTTTTCACTGATTTGCGCCGAGGACAGCTGCCGGAACCGCGGCAAGATCACCGAGGCCGAAGCCGCCCGTACCGCTTGCCGCACCGCTTGGCGGTAATCCATCAAATTCTCCAAAACAAAAGACCGCCCGAAGGCGGCCTTTAATCAGGGCTTCACCTTGCGCGTTTATGCCCGCTCGGAATATTCCATCAATTCGGTATGAACAATGATCTCTTCGTCAACACCAATGAACGGCGGGATCATGATGCGCACGCCGTTGTCCAGAATAGCGGGCTTGAAGCTGTTGGCCGCGGTCTGACCCTTTTGCACCGGCTCTGTTTCGACAATCTTGCATTTGACCTTTTGCGGCAGGGTCACGTTCAACGGCTCTTCGCCGTAATAGTTGACCGTCGCGGTCATGCCATCTTGCAGGAAGGGGCGGCGGTCGCCCAGCAGTTCCGCATCAATCTCGACCTGTTCATAAGTCTCGGCATCCATGAACACCAGCCGCCCGTCGGTTTCATACAGAAACTGCTGGTCCTTGTTTTCCAACTCGACGCGTTCAACCTTGTCTTCCGAACGGAAGCGTTCGTTCAATTTGCGCCCGTCACGCAGGTTCTTCAGCTCGACCTGCGCAAAGGCCCCGCCCTTGCCCGGTTTGACATGGTTCACCTTGACCGCAGCCCAAAGGCCGCCGTCGTGTTCCATAATAAAGCCCGGCTTGATTTCGTTTCCGTTAATTTTCGGCATTTGTGGCAAAACCTTGTCAAAAGGTTGAAGTGTTCAAGCCAGACGCTATATATCGGGTTCGATTTGCTCGCAAGCCAACTAAATGCAGTAGAAGCAATCGGCAGCTATGCGCCTAGTGCATGGCCGCTATTCAAAAGACAGTGACCCGAATCGTTATCAAAGCGTTACAAGCGCCAAACGACCGGAAAGACAAGAGCAAGAAAAAAGGGAAGCAAGGCATGTTGGATTCGATTGACAGCTCGGCCTACAACTTTGAACAAGGCCAGCGCGCCCGCAAACTTTTTGCGGCAGTCGTTTTGGCAGCCTTGGACGATGCCATCGCTGACGACAAGAAATACGGCAACGGCCCCGATCAGATTGCCCGCTGGGCTCGGTCGCGCGATGGCCGTGAGGTCCTGTCCTGCGCCGGGATCGACCCGAACGAGCGCGTGGTCAAAGGCCTGATGGAATTCGTCTCGAAAGGCGTGCGGACTTCGGTTGCACTGTCACGCGAAGAGAGCGAGCGCCGCCATGCTCTGGAACTCGACCACGCCGAAGCCGCATAAACCGTTCGCACGGCTCGAAACCAAAAGCGCCCCACCGGGGCGCTTTTCGCTTTGAAGAACCCGGCAATCAGAGGGTTAGCCAAATTCCTGCGAGGTCAGGCTGCGGGCGATTTCGGCGCGAACCAGCTTGCGGATATTGCGGGTGATCCGTTCGCCCATGCTTCCTGCCAGCTCTTCCCGCAGCATGTCGCGCACCAGTTCGCGCAACACATCCTCATTGAACCGAAACTCGCCAACCAGATCGTCATCGTCCTCAAGCTCTGGATCCTGAGGCGTCTGGTCTTTGGACGGCTCTGCCAAAGCCGCCATCACGCTGTCCTCTGACACACGTGCCCAAGCGGTATCGGACTGGGCTTTGGTGGACGCTGCGGCCTGAACCGCGATCGGATCGTCGAATTCATCCTCGGTTTGCGCCCATCCGGGCAACGGCTTGGCATCGGCCTGCCTCAGATCACGGTCGTTAGCGGTTTCTGAGGCGGTTGCGTCGGCAACATAGATCTCGTCCAGCGTCTCGTCCGTCTCTTCGAAATCCCATGCCTGTGCGGCGGACTCTTCATCAACCGCGAGATCTGGATCGCCTGTCTCGGCTTCCCATTCGTCTTCGGCTGCATCGACTGCGGCACCGACACTCGCCACGACGCTTTCAATCGAAGCCGACTCCGGCTCGGCTTGGGACGGCGCCGTTTCGGTCAGATCGGGAAACCGCAGATGCAGCCGTCCGTTGCCAGGCGTCGCAACCGCCGCGGGTTCTGCCGATTCGACAACCCGCAGCGCCGGTGTCAGAATCAACTTACCCGAGGCCTGAACCTCATCATGTCTGGCGATTTCTTTGACACGAGCAACTGGACGCATATCTTCGGACACCAGACGCCGGATGGACGACAGCACATCTTCGATCTCGGTCGCACTTAACGGCTCTGACATTTCCCGCCCCGATATTGCGTTTTTGAAAGTGAATTCAGTCTAGCCGTAGAAGATGCGCAAGACAAGGAATTGGAGCGCCATAGGAAACGATCTCGGCGGCGAACTGTCGCAAATTTAACGAAAAACCCCCGCAGCTGCCTGCAGGGGTTTTGTTTGCCGATCGCCACGTTTCACTTCTTGATCTTGCTCATGATGCGGTCAAGTTTCTTACCCTGCGTCGAGGTGGCGGGCGCGGATTTGACTGCGTTGTAATAAGCCTCGGGATCAAAGGTCGCGATGCCAAGATTAAGGCGCGCGGCAGTCAACTGTCCTGTTGTCGCCAGCACCTGATAGACACCGACATAGCGGCTTGCCTCGGCCTGAAGTCGGGAGGCGCGTGCGTTCAGCAAATCCTGTTCAGCGTTCAGCACGTCCAAGGTTGTACGTGCGCCCAGTTTTGCCTCTTCCCGGACGCCGTCAAACGCCTTTTGAGTGGCGGTGACCTGCAGGTTGCCAGCTTGGATCGAGGCATTCGCCACCGACAAATTGGTCCAGGCATTTCCCGCTGCCTGCGAAATCAGAACAACCGACTGGTGCATATTCGCGTCAGCCGCTTCCTTCTGCGCCAAAGACTGACGATAAAGCGCCGACAACTCACCACCCTGATAAATCGGCTGGCTCAGGTTTAACCCGAGCGTGGCACTGCCAACCCCTGTGTCAGCTTGCCTGACACCAAAGCTGCCACTGATCGACGGCAACATCGCGCCCTTGGCGATCTGGATCTGCAGGTCCGCAATCTTCGCTTGATGTTGGGCCTGGATCACATTTGGATGGTTGCGCACAGCAATCGCTTTTGCCGCATCCTGGTTTTTGGGCAGTTGCGGCGGTTTAGGTAAGCTTTTCAAATTGCTTGGATAATGTCCAACGGTTGCTTTGAACTGCTCACGCGCAATTTGCAGATTGCCCTGCGCCGCGGCCAGACCCGAACGCGCGGATGCAAGAGCTGCCTCTGCAAGCGACACATCGGTCAGCGTCACCTCGCCCACATCAAAGCGGTCTTTTGCCGCGCGCAATTCCTGATCAATCAGCCGCATGTTCGACTGGCGCAGCGCCACAATCTCTGTTTGCAAACGCACGTCGACATAGGCCGAGACTGCAGCGAGCAACACTTGCTGTTCGACATTGATCAAGGCCGCGCGGGTCGCAAGCACAGACTCCTTGGCTATATCAATGCCAAGCAAACCCCGCCCGCCCGCGTAAATCAGAATCGAAGCGGTCAGCGACACCGACGCCGAACTGGTCTCATAATTCGCGACTGGAAAAGTTGTTCCTGCGGCGTTGTCATACCGAGAATAGCCCGCCGCTGCGGCAAAATCCAAAACCGGACGCAGTTTGGCAACTGCGACGGCAGCACTTTCGTCCGCCGCCCGCAGAACCGCTTGGTTCTGGTCCAACAGGTTCGATGTCTTATAGGCCGAGATCAGCGCGTCGGCCAAAGTCTCGGATTGCGCCGCGGGCGCCGCGACCAAGGCCGACGTTACTGCGAGTGCTGCCCAAAAATTCCGCATTCTACCCTCGTTATCTGCTCTGACTGCGGTTGAACCGCAGGTCGCGTGGTATCAAAGCGCAAAGGCCTCTGCCCTTGCAAAGCCATCCAATACCGGAGCGCTTGCATTAAAAGCAAAGCGCCAATTGACGCGGCCTTCGGACTTGTGCCCGATCTTGACCGTGCCCAAGGCACCTTGCATGAAAATTGCACCAATCCGACCGCCGTCGGCCAGCTGCGCCAACAGCGCGTCAGGGATCTCTTGCACGCCACCTTCAATCACAATGACATCGTAGCTTGCGGCAGGCGCGGCCGCGTGAACGGCCGCGTTGCCGACACCTTGGGCGGCCAGCGTCGCCGACGCGGAGGCCGCAAGCTCGGCAAGCGGTTCGACCCCATCAACCGACTGCGCCAGACGCGCAATCACGGCGCAGGAATAGCCCAGACCACAGGCCAGATCCAGCACACGGTCACTGGGCAGAATATCCAGCGCATCCAGCATCTTGGCAAGCGTTCGCGCCTCGGGCATCACGCGTCCCCCGCCAAGTGGGAGGTTTTCGCCCACATAGGCGGCCTCGACCTTGGCCGCAGGCACATAGACCTCGCGTGGCACCGAAAGCATGGCTTCGATGATCGGGAATTTTGTGACATCCGAAGGGCGCACTTGTGTGTCGACCATCATCACGCGGCGGGCAGAGAAATCGCTCATGTCTGAACTCGTCAGTCTAGTTTGCGTTGATCTCCTCTTGCCACATCTCCAAGGGCAGAGCAACGGCTCATCTTGTTCATTCCGTTATGCTTTGGCCAATGTAACCTTTTGGCCAAAGCGTTCGTTTTTGTGCCCTGTCATGACCGCGTGGTGCCAAACGGCGATCCGGCCCAGGCCATCGCCTTTTCGCCCAGCGCGCGGAATTTATTCGTAGCGCCGGTCAGCCGCTGCTCCCATGCGGGGTCGGGCCGCTGACCCGCGGTCACCTTGAAATACACCTGCAACAGGCAAGCAATCGCAAACGGCTCGATCAAGGCCACCTTGACCGCCCAAGCAAACAACAAGGCAAAGACGAAACCACCCGCCGACCAGGCCCCTGGGATCAGATAGACCACCAGCGCAGCGGGGGCGAGCATCAGCAGAAACACCACAAAAGCCAGCCCATAGCTGAACAGCGTCAGCCAGGCCGCGTTGATCAGCATCGGGCGCGCGTTTTGCGCGTAAAGCACCAGCGCCTCTTGGGCCGAGGCCCAGGGGTTTTCGGCCCGCGTTCGGATCGCATGAGCGAGGATAACTTCATCCACCAGCCCGACCGAGACCCGCAAATACGCCCGAACCACCCCCATCAGTTGCGCAAGCCCCGGGATCGGCAAGATCGACATCAGCCCTTCGACCATCCCCGTCACCGCGCCGACAACCCCCTTGATCAGCTTGTCCAACGCAAACAACGCCGAGGCCTGCCCAAAGCGCGCCTGTACGACCGACTTGGCATAGTCGATCTGCCCGCGCCCGCCCGGCACCGAACCGCCTTCCATGATCTCGACCATCACCGCGATATGCCCCGCCTTGACCACATAGAGCAGATAGTCGCGCAAAAAGATCAGGATGCCCGCCGTCAGACCAAAGCCCGCGAGCCCGCCGTAAAAGATCGACGTCACCCGAAAGTTCTCATCGCCAAAGGCGCCCACGCCCCAGCCAATGCCTGCGCCTGTGCCCGTGGCCAGAACAAAGGCTGTAGCAATGCCAAAATAAACGACGACCCGAAAGATCACAAAAGGCGCCGTCCGCCGCATCAGACCCAAGGCCTGAGCCATCGAAAAATCCCACATCTGCTGCTCCATCAAATGCTTTTGGTCGCGAAATGACAGCAGAGTGCCACAGCCTCCGCCGCTTGCAAGCCGTTTTGTCGCCAAACCCGCATTTGGAAACCTATGCTTAACCACTTTGGGTCAAGACTGAGTCCCGCAACCCCTAGCCGGAGACTTTGACCATGCACACCAGCCCTGCCGACGAACTTGCCGATATCCGTGCCGAAATGCTGCGCCTGCGCGCGCGTGAGGCCGCTCTGCGCCAGCAGATCCTAAAAGACCCCGACGGCAACAGCATCGGTCGCTGGCACCGTGTCGAGGTTGATGAACATCGTGATCTGGTGCTTGATATCTCGCGGCTGCCCGAACACATTTTGCAAGATCGCCATTTCTGGCGCGAGAAACTGGTTCAGACGCTGCGCTGTCTGCCGGCGGCCTCTCCCGTTTCCCGGCGCCCCGGCTGGCCGATCCGGCGCGAAGCAGGGGCCGCACTGCACTGACAAGGGCGCAAATAGCCGCTTGTAAACCCATTGCCAGAGTGCAGACTGGGGACAATCCGCCCCAACCATCGAGCCTGCATGTCCGAGACTTATTTTCTCTATCATTCCATCGGCATGTATGACGAGAAGTCGCACGACCTTGCGGCCGCTCTGACCGAGTTTGCAAGCATCTGGGGCCGGTCGGATGACAGCCAGTGGGCTTATGCACTGGGCAAACGTGCGCGCTTTCTGGATCGCTGGCGCGCGATCCTGAACGCAGCCCCCGGCACGCTGACCTCCGCCGAGAATGTGACTGCGGCCTTTCACGCCGTAATCGCGGCCCTGCCAGCCCATTACCTGCAAGGGCGCAAGATCCTTGTCGGTGCAGATTGCTTTCCCTCCAATCACTTCATGTTGTCGGGGATGGCTGCGAAATACGGCTTTACCCTGCAGACCGTTCCGCTTCGACAGGGCGCGGCGCATGTCGAGGACGAAGACTTTATCGCGGCATGGACGCCTGAGGTTGGTCTTGCCTTGCTCACATGGGTGTCCTCTACCTCCAGCCACCGCATTGATCTTGCGGCGATGGTGGCCCATGGGCGGCGGATGGGTTCACTGCTGTGCACCGATATCACCCAAGCGGCGGGGCTGATCCCCTATGATGTGCAGGCGCCAGCGGTGGATTTTGCCATCTCGACCTCGCTCAAGTGGATGTGTGGCACACCCGGTGCCGGGATTCTCTATGTTGCGCCCAATCTGATCGCGGATATGACGCCCGAGCCGCGCGGCTGGTTCAGTCAGGACAATCCGTTCAACTGGGATATCACGGCTTTTGCACCCGCCGCCGATGTGCGCCGCTTTGACAACGGCACGCCCGGCACCATGGCCACGCTCGCCTCGCTGCCCGCACTGGACTGGCACGCGCGGCAGGATCACGCAAGTCAGCTGGCGCACAACCGCAAACTGACCGCGCAACTGATCGCTGCCGCGGATGAATTGCGCCTGCCTTTGCTGACGCCGCGCCCCGAGCACAGGCGCGGCGGTTCGGTGATGCTGCGCTTGCCCGACCACCACTCTGGCACGGCGATCGTTTCGGCTCTGCGCGCCCGTGGGCTCAGCACCGACGCGCGTGGCCAGACGCTGCGCCTCTCACCCGGCGTCATGACCACACAGGCGGGCACGGATGCCTTGATCGCGGCGCTGCAAACACTGCTCACCTGACCAAAGAGGATAAGATGCTCAAAGGACTTGACCCCCGCCTGAACGCCGATTTGCTGCACTGCCTGCATTCGATGGGGCACGGCGATACGCTGATCGTGGCAGATGCGAATTTCCCGGCAGACAGCGTCGCGCGCGCCACGTCCCTCGGGCGGCCGTTGCGCATGGCCAATCTGGATTCTGCGGCAACGGTGGCGGCGATTCTGTCGGTTTTTCCGCTGGACACCTTCGTGCCCGATTTCGCCGCGCGGATGCAAATGGTTGACACACCAAACGAAATTCCGCCCGTTCAGGCAGAAGTGCAAGCCCAGATCGACCGCGCAGAAGGCCGCTCGCGCCCTGTGCCTGCGGTCGAGCGCTTTGCTTTTTATGACCTGGCCCGTCAGGCCTATGCCGTCGTGCAAACGGGTGAGCGGCGGTTCTACGGCTGTTTCATGCTGCGCAAAGGCGTGATTGCACCTGACAGCTGAGCGCTCAAGCGCCTTGGATCAGCGCCGAAATCTCGGCCACGCCACGATCCACAAGATCTTGCCTCGCGCGTGCCTCGACATTCAGCCGCAGCAAGGGCTCGGTGTTCGAGGCGCGCAGATTGAATCGCCAGTCGGCGAACTCAAGGCTCAAGCCATCCAGATCATCGCGCCTGACCGCACGTGGCGCAAAGACCGCCTCAATCTGCGCCACCGTTGCGGCCACATCGGCCACGCGAAAGTTGATCTCGCCCGAAGACGGGAACGCCGCGCGCCGCGTCTCAAGCAATTTGGCAAGTGACAAGCCCGTGCGCCCCATCAATTCGGTCACCAGCAACCATGGGATCATGCCCGAGTCGCAGCACATGAAGTCGCGAAAATAATGATGCGCCGACATCTCGCCGCCATAAACCGCGCCGCTGTCGCGCAGCGCCTGTTTGAGGAACGCATGCCCCGTGCGCGCAGCAATTGCCCGCCCCCCTGCCCGCACCACTAAGGATTGTGTGTTCCAGACCACGCGAGGATCATGCACGATCGCGGCCCCCGGTTCCTTGGCCAGAAACACCTCGGCCAACAGACCGACGACATATTCTCCGGCCACAAAACGGCCCTCGGCATCAAAAAAGAAGCATCGGTCAAAGTCACCATCCCAGGCCACTCCCATATCCGCACCCGCCTCGTGCACCGCCCGCGCTGTCACGGGCTGGTTTTCGGGCAACAGCGGGTTCGGGATGCCGTTGGGGAAACGCCCGTCAACCTCGTGCTGGATGCGAACAAATTCCAAAGGCGCCCCCTTGGCGGCCAAGGCTTGCGCAATCGCGTCAAACGTGGGACCGGCCGCGCCATTGCCAGCATTGACCACAATTTTCAAAGGCCGCAGCGCCGCAAGATCGACGAAAGAAAGCACGCGCGCGACAAAGGCATCGCGCACCGCCTCCGCCGCGCGCAGCCGCCCCCCCACCCGTTCGGGCGCAAACGCGCCACTCTCGGCAAGCGCCCTGATGGCAGCAAGCCCACTCGCCTCATCCAGAGGGGCCGAACCGGCCCGCACCATCTTCATACCGTTGTAATCCATCGGATTATGCGAGGCCGTGACCTCGATCCCGCCATCCGCCGCCAAAGCGCTGGTCGCGAAATACATCTCTTCCGTGCCGCACAGGCCCAGATCCAGCACCTCGACCCCCGCCGCCATCAGCCCCTCGGCCACCGCTTGTGCCAATTCCTGCGATGAGGCGCGGCAATCTCGCCCCAGCACCACCCGCCGCGCGCCCAGCACCTCGGCAAAGGCACGCCCGATCCGCTGGGCAATGGTGGCGTTCAGCTCTTCGCCCAGCCTGCCGCGAATGTCATAGGCTTTGAAACAGGTATAGCTGGGCATGAAACGGCTTTCCAAACAGGGCACAAAGGCACGCAATGCCATACTAAAGCCGCGTCAGGAATGCAAAACCCCTCTCGGCGGCTTTTCAAACCTGCCCTCGCTGCCTATAAGATCGCAAACCCGATAGGAGCCCGCCATGCGCCGCGCCGAAGTGACCCGCACAACCAACGAAACCAAAATTTCCGTCAGCCTTGCGCTGGACGGCACGGGTAAATCGGATTGCACGACAGGCATTGGCTTTTTCGACCATATGCTTGACCAGCTGGCCCGCCATTCGCTGATCGACATGACCGTGCAGGCCAAGGGCGATCTGCACATCGACGATCATCACACGGTTGAGGATGTCGGCATTGCGCTTGGGCAGGCGCTGACACGCGCTTTGGGTGATAAAAAGGGCATCCGTCGGTACGGCCACTTTCGCCTTGCGATGGATGACACACAGGTCGCCTGCGCGTTGGATCTGTCTGCGCGCCCGTTTCTGGTCTGCAATCTGCCCTTTACCGCGCCCAAAATCGGCAGTTTTGATACCGAGCTTGTGCGCGAGTTCTTTCAGGCGCTGGCGACCCATGGCGGCATTACCCTGCACATCGACATGATCCACGGGATCAACAGCCACCACATCGCCGAGGCGGCGTTCAAGGCGGTCGCCCGCGCCCTGCGCGAGGCGGTCGAGCCTGACCCGCGTATGGCAGGGCAACTTCCCTCGACCAAAGGTGCGCTCTAGCGGCACCCAATCACTGAAACTTCCCTGCCGCCACGGCATTCCCAAGGCAACTGACATGCTAACTGTCCTCGTCGATTATGACTCCGGCAACCTGCACTCGGCCGAAAAGGCCTTTCAGCGCATGGCTTTGGAAACCGGCATGGGCGAGGTTCTGGTCAGCTCGCGCCCCGAAGATGTCGCCCGCGCCGACCGGATCGTGTTGCCGGGCGATGGTGCCTTTCCGGCCTGCCGCCGCGCGCTGGGTGCGCATGGCGGGCTGTTCGAGGCGATCGAAGAGGCCGTCACCAGCCGCGCCCGACCGTTTCTGGGCATCTGTGTCGGCATGCAGATGATGGCGACCTGGGGCCGCGAATACGCGGACACCAAGGGTTTTGGCTGGATCGCCGGTGAGGTGGTGAAGATAACGCCCACTGACCCCGCGCTGAAAGTGCCGCATATGGGGTGGAACGATTTGATCCTCGATGCGCCTCATCCGGTGCTGGCGGGCATCAACTCGGGCGATCACGCCTATTTCGTGCATTCCTACCATTTCAAGGTGGCAGACCCTGCCGAGCGCCTCGCCCATGTCGATTATGCTGGCGACATCACCGCCATCATTGGCCGAGACACTATGGTGGGCATGCAGTTCCACCCCGAAAAATCCCAAGCCAACGGGCTGCGTATGATCGGAAATTTCCTGCAATGGAAACCCTAAAGCTGCAAGGCCTGCTCGACCGCATCGCAGCACAAATGGCCGCCGAGCCTGAACGCGGACAGGTCGCGACCTATATTCCGGAACTGGCCAAGATCGATCCTGCCCGCTTTGGTATCGCGGTGGCACTTGCTTCGGGCGAGGTGCTCAGTGCGGGCGATGCGGCCGAGGCGTTTTCGATCCAGTCGATTTCCAAGGTTTTCACCCTCGCCATCGCTCTGGGTCGTTTGGGCGACCAGCTGTGGTCGCGTGTCGGGCGCGAGCCTTCCGGGCTGGCCTTCAACTCGATCCTGCAACTCGAGCAGGAAAACGGCATCCCGCGCAATCCCTTTGTCAATGCAGGCGCGCTGGCGGTGACAGATGCAATACTGCAGGGACATCAGCCACGCGAGATCTTGGCCGAACTGCTGCGCTTTATCCGCCTTGCCGCCGATGACGACGCTATTCACATCAATGACGCGGTGGCGCGTTCCGAACAGGCGACAGCGCACCGCAACATCGCCCTGGCCGAATTCATGGCCGCGATGGGCAATCTGCGCAATCCGTCACCGCTCACGATTGGCACCTATGTGCATCAATGCGCCGTAGAGATGAGTTGCCGCCAACTGGCCAGCGCCGGACGGTTCCTGATGGGCGGCAAAGGCAGCCCGCGCCTCGTCTCGCCCGCCCGCATGCGCCGGATCAATGCGCTGATGATGATGTGCGGCCACTACGACGGCTCGGGCGAATTCGCCTATCAGGTTGGTCTGCCCGGCAAGTCCGGGGTCGGTGGCGGCATATTGGCGATTGCGCCGAACGAGGCCTCGATCGCCGTCTGGTCGCCCGGCCTGAACCATCGCGGCAATTCCAAATTGGGCACCGAAGCGATTGAAATCCTTGCACGCGAAATGGGCTGGTCGGTTTTCGACTGAGTGTGCCCTGCCGGGGCGGGGAACGCTCCGCGGGGGATATTTAGACCAGTATGAAAGCACCGAGCCTTTGGTTTCGGACGGGTTGGGTTGCGCCTACGGACAAGGTTGCCGCTAGCGGGCTGCCTTTTCGGCGATCCCGGAGATGCCCTCGCGGTGGGCAAGTTCGGCCTCGACATCGGCCAAGGTCACGTCGCGGGCTGCGAGCATGACCAGCAGGTGATAGAGCACATCGGCGGCCTCGGACGTCAGCTTGGCGCGGTCGCCCTTGACCGCCTCGATGATCGCCTCGACCGCCTCTTCGCCAAATTTCTCGGCACATTTCTCGGGGCCTTTGGACAAAAGCTTTGCGGTCCAGGAGCTTTCGGGATCTGCCGATTTGCGTGCGGCGATGGTTTGGGCAAGACGGCTCAGAGCACTCATGTCAGCCTCATCGGTATGCCGGCGGCGGCCATATGGGCCTTGGCCTCGCCGATGGTGAATTCGCCGAAGTGAAAGATCGAGGCGGCCAGCACCGCGGACGCACCGCCCTGCAGCACCCCCTCGACCAGATGGTCAAGCGTGCCAACGCCGCCAGAGGCGATTACGGGGACCG
>JAHEBX010000031.1 GCA_024642045.1 Pseudorhodobacter sp. | reverse complement strand
GCAGGCCGGCTGCGGGCCGTTGCAGATCGAGGGTCGGTTGACCTCGGCTGCGGCAGGGCACGCAGACGCGATGGCAAAGCGTGGCTTCTTTAGCCACATCGACCCGAATGGTGCGACGCCAATGCGCAGGGTCAAGGCGCGGGGCTATACCTATCGCGCAATGGCGGAAAACATCGCTGCCGGTAACGCTGCCCCCGACAAGACCGTTATGCAGTGGATCAACAGCGCGGGGCACCGCAAGAATATGCTGAACTGCCGCTATACCCAGACCGGCATCGTGCGCGCCTATGATGCGCAATCCAAGATCTTGCCCGGCCAATCGCACCCCATGCGTTATTACTGGGTGCAGGTGTTCGGCACGCCATGACCCAGACGATCTTTATCGATGCAGATGCCTGTCCGGTAAAGATTGAGGCCGAAAGGGTCGCGACGCGGCTTGGTGTGCGGATGGTGCTTGTCTCGAACGGCGGCATCCGCCCGTCTGACAATCCGCTGGTCGAGAGCGTTTATGTCGCGTCGGGGCCGGATGAGGCGGATAAGTATATCGCTGACGCTTGCGGCCCCGGGGATGTCGTGGTGACGGGGGATATTCCGCTGGCTGCGAAATGCGTGGCCGCGGGTGCCAAAGTGCTCAAACACAACGGCGAAGAATTGAACGACCGCAACATCGGCAATGTGTTGGCCACCCGTGATCTGATGCAGGATTTGCGCAGTGCCGATCCGTTTCGGCAGGGCGGTGGGCGGCCGTTCTCCAAAACCGACCGCTCGCGCTTTTCCGAGGTGCTGGACCGGCTTGTGCGGCAAGCGAAGCGGTGATGTCGCAGGCGGGCTAGACCTGACCAGTTGATCAGGGTTTTCTGAGCCTATGGTCCAGATCCACATACCTCCCTCGCTTTCGCCGCCGACGCCCCCCGCGGCGGGAATCTTCTTTGCGCTGGGTGGCGGGATTATTCTGTCGGTCAATGATCTGGCGATCAAATTCCTGTCGGGCAGCTATGCGCTGCATCAGGTCATTCTGATCCGCGCGTTTGTCGGTATGGCGATCGTGCTGGTGCTGATGGCCGCCTCAAAGCGCGGTTTTTCGCAGATGCGCACCGCGCGCTGGCGCGAGCATCTGTTGCGGGTGGGCATCGTGATGGTGTCGAATGTCACCTACTTTCTGGGACTTGCGGCCATGCCCTTGGCGGATGCGGTGGCGACGGCCTTTGTGTCACCGCTGCTGATCACCATGATGTCGGCACTGATCTTGGGCGAGTATGTCGGCCCGAGGCGCTGGGCGGCGGTTGCGGTTGGTATGGTCGGGGTTGTGATCATGGTGCGCCCCGGCGCAGGCGTCATTCAGCCGGCGGCGATCCTGGTGCTGATCTCGGCGTTTTGCTATGCCAGCAGCAATATGATGACGCGGCGGATGCGCGAGACAGAGTCGGCGGCGACGCTGAGTTTCTATGTGCAGCTCGGCTTCATCGTGGTCAGCACGTCGATGGGGTTGTGGACGGGTGACGGGCATCTGGCACAGGACGATGGCGTGCTGGCGTTTTTGTTCCGGCCTTGGGTTTTCCCGCATGTTCGTGACTTGTGGGCCTTTCTTGCGACAGGTGCGGCTGTGGGCGTGGGCGGGTTGATGATGTCACAGGCCTACCGGACGACCGAGGCGGCACTGGTTGCCCCCTTTGAATATATCGGCATGCCAATGGCGATTTTCTGGGGCGTGGTTGTGTTTGGCACTTGGCCGGATCATCATGCTTGGGCAGGAATTGCGCTGATCTGTGGTGCGGGGCTTTACACTTTGTGGCGCGAGACGGTGCGGAAAAAGGTGGTGGATGTTGCAGCCCCAAGCGGTGATCTTTGATATCGGCAATGTGCTGACGCGCTGGCAGCCCGAGGCGTTCTATGACCGTGTGATCGGCGTGGATCGCAGGCGTGCGCTGTTTGCACAAGTGGATCTGCACGGCATGAACGAAGCGGTTGATGCAGGCGCTTTGTTCCGCGAGACGATCTATGACTGGGCCGAGCGGTTTCCTGAATGGCGGCCCGAAATCCGCATGTGGTATGATCGCTGGATCGAGCTTGCCAGCCCGCGTATCGAGGGGTCGATCAGGCTGCAACGGGCTTTGCGCGCCAAGGGCGTTCCAGTGTTCGCGCTGACGAATTTCGGCCGCTATAGCTTTGAAGAAGCGCTGCCAAAGCTGGAGTTTTTGCAGGATTTCGACCGGACTTATGTGTCGGGCGTCATGGGGGTCACCAAGCCTGATCCGCGCATTTACGCCATGTTAGAGACTGATTGCGGCCTGCCGCCCGAGAGTCTGCTGTTTACGGATGATCGGGCTGAGAACATCGTTGCAGCGGCGCGGCGCGGGTGGCGCACGCATCAGTTTGAAAGCTGGCAAGGCTGGGCGGCACGTTTGGTTGCCGAGGGACTTTTGACATCGCAGGAGGCGGGGATATGAGCGTTGACATGCTGGGGCCAGAGGCCGAACGAGAGCTGTCATGGACAGGCATCATCGAGGCTTTGGAGGCGGGTCACCGCCTGCCGCGCGCAGAGATCAAGGATCTGTTCCTTTACCGCGGCGCCGATGTGTTGCTGGACCGTGCGGCATGGATTGACGGCTTGGGGTCGCTGGTCAAAGTTGCCACGGTGATACCGAGCAACAAGGCGCGGGGTCTGGCGAATATCAACGGGGTTGTGACCCTGTTTGACGACAAAACTGGTGTGTTAGAGGCTTTGGTCGACTTTCATCTGGTGACCAAATGGAAAACCGCAGGGGATAGTCTGCTGTCGGCCAGCAAACTTGCGCGCAAGGACAGCAAGCGTTTTCTGCTGATCGGTGCAGGGACGGTTGCGGCGTCGATGGTCGAGGCCTATCGAAGCCTGTGGCCCGATGCCGAGTTCACAGTCTGGAGCCGCACCCGCGCCAGTGCCGAAGCCATGGGGTTTGCGGTGGCGGATGACCTGCAGGCCGCAGTGGCAAAGGCGGACGTGATCTGCACCGCCACGATGGCCACAGAGCCGCTGATCAAGGGTGAGTGGCTGCAACCGGGGCAGCATCTGGATCTGATCGGGGCGTATAATCCGCGGATGCGCGAGGTTGACGATGCGGCGATGGCGAGGGCTCGGGTGTTTGTCGATAGCCGTGCCAGCACGCTGCACCACATCGGCGAGTTGATGGAGCCGCTGAAATCGGGCGCAATCACCGAGGCGGACATCTGCGCCGATTTCTATGACATGGCGGGCGGGAGCTATACGCGCCGCTCGGATGACGAGATCACGATCGCCAAGAACGGCGGCGGCGCGCATCTGGATCTGATGACCTCGGCCTATATTCTGGCGATGTGGCGACAGCGCTAAAAGGTCAGCGCGCGGTCGCCCTCTGCGTCCTTGATCCGGCTGGGCAGGCCCATCTGGTTCAAAAGGTTCAGGAAGGGCTTGGGATCAAGGTCTTCGACATTGGCCATCGCGCCAATATCCCAAGTGCCATCCGCGATCAGTAAGGCGGCAGCAACCGGCGGGACGCCTGCGGTGTAAGAAATGCCCTGCGCGCCGACCTCGGTATAGGCCTCCTTGTGGTCGGCGACGTTATAGAGAAACACCTCGGCCGCTTTGCCGTTCTTGCGCCCACGAACGAAATCACCAATGCAGGTTTTGCCCGTGTAATCCGGCGCGAGGCTCGAGGGGTCGGGCAGAACGGCCTTGACCAGCTTTAGTGGGATCACCTCGAGCCCCTCAGCGGTTTTGACCGGCTGTTCGGACAAAAGGCCTAGGTTTTTCAACACGGTAAAGACGTTGATATAGTGATCACCAAAGCCCATCCAGAACCGCACGTCGGCGTCAGGATAGCGGTTGGCCAGCGAATGTACCTCGTCGTGGCCGGTCATATAGGCCTTTTGCTTGCCCACGACCGGCAGGTCAAATTCTTGGCCAACCTCGAACATGGTGTTCTCGCGCCACTCGCCCTTTTGCCAGGAGTAAACCGTGCCGGTAAACTCGCGAAAGTTGATCTCGGGGTCGAAGTTGGTGGAAAACCAGCGGCCATGCGAGCCTGCGTTGATGTCAACGATGTCGATGCTTTCGATCACGTCCAGATAGGCATCCGCCGCCAGACGCGCATAGGCATTGACCACACCGGGGTCGAAACCAACGCCCAGAATCGCGGTGACGCCAGCGGCTTTGCAGGCCTCGCGGCGTTTCCATTCATAGTTGCCATACCACGGTGGGGCCTCGCAAATCTTGGTGGGGTCTTCGTGGATGGCGGTGTCCATATAGGCGGTTTTCGTCTCTATGCAGGCCTGAAGCACCGACATGTTCACGAAGGGCGAGCCTACATTGATCACGATCTGCGCGCCGGTTTCGCGGATCAGCGCGGCAACTTCGGTGGTGCTGGTCGCATCCACCGTATGGGCCTTGAAGACACCCGCCACCTTCATCGCGGATTTCTCTTGCACCGAAGCGATGATCGCCTTGCATTTCGACACCGTGCGGCTGGCGATATGCAGATCGCCCAAGGCGTCGTTGTGCTGGGCGCATTTGTGGGCCACGACCTGCGCGACGCCACCTGCACCAATGATCAATACGTTCCGTTTCACTTCGAACCGTCTCCTTTAAGGACAGAGGGAAGGGTCAGCCGAGGCTGCTCTCATAATCGGCATAGCCGAAGCTGCGGGCGACGGTCAGGCTGCCGTCGAGTTCTTTCAGAACAATCGCGGGCATTTTCACGCCGTTGAACCAGTTCTTTTTCACCATCGTATAGCCTGCGGCATCTGCAATCGACAGGCGGTCGCCGACGTTCAGCGGCGCTGGAAAGCTGAACTCGCCAAAGATATCGCCTGCAAGACAAGACTTGCCGCAGATCATATAGGGGTGCGGGCCTTCGGTGTGCATCCGCGCGGGTTGGCGATAGATCAGCAGGTCAAGCATATGCGCCTCGACCGAGGAATCGACGATGGCCAGATCCTTGCCGTTGTTCAGAATGTCCAGCACGGTGACTTCAAGGCTGGCGGCATTGGTGATCGCGGCCTCGCCGGGTTCAAGGAAAACCTGAACGCCAAAGCGGGTTTGAAACTGTTTCAGCCGCACGGCAAGGCGGTCAACCGGATAGCCCTCGCCGGTGAAATGGATGCCGCCACCAAGGCTGACCCATTTCAGACGGTGCAGCAGATCGGCGAATTCAGTCTCTATTCGGCCCAATTGCGCATCGAACAGGTCGAAATCGGCGTTCTCGCAATTGTAATGGATCATCACGCCCGAGATGCGGTCCGCGACGGCCATCAGCTTGGACAGATCCCATTCACCCAGACGGCTGAACGGGCGGGCGGGGTCCGCAAGGTCAAAGCCCGAGGTCGAAAAGCGCGGGTTCAGACGCAGGCCGCGTGCGATGCCGTTGGTTTGATTGTCAAAGCGGTCAAGTTGCGAGATCGAGTTGAAGATGATCTTGTCTGCATAACCGACCGCCTCGGCCACTTCATCCGCGGCCCAAGCCACCGAATAGGCATGTGTCTCGCCGCCGAATTTCTCGCGACCCAGACGCAGCTCGTACAGGCTTGAAGAGGTGGTGCCATCCATATGCGGCTGCATCGCCGGAAACGCGGGCCATGTCGCGAAACACTTCAAGGCCAGCAGGACTTTGGCCCCAGACGCCGCGCGCAAGTGATCCATCACGGCCATGTTGCGCGCCAAAGCCGCCTTGTCGATCAGGTAGTAAGGCGTCGGAATCATGGCGTCCCCCCAAAGGCAAGAGGGGGCGATATAGGGCCATCCCCCTGCACATGCAAGTAAAACGGCCGCGTTAAGCCTGTGTGACACTTTGCAGGTAACGAGCGGTCAGCGCGCTGTGCAGGCGGGCTCGGGCGGTGGCCTCGGCGGGGGTCACCGGCCGGAACATCAGCGCGTCAAAACTGCGCAGTTGAGCCGCGCCATCAAGGTCGCAATCCAGCACGGTCGCGATCTTGGGATACCCGCCGGTGGTCTGATGATCGGCCAAGAGCAGGGTCGCCACACCATCGCCAGCCACCTGCACTGCCCCGCGCGTCACGGGCTCTGACGGCATGGTTAGAGCCACATTTGGCACAAGTTCCGGCCCTGAAAGCCGCACCCCCATCCGGTCATAGGCGGTGGAAAGAGCGAACAGACCTTTCTGGAAATCACGCAGGGTT
Source organism: Pseudorhodobacter sp. (assembly GCA_024642045.1). Classification (GTDB taxonomy): domain Bacteria; phylum Pseudomonadota; class Alphaproteobacteria; order Rhodobacterales; family Rhodobacteraceae; genus Cypionkella. Next base: position 19,439 of record JAHEBX010000031.1, on the reverse strand, counting down.
TCTGGCGCGAAAAAGCGGTCTTGCGGGCCCAGAGTGACATGCAGCCGATGCCTTGGCCGTGCGAAAACCGGGCAGGCAAGCGGACGGGCGGTGACCACGCGCGGCGCATGGATCGTCAGTTCGCGCCCCGCCACAAGTTTGCCGCCGCCAAACCCGCTCGTGCCAAGCGTCGCGCTGCTGCCAAGCCAGGTTGCGCACTCAAGTCGGCCGGCGATGGCCAGATAGCACCAACTCCCCCAAGGTCCGCGCCGGATGGTCAGGCTTTGGCCCGCGGTCAGGGTCAGCACTTGCCACGAGCCGAATTTCTGGTCGGTCTCGACGATGAAACCACCGCCCGCAACAGCAAGGCTGACAGGGCCCTCAACGCAGTCAAGTTTGAGCCCGCCCAACGACACCTCGATCGCCGCCGCGCCTATCGAATTGCCCAAGGCGACGTTGGCGGTTGCGAAGGCCAGGCGGTCCATCGGCCCCGAGGCGGTGACGCCAAAGCGCGCAAACCCCGGGCGGCCCGCGTCTTGCACACTGACCAGTGGTCCGGCCGCTGAGACATGCAGACGGGCGGTCAAAGCGCTGCCTCGAATTCTGTGCGGCGGATGCGACGGAAGGTGACAGCATCGCCGACGTCAAACAGAAATGGGCGGGCGGGATCGTCGCGCAGGATCTGCGTCGGCGAGCGGCCAATGCGCCACCAGCCTGTGGGCATGCTTAGGGTGGTGACGATGCACTGCGGCCCCGCGATGATCACGCTGCCTGCGGGCACATCGCGGACAGCGGCGTCCTTGCGCGGCAGGCTCAGCGCCTGAGGTCCGCCGCCCAGATAGGCATAGCCGGGCGCAAAACCATAGAGGAACACCCGATAGTCTCCCGCCAGATGCGCCGCGATCACGGCCTCGACAGACAGATCACAGCGGGCGGCGACCTCGGCCAGATCAGGCGCAAGCGCGTCATCATAGCAAACCTGCACCTCGTGCTGGGCTGTGGCGGCCTCTGACAGCGGCGGGCGTGCGATCAACGCCCGCAAATGCGTCTCTGTTTCTGCATGATTGGCAATGTTCGGGTCAAATTGCACCAGCAGGTTGACATAGGCAGGCGTCGCCTCGCGAAAGCCTGGGCAGGGCGATTGCACCAGCATCGCGTCCAGATGCAACACGGCAAGATGTGCCTCGGGTGTGATGGTATCGCCGAATTCCACCAGCAGGCCATGCTCGGCAACCGGGCGAAAGATCGGAAAGCGGCTCATGCAAAGGGCGCGAGGCTGACGCCTGCTGCTGTAAGGCCATGCCGGATCGCTTGCGCCATCGCAACGGCATGGGCGCTATCGCCGTGCACGCAGATCGACTGCGCGCGCAACGCCACCTCGCCACCACCCAGAACCGGCATTTTTCCTGTGTCGAGCAGATGCAGCAGGCGCTGGGTTGCCGCGTCCGCGTCATGCAGCATCGCGCCGGTTTGACTGCGCGGCACAAGGCGGCCATTGGGCAGATAGGCACGGTCGGCGAAAACTTCGGAATAGGTCGGCAAGCCCGCGGCATTGCCGGCCAGTTCCAATTCAGTGCCCGAAATCGCCAAAAGCGCGAGATCGGGCGAGATCGCACGCGTCGCGCGGGCCACGGCATCAGCGACAGCGCGGTCATCGGCGGCAAGGTTGGCCAGCGCGCCATGCGCCTTGACGTAAGTGACGGGCACCCCCGCGAGCGCTGCCGCCCCCATCAGGGCGCCAATTTGCACGGCAACCATCCGCTCGATCTGATCCGCAGACATCGGGATGATCCGGCGGCCAAAGCCCAAAGGGTCGGAATAGCCCGGATGCGCCCCCACACGCACGCCCTGCGCCCGCGCCAGCGTCAGCGTCGCGACCATGGTGTCAGGGTCCGAGGCATGGCCGCCACAAGCGATATTGGCCGACGTCACCACGCCCAGAATGGCGGCATCATCGCCCATCGCCCAAGGGCCATAGCCCTCACCCAGATCAGAATTCAGGTCAATTTGCATCGGCGCCCCCGTCTTGTCCGAGTAGTGACCAGCACGCTGCCTGCTTTCAAGGCCAAAGGTGAAAAATGCGACTTGGCCGACACAAAACGAACTGGCGCGTTCATTTGTTGGGGCAAAAAGCAGTGTCTCACATTGACCTTTCTGGTAAACCCAGCATCTAACGACGCATCGATTGTCCGATATTGAAAGCCAAGGCTTACCCAATGAGATTTTTCACTGCACATCGCATAACGGCAATTATTGTTCTGATCGGTGCCGCTGTTTGGGTGGGAACGGGCAAGTTCTCATCAGTCGGCAGCGAAGCCGAAGCGCAGGCGACACCGGATGCGGCTGCGACCGAGACGCCAGCGGCGGCTTTGCGCACCGTGGCGGCGGTGGCACCGATCTTTACGCAATATGCGCGGGAAATCCGTCTGTCTGGCGTGACCGAGGCGGATAAGCAGGCCGTTCTGGCCGCGCGTTCGGCTGGGATCGTTGCCAAGCTGGGGGCCGAACAGGGCAAGGACGTGACCGCCGACACGCTGATCTTGCAGCTTGAGGGCGAGGATGTGATCGCGGGCGTGGAAACGGCACGGGCAGCGCTGGATCAGGCCAAGGAAAAGCTGTCGATCGGCGAGGCGCTTTTCGCCAAGGGCTCGCTGGCCGAATTCGAGCTGACCTCGCGGCGCGCCGCTGCTTCGGCGGCCGAGGGCGCCCTGGCGCAGGCACAGGCGGCGCTGGACCGGCTGCAATTGAAGGCGCCCTTTGCGGGGACCGTGGATTCGGTCGAGGTCGAGGTCGGCGAATCTGTGCAGTCGGGCGCGCCGATTGCGACGCTGTTGTCTCTGGACCCGATTGTCGTCAAGGCAGAGGTAAGCGAGCGCGACGTCGGCTATGTCTCGAACGGATCGCGCGCCATGGTCCGGTTGGTAAACGGCGTCGAGATGGAAGGGATCATTCGCCATGTGGCGATGCAGGCTTCTGACGCGACGCGGACCTTTGCGGTTGAGGTGGCGCTGCCCAATGCCGACCACAAGATCCCCTCGGGAATGACCGCCGAAGTGCGCCTCTATGCTGACAAGCAAGAGGCAGTGTTCGTGCCGCGTTCGATCATCACGATCTCGGAAACCGGCGATCTGGGCCTGCGCGTGGTGGGCGCGGACAAGGTCGCGAGCTTTGCCAAGGTCACCATTCTGGACGACGCCGAGCAGGGTCTCGTGGTGACCGGTGTGCCCAAAGACAAGTTGGTGATCGTGGCGGGGCAGGATCTGGTCAACAACGGCGATCAGGTCGATGTCAAGGAAATGACCGTCGCCGAAGCCGCCGAGGCGCTGAAATGAAGATCGTTGAAACCGCAATCAAGAATGCGCGGCTGACGATTTCGGTGTTGCTGTTCTTGCTGGTGGCAGGTGCGCTTGCCTATATCAACATACCAAAGGAAGCCGAGCCGGATGTTCAGATCCCGATCATCTATGTCAGCATGCATCTGGATGGCATCTCGCCCGAGGACAGCGAGCGGCTGCTCTTGCGGCCAATGGAAACAGCGCTGAAATCGATTCAGGGCGTCAAAAAGATGACTGCGACCGCCTATCAGGGTGGCGGTAACGTCTTGATGGAGTTTCAGGCCGGCGCCGATCTGACCAAGGCCAAGAATGACGTCAAGGACAAAGTCGATGACGCCAAACCCAATCTGCCCTCCGAGATCGACGCGCCGACGGTGAACGAAGTCAATATCAGCGAGTTTCCGGTGCTGGTTGTGACGCTCTCGGGCGATGTGCCCGAACGCGTGCTGAACGTCGCCGCCCGTTCCTTGCGCGACCGGATTAAAGAAGTTCCGGGTGTGCTGGACGCGGCCTTGCAGGGCGTCCGCGATGATCTGGTCGAGATTGTCATTGATCCGGCCAAGCTGTCGGCCTATGGCCTGCGCCCCGATATTATGATCGCGGGGTTTAATGCCAACAACCGCCTGATCACGGCGGGGTCGCTTGAGGGGGCCGAGGGCAAATACGCCATCAAGGTGCCGTCGCTGCTGGAAACCGTCACGGATCTGGCGAATTTGCCCGTTGTGGCCAGCAATAACGCCATCGTGCGGGTGCGCGATCTGGCCGAGATCAAGCCGACGCTGAAAGACCCGACCACCGTGACGCGGTTGAACGGCAAGGCGGCGGTCGCGGTCGAGGTTTCCAAGCGCACCGGTGCCAACCTGATCAACACGGTCGATCAGGTCAAAGTGGTGACGGCGGCCTTGCAGGCGACGTTGCCTGCGGGGGTCGAGGTGACCTTTAGTCAGGATAAATCCACCAACATCCGCCAGATGCTGTCAGACCTGCAGAATTCGGTTCTGACGGCGGTGGTTCTGGTGTTTATCATCATCCTTTATGCACTGTCGGTGCGCTCGTCGATCCTGATCGGTCTGGCGATTCCCGCCTCGTTCCTGATGGGGATTTTGGGGCTGCAAATGGCAGGGCTGACGGTGAACCTTGTGGTTCTGTTCAGCCTTATTCTGGCCGTGGGCATGCTGGTGGACGATGCGATTATCGTCACCGAATACGCCGAACGCCGGATGGGCGAGGGCATGGACAAGCGCCTCGCCTTTGCCGAGGCCAGCCACAAGATGGCGGGGCCGGTGATCGCCTCGACCCTGACTCGGATCGCGGCGTTTTCGCCGTTGCTGTTCTGGCCGGGGGTTGTCGGCGAGTTCATGAAATACATGCCGATCACCCTGATCGCGACTCTGTCGGCCTCGATGCTTTATGCGTTGATCTTTGTGCCGACGCTGGGGTCCATCATCGCGCGGCCTTTCAAAGAAGAGCATGTGCACAAGGATGGCGGCTATATGTGGCTGGTCGGCAAGGCGATCCGGCACCCGTTCGTTGTGCTGTTCCTTGCGCTGGGCTCGCTTGTGGCGGTGCCCTATGCCTATGGCACTTACGGCAAGGGCGTCGAGTTTTTCCCCAATGTCGAGCCTGATTACGGCCTGCTTTACGTCAAGGCGCGCGGCAACCTTTCGATCAGCGAAAAGGATGCGCTAGTGCGGCAGGCCGAGAAGCGCATCCTTGGCTGGCCGGGCATCGAGACGGTCTATACCCGTGTCGGATCGAGCGGCGGGCAGGGCAACGAAGCACCGGCCGATGCGATTGGCACCATCCAATACGAGTTTGTGGACTGGCGCGAGCGTAAGGGCGCGAATGCGATCCTTGAGGATCTGCGTGCGGGGATGAAGGGTATTCCCGGCGTTGACATCGAGGTTTCGGTGCCCGCTGCTGGCCCCCCGACGGGGAAGGCTATTCAGATTCAACTGTCGGCAGATGATCCGGCGGGCATCAACGATGTGGCCAGGGCGATTGCGACGAAACTCGCCGCCGTGCCCAATGTCATCGACATCTCGAACGGTTTGCCGCTGCCGGGGATCGACTGGCAGTTGCAGGTCGATCGGGGTGAGGCCGCGCGTTATGGCGCCTCGCCCGGGGCGGTCGGGGCCGTGGTGCAGATGGTGACGTCGGGGCTAAAGCTGTCGGATTACCGCCCTGCCGGGTCGGATGATGCGGTCGACATCGTGCTGCGCCTGCCGCCCGATCAGCGCACAATCTCCGAGCTGGACCAGCTCAGGATCGAGACCCCCGGCGGACCCGTGCCGATTTCCAATTTTGTCACCCGCAGCGCAGCGCCGACAGTCGGCAACCTGATCCGCATTGGCGGCGCGCGCACGATCACCGTTCAGGCGGGGATCACTGCGGGCGTGCAGGAGGACGGCGTTCGGCAGCAAGTTCAGGATATGGTGTCCGAGTTGTTCCGCGAAAAAGGCTATGGCACCAGGGGCTTTCGTTGGGTGATGGCTGGGGCCGATCAGGAACAGGCGGATGCGAGGGCCTTTCTTGGCAAGGCCTTTGGTGCGGCGATCTTTCTGATTTTCGTCGTGCTGCTGGCGCAGTTCAACAAATTCATCTCGGTCGGCCTTGTGCTTTCGGCGGTGATTATGTCCACCATCGGGGTGCTTTTGGGGCTGATGATCATGGGGCAGCCCTTTGGCGTGGTGATGACCGGTATCGGGGTGATCGCCCTCGCAGGCGTGGTGGTGAATAACAACATCGTGCTGATCGCCACCTATGACGAGCTGCGCGACAGCGGGATGGACAAGATCGACGCGATTCTGGAAACCTGCCGCGAGCGGGCGCGGCCCGTGGTGCTGACCGCGCTGACGGCGATCTTTGGCGTGTTGCCGATTGCCTTCGGGTTGAACCTTGAACTGCTCAGCCACGAGACAACTTTTGGCGCGCCGTCAACCCAGTGGTGGATTTCGCTCTCCTCGGCTATCGTTTACGGATTGGCCTTTGCGACCATCCTGACGCTGATCGTGACCCCCTCGATGCTGATGCTGGTCAGCCGCAGCAACGAGTCCTTGCGCAATGGGCGGCGGTGGTTCTGGCAGAAACGTAAATCGAGGGTCTGATGCCTGCTCCGACAAACCACCTGAAGGCTGCACTGCGCGCGGGCGTGCCGCAGTATGGCATCTGGCTGAACCTCGCCAGCCCCTATACGGCAGAGCTGTTGTCAGGGGCGGGGTTTGACTGGCTGCTGATCGACGGCGAACACGGGCCAAACCTGATCCCGCAGATGCTGGCGCAGGCGCAGACGATTGGCTCACGCACCAGCGTCGTGGTGCGCCCGCCGCAGGGCGAGGTCTGGATGATCAAACAGATCCTCGATCTGGGCGTCCAGACGATTCTGGTGCCGATGATCGAGAGCGCCGAACATGCGGCCGAGATGGTGCGCGCGATGCGCTATCCGCCAGAGGGTGTGCGCGGGATGGGCGCGGGCGTGGCGCGGGCGGCCGATTTCGGCAGGATTAGTGACTATATTGCATCGGCCAATGCGCAAACCTGCCTGCTGTTGCAGGTCGAAAGCCGCGCAGGTCTGGCGGCGCTGCCGGCAATTCTGGCGATGGATGGGGTCGACGGTGTGTTCATCGGGCCAGCCGACCTTGCTGCCGATATGGGCTTTCCGGGCGATTCTGCCGCGCCGCAGGTGCAGTCTGCAATAGACGAGGCGCTGGGCGCGATTGTTGCCGCGGGTAAAATGGCAGGGATCCTGACATTTGATCCAGCGGCGGCCAAGCGCTATGCGGCGATGGGGGTGACCTTTCTGGGCGTCGGCGGCGATATCGGCTTGTTGGTCACTGCGGCGGCCAAGCTGGTGGCAGATGTGCGTGGGGCTTGAGCCCGAAACTCTGGCGCGATATAATACCTGAATAATACCAATTCAGGACCCCGATGCAGCCGCAGCAGTTTCATCCCGCAACATGGTTCAAGGCTGGTCATGGCCCGCGCTATGAGCAGCTCTATCGCCACTTGTCAGCCGTGATTGCCAGTGGAGAGCTGGCGCAGGAAACCCAACTGCCACCCGAACGCGATCTGGCCGAGATGGCGCAGGTTTCGCGCGTGACGGTCCGCAAGGCCGTGGCACAGCTGGTGGCGGATGGGGTGCTGGAACAGCGGCGCGGCGCCGGCAGCTTTGTGCGCGCACCGCGAGGACGCGAGCCTTATCTGTCCAAGCTGTTGTCGTTTTCAGAATACATGCGGCACCGTGGCAAGACCCCGACAAGTGCGGTGATCTCGCAGGGGATCTTTTATCCGACGCCGGATGAGCAGGTGGCTCTGGGGCTTTCGGCTGCCGACCGTGTGGCGCGGATCCAGCGGCTGCGGGCGGCGGACGGGGTGGCGATGGCGGTGGAATGGGTGTCGTTGCCCCAAGACATTCTGCCCGATCCAACGGTGGTGGGGGCCTCGCTCTATGATCATCTGCGCGCGGTGGGGGCTTCGCCCAGCCGTGCGGTCCAGCGGATCAATGCGGTCAATCTGGCGGCGGCAGAGGCGGCACTGTTGCACTTGTCGGAAGGTCAGGCGGTGCTGCGGATTGACCGGACGGGCTATTTGCCCTCGGGGCGGCCGATCGAGTTTACGCGGGGGCTTTACCGCTCGGACATCTATGATTTTGTTGCCGAGCTGCGGCTGGAGCAGAATCTGTGACCCCTGCCGCCTGCGCTCAGCGGATTTGACCGCGGACATGACGGCGCGGTTTGTTCTGACCTTCAGATGTCGCATTCTTCTGGCAGACCGGCTAAGGCCGGGCATAGGCTGGCGAAAACAGCGCATGAGGATGCCATGTCGAACGATCCGCTTTTGCAGCCCTATCAGCTGAAACACCTGACCTTGCGCAACCGCATCATGACGACGAGTCACGAGCCCGCCTACCCCGAGGATGGGATGCCGAAGGATCGCTACCGGCTTTATCATCTGGAGCGTGCGCGCGCCGGCGTGGCGATGACGATGACGGCAGGTTCGGCTGCGGTGTCCAAGGACAGCCCGCCGGTGTTCAACAATATCCTCGCCTACAAGGACGAAGTGGTGCCGTGGATGCGCCGGCTGGCGGATGATTGCCACGAGGCGGGCGCGGCGGTGATGATCCAGCTGACGCATCTGGGGCGCCGCACCCGTTGGGACAAGGGCGACTGGCTGCCGGTCGTCTCGTCGACCTCGGATCGCGAGCCGTCGCATCGCGCCTTTCCCAAACCGATGGAAGACTGGGATATCGCCCGCATCATCGGTGATTTCGCCGATGCCGCTGAGAGGATGCAGGCGGCTGGCCTTGACGGGGTCGAGGTGATGACGCACGGCCATTTGCTGGATCAGGCGATCTCGCCGTTGACCAACCACATGGATGGCCCCTATGGGCGCGAGAGCCTGGCGACACGTATGCAGCTGACGCTGGATATCATCCGTGCGGTGCGGGACCGTGTCGGGGATCGGTTTATCGTCGGTGTGCGTTTTGCACCGGATGAGGTCGAAAAGGGCGGCATAGACCCTGATATGGGCATTGAGATCGGCCATATGCTCAAGGCAACGGGGCAGGTTGACTACATCAATATCAACCGAGGCCGCATCCATACCGATGCCGCAATGACGGACATGATCCCGATCCACGGCATGAAATCCGCGCCGCATCTGGACTTTGCCGGCCGCATGCGGGCCGAAGTGGGCATGCCAACCTTCCATGCCGCGCGAATTCCTGACGTGGCCACCGCGCGCTATGCGATCCAGTCAGGCCAGTTGGATATGGTTGGCATGACCCGCGCGCATATGGCCGATCCGCATGTGGTGCGCAAAATCATCGAAGGGCGCGAGCATGACATTCGCCCCTGCGTTGGCGCCACCTATTGCCTCGACCGGATTTATCAGGGCGGCATGGCGCTTTGCATCCACAACCCCTCGACCGGGCGCGAGGGAGAGCAGCCGCATGAGATTTCCCCGGCACCGCGCGCGCGGCGGGTGGTGGTGATCGGTGCGGGTCCGGCTGGGCTCGAGGCTGCGCGGGTGGCTGCAACGCGCGGTCATCAGGTGACGGTGTTCGAGGCCGCGTCGCAGGCCGGTGGTCAGCTGCGCTTGCTGGTGCAGACCAAGCGGCGGGCCGAGTTGATCGGCATCATCGACTGGCGTATGGCGCAATGTGCCGCTTTGGGGGTGGAGTTCCGCTTTAACACCTGGGCCGAGGCGGCAGACGTGCTGGCGCTGACCCCCGATGTGGTGATCGTGGCGACAGGCGGCATGCCGCAAAAGGACATTCTCGTCAGTGGCAATGATCTGACGGTTTCGGCCTGGGACATTCTGTCGGGCGATGTCAAACCAGGCTCTAATGTGCTGCTTTATGACGATGCTGGCGATCATACCGCGCTACAGGCGGCACAGCTGTTGGCCGAAGCGGGAGCAAAGGTCGAGGTGATGACGCCCGACCGCAGCTTTGCGCCCGAAGTGATGGCGATGAACCTTGTGCCCTATATGCGTGCGCTGCAGGACAAGGATGTGACCTTTACCGTCACCTATCGGCTGACCTCGGTGGCGCGCGACGGCAATCAGATCCGCGCGACGGTGGACAGCGACTATATGCGCTTGGGCAAGACCGCGCTCTATGATCAGGTGGTCGTCAACCACGGCACGCAACCACTGGCCGAGATCTACTTTGATCTGAAACCTCAATCTGCAAACCTTGGCGCGGTGGATTACGATGCGCTGATTGCGTCCGAGCCGCAGACGATGTCGGGCGGCCCCGCTGGTTTCCAGCTGTTCCGCATTGGCGACGCAGTGGAATCGCGCAACATTCACGCCGCGATCTATGACGCGCTGCGACTGGTTCGCGCGATCTGAATCTCTAGCCGATCTGACCGCGCTCGCCATTGGTCTGGGCGCGGTCCAACAGCAGATGGTCAAGGATCACGCAGGCCATCATCGCTTCGCCCACCGGAACCGCGCGGATGCCGACGCAGGGGTCGTGACGGCCCTTGGTGATCAGGTCAATCTCTTCGCCCGCCGCGTTGATCGTGGCGCGCGGGGTCAGAATGCTCGACGTCGGCTTGACCGCAAAGCGCACCACAACGGGCTGTCCCGAGGAAATGCCACCCAAGATGCCGCCGGCGTGGTTGCTCAGAAATTCCGGCCCGTTCGGACCCATTCGGATCTCATCCGCATTTTCGACGCCGGTCAGGGTCGCGGCGGCCATACCATCGCCAATTTCGACCGCCTTCACCGCGTTGATCGACATCATCGCCGCGGCCAGATCAGTGTCTAACTTGGCGTAAAGTGGGGCACCAAGGCCCGCGGGCACACCCTCTGCAAGAACTTCGATCACCGCGCCCACCGAGTTGTGCGACAGGCGCAGCTCGTCCAGATAGCCGGCCCAGTCTTCAGCGGCGAGGGCATCGGGGCAAAAGAACGGGTTGCTGCGGATCAGGCTTGCGTCAAAGCGGGTGCGATCAATGCCGCGCGGCCCCATCTGCACCATATAGCCGGTGATCTTCATGTTTGGCAGCAGATGCGCCAGCACCGCCCGCGCCACACCACCCGCCGCCACCCGGCTTGCGGTTTCCCGCGCCGATGAGCGCCCGCCGCCACGATAGTCCCTGTTTCCGTATTTCTGATGGTAGGTGATGTCGGCGTGGCCGGGTCGGAAGGCCTGCGCGATATCACCGTAATCCTTGCTGCGCTGGTCGGTGTTCTCGATCATCAACTGAATCGGCGTGCCGGTGGTCTTGCCCTCGAACACCCCCGACAGAATCCGCACCTCGTCCGCTTCTTTGCGTTGAGTGGTAAACTTGCTGGTGCCGGGTTTGCGCTGATCCAGCCAAGGCTGCAAATCTGCCTCGCTGAGCGTCACGTTCGGCGGGCACCCATCCACCGTGCAGCCAATCGCAGGCCCGTGGCTCTCACCCCAGGTGGTGACACGGAAAAGATGACCAAAGGTGTTCAGGCTCATGCGCAGGCTCCTTGCTTGGTTTAACCCATAAGCCAAGAGCGCACCGCAAGAAAGCCCCGAGGGCGAGGCTATGCGTCCGGGTCCGCGAAATAATCCTCGTCAATCCGGCGGATGATGTAGGTCTCTTTGTCGCGCACTCCGACCCCGTGGCGGATCATCAGCCGCGTCAGATCAACGCCATTGATCAAAACCACGCGATGCTGAACGCGGGTCAGATAATCGCGCCCGTCTTTCGAGAAATCCGAAGTGGTCACAAACACGCCCTTGGTCGCCCCTTCGCCCGTGAGCGATCCGATGAACTGTTGCATGGCGGGGCGGCCGACCTTGCTGTCGGCGGCGTAGCGTTTGGCTTGGATATAGACGGCGTCGAGGCCAAGTGCGTCCTCGTGGATAATGCCGTCGATACCGCCATCGCCAGTGGTTTTGGTCAGCTTGTGGCTGGCGAGGCTACCAGCGCCATAGCCCATCGCCTTGAGCAGATCGAGGATAAGCTGTTCAAAGCGGACCGGGTCCATTTGGAAAAGCCGTTCGAGCAGATCTGTTTGCAAAGCGGCGTCGATTTCACGAAAAGCCTGCGCCATCAGATCATCGGGCGTCTGAATGGCGGGCGGGGGTAGATCTGGTCTGGGCGCGGGTTTGGCCGTGTCTTTCCACAGTTGAAACGTCTCGAACTCAGCCAAAATGGTGTTGTCAATTCGCGCGGGATTCTTGGCGAGGAGTGCAAGGCCAAGTGGTGTGATCTGATGAAAGTTGCGCTTGGGCGAGGTTAATAGCCCCGCCTTAGAAAGATAGCTACGCGCCCAATGCGCCCGATTTGCCAGTAGGCTTTCTTGACCCGAAGGGATTTTTTGCGCGGCCTCTTAAGCCGTGATTGCGAATTCTTGCTGCAACTGCGGCAAGACCTGCGCCACATTCTGCGCACCTTGGGCAAAAGCGCGCAATACGGGCAACATCAGGGTCTGATAATCGGGAATTGGCATCGGGCACCTCGGCTGGTTTGGCAGGACGCTAAGGGGATCGGCCCCGCATCACAAGCCGCCTTGCGTCTGCTGTTTCTTGCCCTATGCTTTGCCCTACCTCGGGGAGCCTTCACCGGCTGAGATGCAGCGATGCGAACCCGTCGAACCTGAACCGGATCATACCGGCGGAGGGAAGGTGCATGGAACTCTCCATCCCCGACCACCCGTCGCAACTTGGAGACGACCATGAAAACCAAACTCCTCGCTGCGGGCCTTGCTACCCTTGCCACAACGGCAATGGCCGAGACGCCCGTTCTGCATGTGCTGACCTATGACAGTTTTACCGCCGAATGGGGTCCTGGCCCTATCCTTAAAAAGGGGTTCGAGGCGACCTGCGGCTGCGAAGTGCAATTCACGACGGCGGGTGACGGCGCCGCGGTGCTGGCGCGGTTGAAGCTCGATGGCGACAAGAGCGAGGCTGATGTCGTGGTGGGGCTGGATACCAACCTTACCGCCGAAGCAGAGCCGCTTTTTGCTGATATCGCGGCGCAGCCAAACACTCTGCCCGTGCCTTATGCCGACCCAAAGTTCGTGCCCTTCGACTGGGGCTATTTCGCCTTTGTCTATGACAACACCAAGCTGAAAACCGTGCCGAAGACTTTCGAGGAGCTTGCCGCCTCGAACCTCAAGATCGTCATTGAGGATCCGCGCTCTTCGACCCCCGGTCTGGGGTTGCTGCTGTGGGTCAAGGCGGCTTATGGCGATAAGGCTGAGCAGGTCTGGCACGATCTGGCCGACAACATTGTCACCGTGACGCCCGGCTGGTCCGAGGCCTATGGCATGTTTCTGGACGGGCAGGCGGATATGGTGCTGTCTTACACCACCTCGCCCGCCTATCACCTGATCGCCGAGAGCGATGCGAGCAAATCTGCAGCCCCGTTCGACGAGGGCCATTACATGCAGATCGAAGTGGCGGGCAAAACGCTGACCAGCAAACAACCTGCATTGGCAGATGCGTTTTTGGCCTACTTAGGCTCTGATGAGGCGCAGGCAGCCCTGATCACGACAAACTGGATGTATCCCGCCAAAACCCCTGCGGCCGGTTTGCCTGCGGGGTTTGAGACGCTGATCCAGCCTGCGAAATCGCTGCTGATGTCGGCAGCCGAGGCGCAGGCGGCTCGTGGCCCCGCGATTGAGGAATGGCAGACCGCGCTGGCAAAATAGGTCTCGCCGAGGCGCTTGGCCTTGGCATTGCCGTTCTGATCCTCGGGTCGGCGGCGATGGTGGGCCTGCGCGCCGAAAGCTGGGCGCTTAAGCCGACTGACGGGTCGGCACTGCGCTTTACCGTGATGCAGGCGGCGTTGTCTGCCTGCATTTCGGTCGCCTTTGCCATCCCCGTTGCCCGCGCGCTGTTTCGCCGTCGCTTTGCGGGGCGGCGCGCACTGATCCGGCTGATGGCTGCGCCCTTTGTTCTGCCCGTCATTGTCGCAGTGCTGGGGATCGTGACGGTTTTTGGCCGCGCGGGCCCCCTAAACGCCATGTTCGAGACGATTGGCCTGCCGCAAATCTCGATCTTTGGGCTGCAGGGCGTGGTGCTGGCGAATGTGTTTTTCAACCTGCCGCTGGCCACGCGGATGCTGCTGCATGGGTGGGAGGCGATCCCCGCCGAGCGGTTTCGGCTGGCTGCCTCTTTGGGCATGCCGCCCGCTGCGCAGTTGCGGCATCTGGAGGTGCCCATGCTGCGCGCGCTGGTGCCGGGGATCGCGCTGGTGATTTTTCTGATCTGCCTTGCCAGCTTTGCCATCGCCCTTACGCTGGGTGGTGGGCCGCGCGCCAGCACGATCGAGCTTGCGATCTATCAGGCGCTGCGGTTCGACTTTGACCTTGGCCGCGCGGCTTTGCTGGCCTCGGTGCAGTTTCTGCTTTGCGCTGGGGTGACGCTTTTGGCGGCGCGGGTCAGCCTGCCGCAGGCGTTTGGCGCGGGGTTGGGGCGGCGGCAACAGAGCTTTGCGCCCACTGGTTGGCGGCGTGGGATGGATGCGGCGGTTCTGTCTGCCGCAGTGTTGCTTTTGGCCCTGCCGATGCTGGCGGTTGTCGCCAAGGGCCTGCCGGGTCTTGCCGCGCTGCCGGCGGGGCTTGGTCCTGCCGCCCTGCGCTCGGTCGCGGTGGCGCTCAGTTCGGCGGTGCTGGCGGTCGGCGTGGCGCTGGTGCTGGCGCTTGCGCAGGCGCGGCGGCCAAGGCTCTGGCTGGAACTGTCGGCGATGCTGCCGCTGGCCGCGTCGAGCCTTGTGCTGGGCACGGGCCTGTTTCTGATGCTGCGGCCCTTTGTGGCACCGCAAACGCTGGCGCTGCCGGTGACAATGCTGGTAAATGCGGCTCTAACATTGCCCTATCTCTATCGCTTACTGCTGCCAGAGGCGCGGCAGCTGTTTCAGGATTACGACGCACTGGCGGCGAGCTTGGGCCTGACGGGCATAGCGCGTCTGCGCTATCTGACCCTGCCACGGCTGGCGCGCCCCTTGGGCTATGGCGCGGGTCTGGCGGCGGCGCTGTCGATGGGCGATCTGGGGGTGATTGCGCTGTTTGCAAGCGATGGCGGGGCCACTTTGCCGCTGTTCGTCCAGCGGTTGATGGGCAGTTATCGGATGGAGCAGGCGGCGGCGGCGGCGCTGATTCTTGTTGTGTTGAGCTATGCCCTGTTCTGGGCCTTTGACCGGATTGGAAGCTATTATGCTGAGGCTTGACCATCTGACGCTGCGGCAGGACAGCTTTCATCTGACCGCCGACTGGCAGATCGATGCAGGCGAGCGGGTTGCTGTGATCGGTCCCTCGGGGGCGGGAAAATCGACTCTGTTGATGGCGATTGCGGGCTTTCTTGCGCCGGATCAGGGGCGCATCCTGTGGCAGGGGCGCGATCTGGCAGGGGTTGGCCCCGGCGAGCGGCCGGTGAGCATTCTGTTTCAGGATCAGAACCTGTTTCCACACCTGACGCTTGCGCAGAACCTTGGGCTGGGGCTGTCGCCGACCCTGCGCCTGACCGAGGCGCAGCGCGAGGCGGTGACAGAGGCTCTGGCGCGCGTTGGGCTGGCGGGCATGGGCGCGCGCAAGCCCGCGCAACTTTCGGGTGGGCAGCAAGGGCGGGCTGCACTGGCGCGGGCGTTGCTGCGCGCACGTCCCTTGCTTTTGCTGGACGAGCCCTTTGCCGCACTTGGCCCCGCGCTCAAGGCCGAGATGCTGGAGTTGCTGGCCGAGGTCGCGCAGGTCACGGGTGCGGGTGTGCTGATGGTGACACATGACCCGATCGACGCGCAGCGCTTTGCCACCAAGACGGTGCTTGTTGCGGAGGGGGTGGCCGCCCCGCCGGTCGAGACGGCGGCACTGTTTGCCCATCCGCCAGCGACCTTGCGCGCCTATCTGGGGCAATAAAAAACCCCGCGTGAGGCGGGGTTTTTCAAGTCTATCAGATCAGGCCTGATGCTTTTTCGGCCCCTTGACCGAGGCCCAAAGCCGCTTGTTGGTCAGATACAGCAGCGACGACAGCACGATCAGGAACAGCACAGCCTTAAAGCCGGTGTCCTTGCGGCCCATCAGCTTGGGTTCTGCTGTCCACATCAGAAAGGCTGCCACGTCTTCGGACATGTGCTTGATGTCGTTGGGCGCGCCATCGGCAAAGGTCACCTGACCATCCGACAACGGCGGGGGCATCCTGATCCATCCGGTTGAGAAGGTCGGGTTTTCGTAGAAGGTGTTGCCCGCCTCATCCTTCGTCTCGCCCGTGTAGCTGTGCAGAAGCGACACGATATACTCGGGTCCGCCGATGCCGTGGATCAGCTGGTTGATCCCCAGACCGTAAGGGCCGTGGAAGCCCGCGCGCGCTTTTGCCATCAACGACAGGTCAGGCGCACCGATGCTGGTGTTCTTGGGGAAGTTGTCGGTTGGCAGGCCCTCGCGGTCCTCACCGGTTTCCTTATCGGTCACAGTGAATTGCTTGGCATAGGCGCGCACCTGATCTGCGGGCAGATGCGGGCCGCCTTCATCCGAAAGTGTGCGGATCGGCACGAACTTCAGTCCGTGACACGCCGAGCACACCTCGGTGAACACCTGAAGCCCGCGTTGGAGCTGGTGCTCGTCATAGGTGCCAAACGGCCCTTCGAACGAGAAGGGGATATCCTCGATATGGACAGCCCCTTCAGAAGCGAGGGCAGCGCCGGTCATGAGGCTCAGTGCAGAGACAGCGCTGATTGCGATCTTGCGAAACATCTCAGTCAGTTCCTTTCTCTCACTCAGCCGGTTCGGCGTAGTGCGATTTGAAGTCTTCTTCGATCGTAGCCGGTTGCGGCAGCGGCTTTTCAAGCACACCCAGCAGCGGCATGATCACGAGGAAATAGGCGAACCAATAGGTTGCCGCGATCAGCGAGATATAGGGATAGATCCCATCGGTCGGCATCGCACCCACCCACATCAGCACCACAAAATCGATGCAGAGCAGATAGAACCAGGCCTTGAACTTGGGACGGAAGCGACCCGAGCGCACGGACGAGGTGTCGAGCCATGGCACCAGCGCCATCACGGCAATGGCGCCAAACATCGCCAGCACGCCAAAGAACTTGGCGTCGATGATGCCGAAAGACAGGAAGTGCACCAGCTGCACCACCCACACATCGGCCGTAAAGGCGCGCAGTATGGCGTAGAACGGCAGGAAGTACCATTCGGGCACGATATGCGCTGGCGTCGAGAGCGGGTTCGCCTCGATATAGTTGTCGGGGTGGCCGAGGAAGTTCGGCATAAAGCCCACAACCGTAAAGAAGATCACCAGAACAACAGCCAGTGCAAACAGGTCCTTGATCACAAAGTAGGGCCAGAAGGGCAGGGTGTCTTTCTCGGCATCCTCTTTCGAGGTGCGGCGCACTTCAACACCGGTCGGGTTGTTGTTGCCGGTGGTGTGGAACGCCCAGATGTGCAGCGCCACAAGTGCTGCAATCACGAAGGGCAGCAGATAGTGCAGCGAGAAAAAGCGGTTCAGCGTGGCGTTATCCACGGCAGGCCCGCCCAACAGCCATTCCTGAATGCTCGGCCCCACACCGGGGATCGCCCCGAACAGGCCGGTGATCACGGTTGCACCCCAGAACGACATCTGACCCCAAGGCAGAACGTAGCCCATGAAACCAGTTGCCATCATCGCGAGGTAGATCAGCATGCCGATGATCCAGGTCACTTCGCGCGGGGCCTTGTACGAGCCGTAGTAGAGGCCGCGGAAGATGTGCAGATACACCGCAAGGAAGAACAGAGAGGCTCCGTTTGCGTGCAAATAGCGCAGCATATAGCCGCCATTCACGTCGCGCATGATGTGCTCGACGCTGGCAAAGGCCATATCAACTTGCGGCGTGTAATGCATCGCCAGCACAATGCCGGTGACGATTTGCAGACCCAGACAAAAGGCAAGAACAATGCCCCAGATCCACATCCAGTTGAGGTTTTTAGGCGTCGGGATCATCAGGGTGCCATAGGCGATACCCACAATCGGCAGACGGTCGTGCAGCCAGGTCTGAAAGCCCGGCTTGGGTTCATAATGGTCGTGCGGAATTCCGGCCATGTTTTCTATCCTTACCCGAGCTTGATGGTGGTTTCGGTTTCGAACTTTGCCACCGGAACCGGAAGGTTGCGGGGCGCCGGACCCTTGCGGATACGACCAGCCGAATCATAGTGCGAGCCGTGGCAGGGGCAGAACCAGCCGCCAAAGTCGCCTGCGTCGCCCAGCGGCACACAGCCAAGGTGGGTGCAAACGCCCATCATCACCAGCCATTCGCCGGCTTCGTCCAGCGTGCGGTTCTTGTCTTCGGCCAAGGCGGTCGCGTCGATATTCGCGTTTTCGGCGTTGGTGTCGACCAGTTCATCCAATTTGACCGAACGGGCCAGATCGATGTCAGCCTGATTGCGGCGGCGCACGAAAACAGGCTTGCCGCGCCACTTCACGGTGATTTGAGTGCCAACCTCGACGCCCGAGACATCGACCATGATCGAGGCCAAAGCGCGGGTGTCCGCCGAGGGGTTCATCTGGTTGACCAGCGGCCAAACCGCTGCGCCGGTTGCGACAACGCCTGCCCCGGCGGTTGCATAATACAGGAAATCCCTGCGATTGCCTGCCTGATCGTCTGCGTGGGACACGATAACTTCTCCCTTCAGGGGTCACAAAGACTGCGACCCATAATTAGATGAGGCCTTGGTTGCCCAATGCCTTGTGGGCTGGGTTTTAGACAAGGAAATCCCGCCCGTCCAGCGGACAAAGACGCGCAGGGGGGGCAGAATCTGCGAAATCGTCGGCTCAGGGCTTGAAGATAGCGGATTTATCCCCACCGCGCGGCAAAATGACGGCAGACCGCGCAGCTATTTTGCCCAAAGCGGCAAAATGGCTCAGGCTGCAGGCGGTTGAGTTGCCTGCATCGAGGCGCGCTTTGCGAATTCTGCGGCCCAAGCGGCAAGCTGCGGGCGACCCTCGCGCCAGTTTCGCGCGCCATGACGGAAATCGAGATACTCCAGCGCACAAGCCATCCCGATCTGCGCCATATCCATCGGTCCGGCCAGATGGTCCATCCAGCCCGCCTCGATCGCGTCAAGCGCGCGGGCGATCTTGGCCCACTGCCCTTCGAGCCATTGCGGAAATCGAATGGGCTCGGGGCGCAGGCGCAGCTCATAGGCCATCGACACCGCTGCATCCAGAATGCCATCTGCGGTGGCCTCAAGCGTCAGGGTTTTCCACAACAGCGGTGCCTTGGGATACAGCCCTTTGCCTGACAGATCATCCAGATAGCGGCTGATCACGCGGCTGTCATAAATCACGCCTTCGGGCGTTTCGAGCGCGGGGATCTTGCCCAAAGGGTTGCGATCAATCGGCATACTGCCCGGATCCAGCGGTGTGCCCGACACGGTTTCGGTCTGCACGTGGTCTGCCAAGCCCGATTCGAGGATCTGCACCGAGATTTTGCGGCCAAAAGGGGTGGTGGGCGAAGAATAGAGCTTCATGGCGTGTCCTGTGCAAGGGTTTGGTCCATGAATGCCAGAAATCGCCGCTCCTGCAACCGTGGAATCCGCTTACAGCCGGTCGCGCATCAGATCTGCGATTGCCTGCGCGCCGGAGTCAGTCTGGGCTTGCAGCGCCGCAACGGTGGCGCTGCGCACCTCTGGCGGCTTGTTCTGGTTCAGCTTCCA
>JAHEBX010000030.1 GCA_024642045.1 Pseudorhodobacter sp. | reverse complement strand
ATATGGATCTGCAGGCCTTTACCCAAGATCTGCTGGCCGCAATGCGCAAGCTGCACGGAGCGGATCTGGCGGCGGCCTCACAGACCCGGCTCTGGCAGGATTTTGCCACCAAGGTGCTGGGCCGAGCCGATACCCCGGCGGCGCAAGCGCGGCTGTATCAAGAGCTGAGCGATTGGCTCGCCTATCGCGGCGAGATTCAGGCCTCGATTGCTGCGGGCAGCAAATGGGGGCATGGGCGTCAGGACGCGGTGCAGGTGATCTTGAACACTGTGGCAGTGCTGTCGGATGGGCCCGAGAAGAACGGCCTGCCGCCCGCGACAGCGCCTGTGTCGATCCCCTCGGTCTGGCTTGCGCCCAACAGTCAGCGGGTGCAGTGGAACGGCTCGGCCTTCAAGGCCAAGGACATTGGCCTTTCGGGGCCGATCAGCACCGGGGCGATGATCCGCAATATCTCTGAGGTGATCGGAGTCTTTGCCGATGTAAAGTTGCCCAGCTTTGCCGAGCTGGCCCGCGCGCGCTATGTCGATGTTACAAGCTCGGTGCGGCTGGAAAACCTGATCCGGCTGGAGCGTGCTTTGGCCGAATTGCCGCCACCCCATTGGCCTGATGCCTTTGGCCCTATTGACCGCACCAGTGCCGCATATGAACGCGGTGAAGCGATCTATGATGCCGCCTGCGCCTCGTGCCATGCGCGCATCGATCCTGCCAATCCCTTTGCCGAAATTCTGGATGCTTCGGACAAACCGCTAGGCCCAAACCCCGAAAACGGCGCGCCTTTCGTGCGCGTTGTCAATGCCTTCGCCACTCCTGGCGACAAGGGACCCGTGATCGACACCGACCCGATGAACGCCTGCAACGCGCTGACCCATTCGACATGGACGGGAAAACTATCTAGCTTTACCAATGTGTTCGAAGCACTCAGCAGCTATTCCCAGAACGGGGTCACGGGCGTGTCGGTCAAGCGCTTTCCGCCCGGCACCGAGACGCTGCGCCTGATCGAGGACATCTCGATCCGCATCCTGTGGGACAAGCGCGGCGAGATTAACAACGTGCAGGCCTCCGATGTCGCCAATGCCACCACTGGGTTTTTCAACTGGTTTACCGGCAGCGATGTGCCGCTGGATGCAGGCGACTGGGCGCTGCAAAAGGGCATCGCGCGCGGTGCTGCCCCGCCCGTCGTGACCCCCACACCCGGCACCCATGGCCTGAAAACATTGGCCGATGTGCGCGCCGTCTGCACCCAACAGCTGCAACGCATGCGCCGCAGCAACCTCGATCTGCCCCCGCCGGGCTATAAGGCGGGACCACTGGCCGGCATCTTCGCCTCGGCGCCCTATCTGCACAACGGCTCGGTGCCAACATTGGATGCGCTGTTGCTGCCGCCCGATCTGCGACCGCTGAGTTTTGTGCAGGGCGATGTGCTGTTCGATCCGGTCAAAGTTGGGCTGGGCGCGCCGATACCCGGGGCCCCTTCGTCGATCTTTCATCTGCTGGATGATAAAGGCGCGCCAATCATGGGCAACTGGAACGGCGGTCATGCCTATCCCGCACAGCCGCTGTCAGACGCGGATCGTGCTGCGTTGATCAGCTATTTGCGGGGGCTTTAGCCGCCTCGCTGTGGCTTAGACCCGCGACGGACAGCCCCACCGCCACGCGCACCAACTCGGTGCGATTGCGCGTGCCTGATTTGCGGATCAAAGATTTCATCTGGCTGTTCACGGTTTCAAGCGAGCGGCCCCGCGCTTCGGCAATCTCGGCATTTGTCATCCCGCGTACCACCAGATCCAGCACGGCCAGTTCCGAGGCCGAAATTGGAAAGAACTTCTTCACCACGTCGGGGTTGATCGCATGGGTGCGATTGCTATCAAGCGCCGAGATCAAAAAGGCATCAGGTCCAAAGTGGTCCAGCTCGGCATGCTGGCTGATCGGCCCAACCTCGAGGAACAGGCCCAGGCCTTCGCCGTCGCCCGGAACAAAGACCGCCTCATGACGCGGTCGGGCGCCATGTTTGCCATGCATTTCGGCCGAGGATAACAGCCGTCGCATTGCGGTCGGCAGGGTCGGCACATTCAATTGTGCCGCGCCGCGCATCAGCTTATAAGCCTGCGCCAGCCGGTCAAACTCGCCATTTGCCAGCAGCACAGTGCCATCGCGATGCACCACCGCCACGCCAAAGGGCAGCGCGCAGATGATCTGCATCAGCATGCGTTTGTCTTCCCGCTCGCGGTAGAACGCGCGGCCAATCGACAGCGCTTTGGCGACATGCGGCAAGATCGCCTCGACCCACAGCCGCGCCGGTTCCGCAATCGGCCCCTGTTTGCGCCGCAATTGCAAGGCAAAGCGATCCATCGCATCGGTGTCCTTGGACAACAGCGCACCCGCGCGGAAATGGATGCCCATTCCCATCATCGCCTGCACATTCGGCTGCCGTTCGAGTGCCGCCCGATTGGCGCGCAGATCGTCGCAGCGGATCAGATTGACCTCGCTGCCTTTGGTCGACAACCGCGCAAAGGTGGCCTGATCTTCGACCTCATGTTCGTTGAACGACTTGACATAGTTCAGCACCGTCTGGCGGTCATAGATGGCCGAACAGACCTGAAGGTTGATCTTTTCCCCGCCCGGAAACAAAGCGCGGTCAAACACCATCGCGCCATGCGCTCCGGCCTGATCGGCGATCTGCTGGAGCGTTTCGGGCCAGAGATCGGGCTGCAAGGCGCAGTCATAAATGCGAGCAATGAGGGCGTGGTCTGTCATCAGTATTCTTGCACTTTCAAGGGGGCGCAGCGTTTCCAAGCGTCAGAAAGGAAGCCGATGCGCCTTCTTACCTCGCAACTCTAACCGATTGGTCAATTTTCTGCTATACGTTTGCAGATGGACTTTGCGCCGTTAAGCGTGGCGGAAAACAAGTTGTGGCAGACGCGCAGACGAACGCGGGCTTGCACCTGCTGAGTGACCCAAGCATTGTCGTGCCAGCAGCACGGACACGAGGCGTTTATGGACCCGCATTTCTGGCACGAGCGTTGGCAAAATGGGCAGACCGGCTTTCACGAAGGTCAGGGCAATGCGCTGTTGCGCGCGCATCTGGGGGCGCTTGGCCTGCCGGCAGGTGCGCGGGTGTTCGTGCCACTGTGTGGCAAGACCCGCGATATTGCCTGGCTTTTGGCGCAGGGGTTCGAGGTGGTTGGCGCCGAGTTAAGCCGCCTTGCGATCGGCGAGCTGTTCGCCGAGCTTGGCGTGGTGCCTCAGATCACGGCGGCGGGGGCGATGGAGCGCTATGCGGCGCCGGGGCTGACGGTTTATGTCGGCGACATCTTTGATCTGACCGCTGCGCAACTTGGTCCGGTCGATGCAAGCTATGACAGGGCCGCCCTTGTGGCGCTGCCTGCGCCAATGCGCGCCCGCTATGCCGTGCATCTGGCGGCGATCAGCGCGCACAGCCGACAACTGCTGATCACGTTTTCCTATGATCAAAGCCTTATTCAAGGGCCACCGTTTTCGGTTCAGGCTGCCGAGGTGGCACGGCTCTATGGCGCGGACTATACGGTCAGCTGTCTGGCGGACCAGCCCGCGCGCGGCGGCATTCGCGGCGTGCCTGCGCAAGAGCAGATCTGGTTGCTTGCGCCCAAAGCCTGAGGGCTCGCGCGAAGGGCGGATTACAGCGTGACGACTGGCCCTGCGGCGGCGGCGGCATCCTCGCTGTCATGGGTCACCAGCAGCACCGGCAGACCCCGGGCGCGGGCGTGATCAAAGACAAAGCCTCTGATTTCAGCGCGCAAACTCGCGTCCAGTCGTGAAAAAGGCTCGTCCAGCAACAGCGCCTTGGGGGCCGCCAACAGCGTGCGCATCAGTGCCGCCCGTGCCCGCTGCCCGCCTGAGAGCGTCGCCGGATCGCGGGCATAAAAGCCGGCCAGCCCGGCCGTGTCGAGCGCCGCCTCAACGGCCTTCCGCCGTGCCGCGCGTCCTTTGACTGCCGCCGTCAGACCAAAGGCCAGATTGTCGCCCACCGACAGATGCGGAAACATCACCGCATCCTGAAACATCACCCCAATGCCGCGCGCCTCGGCGGGCAGGGTGGTCACATCCCGCCCGTCCAGCGACACGCTGCCCTGCAAGCGGAACCCCGGCGGCAAATGGCCTGCAATCGCATCAAGCAGCGTGGATTTGCCCACGCCCGAAGGCCCCATTACTGTAACCACCTCTGCCGCCGTGACCCGCAGGCGCAGGGGGGCAAACAGAGGGCGCGTCGCATCCTTGGGCGTCACGCTCAGATCCTGCAGGTCCAATGCCATCAATAGCCCCCTCGCAGCGCGCGCCGGTTGCGATAGAGCAGCCGCGGCACCACCAGCGCAAGCCCATAGGCAGCAAAGGGCAGCGCCGCCTGCAACACCGCATAGGTGCCGATCACCCTGCGGTCCGACCCCGACGACAGGGTGACGGCCTCGGTTGTCAGGGTCGCAATGCGCCCCGCCCCCATGAACAGCGTCGGCAGATACTGCGCGATCGACACCGCAAAGCCGATCGCCGCCGCCGTCAGCACCGGCCCCAGCAGCGCGGGCAGCTTGATGCGAAACAGACGCCGGTTTGGCCCTGCGCCAAGCGAGGCGGCACTGCGGATCAGCCGAGGGTCCAGCGCCCGCCACGGCTCGGACAGCGCGATCATCACATAGGGGAACACGAACAACCCCTGCGCCCAGATGACCGCCACCAGCCCACCTGACAGGCCCAGCCGCAAAAACAGCAGGTTCAACCCATAGAGAAAGGCGATCTGCGGCAACAACAGGGGCAGATAGATCAGCCCCTGCGCCCATCCCGCCCGCCCCATCCCGCCGCGATCCTCGGCCTCGAGCCAGGCCACCGCCAGCGCCACCGACAGCGCCGTTACAGCGACGCCAAGGCCCAGACTGTACACTGCGGCGCGTCCCCATCCCATCTGCGGCGCAGCCCAGCTTTGCAGGGTCCAGCTTGCAGGCAGGGGGGCGGGAAAGCTCCAGCGAAAGGCGAAAGACCACAGCACCAGCACGACCAGCGACATCAATCCCACGATCAGCGCCGCCATCGCGGTGCCACCTGCAAAGCGCAACAGCCCCGCCGCAGCGCGACCGCCGCGTTGGCCACGGGTCAGCCACAACAGGCCTAATGAGGCCGCGAGCCGCTCTGCCGCCAACCAACCCAGACTGCCCAGCACCACAATCGCCGCCACCAGCAGCGCCCCCGCCGAAGCCGGGTAGATCATGCTCAGATCAGGGTCCGACAGCCAGCGCGTGACCGCCACAGCCAGCGTCGGCGGGTTCGATGGGCCAAGGATGATCGCCATATCGACCGATGACAACGCATAAGCCTGCACCACCAGCACCGGCAGACGGATCAGTGGCCAGACCTGCGGCATGATCAGCTTGAGCCAGATCGCTCCACGCCCATAGCCAAGCGCCTGACCCGCCGCCAGATGCTTGGCCACCGGCACTTGCCCCAGTGCCGCCACCATCACCAGCAGCAGGAATGGCAGCTCTTTGACCACCAGCCCTCCTGTCAGCGCCGCCCCCCAACTGTCATTGACCGAGGCAATCAGCGGCGGGCTTTGCCATCCCATCAGCGTGGCCAGCAGCCGTGCAAGCCACCCCGCAGGCGCGATCAGAAACGCAAGCCCGATGGCCAGTGCAGCATGCGGCACCGCCAGAATCGGCGTCAGCAGACGGTTGCTGCGCGCCTCGTCCATGCGCCCGTGAACCAGCGCGCAAAGACCAACCGCCAGCACCAAAGCGACCACGCTAGAGCCTACGCCGCTGACCAGCGTCAACCGCAGGCTGGTGGCAAAGCCCGGCAGGCTTGCCAGCTTTTCCCAAGCTGCCAGCGAATAGCCGCCGCCCCGCAGCGCCTCATGCACGCCAAAGGCCGCGCGCAGGGTTTGCAGGCTGCCCGCCAAAATCGGCAAGACCACGCCCCCCAGCACCAGCGCCAGCACGATGCGGCGAAGTGCGCGGCCTTCGTGGTTCATTTGGTATAGCGCTTTGCCCATTCCTCGGTCAGCTTGGTCATCCAGCTGGCGTGCGGCTCGAGCAGGGTCGGGCCAAGCTGTGCCAGACCGGGCAGGGCAGGGGCGGTGGGCAGGGCGGCAAAGGCGGCCTTGGCGCCGTCATCCAGTTTGGCCGGGTCCAGCACCGAAAAGCTGCCCAGAACGGTGATATCTTGCATATGCGCTTGGGTTGCAGGGTCCAGAAGGAAGTTTGCCACCACCTCGGCACCTTCTTTGTGGGCTGCGTTAAACGGGATGGCGACAAAGCTGATGTTGCCGATCGAGCCTGCCTTGGGCACCCAGACCCGCGCGGTCTCGGGCAGTGCGCCGTCCGCGATCTCTGCCGCGGTCGAGGCCGGGTCAAACGACATGCCGATATCGACCTCGCCGTCGTTCAGCATCTGAGTCTGGACCGACTGGTTTTCAGGAAAGGTCGCGCCCTCACGCCACAGGTTCGGGCGCAGCGCGTCATACCAGACCCAAAGCGGGGCGGTCTGGGTGGCAAAGGCAGCGTCGGTAACGGGCTGTTGCAGCGCAGAAGCGTCGGGCGCCAGCTCGATCAGCGCCTGTTTCAGAAATGTAGCCCCCATGAAGTTCGACGGCGCAGGGTGCGTCATCCGCCCTTTGTGGGTCGCGGCCCAATCGACAAGACCGGCCAGATTGTCCGGCAGATCGCTTACCTTGGCGGAATCGTAGTTGAAGACGAACTTCGCCAGCCGCCACGGCGATTCCATCCCCTCGACCGGTACTGTAAAATCGACCGAAGCGGCAGAGTTGACCGAAAGGTCCAGATACTTCGCATTCGGCAGATCGGCCACAAACGGCCCATGCAGCAGGCCCTGTTCCTTCATCGCCAGAAAATTCGGGCCGTTAATCCAGATCATATCGACCGAGCCGCCCGAGCTTTGCCCCGCCGCCTTTTCCGCCAGCACGCGCGAGACCGCCTCGGCGGTGTCGGTCAGTTTGACCTGCTCGATCCTGACACCGTAAAGCGCCTCGGTCTGGCTGCTGGCCCAAGCGATAAAGGCATTGGTGCGCGCATCGCCGCCCCAGGCGTTCCAATAGACCGTCTGCCCCTTTGCGGCAGCAAGCGTTTGCTGCCAATCGGCAAGTGCGGGCGTTGCAAGACCAAGGGCCGCGCTGATCATCAGGGCAAGACGCATTGTTATTCCTTTGACGTTGAGAGATTGGTAAAGGCCTGCCATCCCATCTGCCAGCGCAGTAAGGTGGTCAGCGCACAGGCCGCGGCAAACAGCAAGGCAAGCACGGGGAACGCCTGTGGAAACAGGCACATAAGCACAAAAACGGCAATGGTTTCGGCACCTTCGGTCAACCCGCCAAGATAGTAGATGCCCTTGGAGGGATAGGCCTCGGCGCTGAGGCCGCGTTTGGCGGCAATCACCGAAAAAGCCAGAAACGACGACCCTGTGCCGATAAAGCTGACCACCAGCACCAACGCAGGCATCGCATTTTGCGCAGGATCGGCCAGTGCAAACCCCAAGGGCAGCAGCGCGTAAAACACGAAATCCAGTGCGATATCCAGAAAGGCTCCGCGATCCGTCGGGCCGGTGGCGCGCGCGACCGCACCATCAAGGCCGTCAGCCAAACGGTTCAGCACTAGGATCGCCAAGGCAATCTTGAACGACCCGAGCCACAGCGCAGGCACAATCAACAGTCCGGTCAGAAATCCGGCAATGCTGATCTCGTCGGCCTGAATACCACGCAGGACAGCAAGGCGCGCAGGCCCGGCGAGCAAACGCCGCTGCAAAGGCAGCAATCTTGCATCAAACATCCGTCACTGGCCAGAGCCCCTCATCAGCGGTTTCTTGCCAATAGCAGAGCAAGCCATGTGATGCCAATCACGAACAGTTTGGCCTGTCAGAGTTTGGGCAAGCGGCCCATCACCCCATCAAGGCCCATCGGATTAGCATGGCAATCGACCCGATAACCACGATCCCCGCCAGATAGAGGCCCGCAAACCAAAGCCAGCGGCGCATCAGTGATAGCCGTCTTCGGGGCGAACCTTGCCGCGAAACACCCAATAGGAATAGGCCGTATAGCTCAGGATCAATGGGATCAGCACCGAGGCGCCCACCAACAGAAACTTTAACGAAGTGTCGGGGGCGGCGGCCTCGGCGATGGTCAAGCCGGGCGGGACGATGTTGGGGAAAAAGCTGATGCCAAGCCCGGCAAAGCTGAGCGCAAAGATCGCCAGCGTCGCAAGAAACGCGCGTCCTGCCAGATCATCGCGCAATCCTGTCCACAGCGCCCATGCGGCTGCCAGCACCAACAGCGGCACAGTCAGCGAATACAGGATCGCCGGCCAGCCGAACCAGCGGTCCATATACTCGGGCCGCACAAAGACGGTGGCAAGGCTGACCGCACCGATCAGCGCGACAAAGCCTACAGCCAGTGGCCGCGCGATTGCCCGAGCGTTCAGTTGCGGCATGCCTTCGGTGCGCAGGTTCAGCCAGGTTGCCCCCAGCAGGGCATACCCCGTCATCAGCGCCACGGCTGTCAGCACCGAGAACGGCGTGAGCCAGTCCCAAGTACCACCTGCAAAGCTGCGGTTTGCCACCGTGATGCCCTGCACGAGTCCGCCCAAGGCCAGCCCCTGCGCCAGCGCGGCAAGCATCGAACCGATCGCAAAGCCCCACTCCCAGAAGGCCTGCATCCGCCGCGTGCGGTGCACGAATTCAAACGCGACACCGCGAAAGATCAACCCCAGCAGCATCATGATGATCAGTGGATAAAGTGCTGGCATCACAACGGCATAGGCCAGCGGAAACACCGCAAACAGCCCGCCACCGCCCAGAACCAGCCAG
The DNA here is from genome assembly GCA_024642045.1 of Pseudorhodobacter sp. GTDB lineage: Bacteria > Pseudomonadota > Alphaproteobacteria > Rhodobacterales > Rhodobacteraceae > Cypionkella. The sequence continues at coordinate 16,780 of JAHEBX010000030.1, read as the reverse complement.
GTTTCATTTCCATCCCAGACCGGAGCAATGGTGTTCATCGCCAGATGCCGGTCCGCGCGGGTTCCTAGGAAAGGAAACAGAATGCCAATACCCAGATCAAAGCCGTCCAGACAGACATAGGCCAGCACGGCAAAGGCGATCAGGGCGGCCCAGATCGTTGCAAGATCGGTAATCATCCTAGCTCTCCTTGTGAACCAAAGCGGGACGCTTTGGCGTGCTGGCAACCGGGGTGGTGCCTGCGCTGCGCGTGGGGCCGATTTCCTCGACCTGCACCGCATCTTTCGGGCGCTTGCCCATCAAGCGCAGCACATAGAAAGTTCCCGAGCCAAAAACGAAGAAATAAACGATGACAAAGGCCACAAGCGAGGTTCCGACGCTGGCCGCCTGCAAGGGCGAGACGCTGTCTGCCGTGCGCAACAGGCCATAGATCGTATACGGCTGGCGGCCAACCTCGGTGGTGATCCAACCGCAGAGCACCGCCAGAAACCCCGACGGCCCCATCACAAAGGCGGCGCGGTGCAGCCATTTCGCCTCGTAAAGCCATCCCTTCCAGCGTGCAAACGCGGACCAGAGCCCAACCCCCAGCATCGCAAAGCCCATCGCCACCATGATGCGGAAGGTCCAGAAGATTACTGCGGCCGGCGGGCGATCCTCAGCGGGGAAATCATTCAGCCCTTTCAGGGGGGTGGTCAGATTGTGGGTCAGGATCAAACTGCCCAGCAAAGGGATCTCGACGGCATAATTCACGCGTCCGTTCTTGTCATCGGGCAGGCCGAACAGGGTCAGCGGCACGCGACCGTTCGGATAGCTTTCATAGTGGCCCTCCATTGCGGCGATCTTGGCGGGCTGGTGTTCCAGCGTGTTCAGCCCATGCGCGTCACCTGCCACGATCTGGATTGGCGTGACGATCAGCGCCATCCACATTGCCATCGAAAACATCACTTTGGCACCTTCGCTTTGCGGCGTGCGCAGCAGATGCCACGCGCCGACGGCGCCGACGACAAAGGCGGTGGTCAGATAGGCCGCCAGCACCATATGCACCAGCCTGTAAGGGAACGACGGGTTAAAGATGATCGCCCACCAGTCCAGCGGGATATACTGGCCCGCCGCATTGATGCCATAGCCCGCAGGGGTCTGCATCCAGCTGTTCACGCTCAGGATCCAAAAGGCGGAAAACAACGTGCCCAAGGCCACGATCGCGGTGGCGGCCATGTGCAGGCCGGGGCCCACACGCTCGCGACCAAACAGCATGATGCCCAGAAACCCCGCCTCGAGGAAGAACGCCGAGAGCACCTCATACCCCATCAGCGGGCCGATCACCGGACCGGCCTTGTCGGAAAACACCGCCCAGTTTGTGCCGAACTGATAAGACATCACGATGCCAGAGACGACGCCCATGCCGAAAACCACGGCGAAAATCGTCTTCCAATAGTCGAACAGCCGCAGATAGACCGGCTCGCGCCGCCACAGCCAAAGCGCATTCAGAACCATCAAATAGCTGGCAAGCCCAATGGTAAAGGCCGGAAAGATGATATGCGCCGAGATCGTAAAGCCAAACTGCGCCCGTGCGAGGGCGAGCGCGCTGATGCCGAAATCCATTGTCATCTCCTGTCGCCCAAAGAGGCATTACAGATGCAACTTATCGCATCTGTATGCGCGCCACGATCTGTTGAATTGACGCAGGCAGGTCACATAACTGCGAGCTTACAAATTGGTAAACTTCTGGCAAGCCAGCAGACAGGCCCCTGCTCGAAAGTCAGCTCATAGGCCCCTTCTGCGGGCTCGCTTGATTCAGGAGTTTTCTCATGTCGACCTCATCGATTCTTCTGCGTACGTCGTCATTGCGGCGTATCTTGATGGCCACCACGCTGGCCGCCACAATGGCCTTGCCGTTTTCTGTCTCTCCGCTCTTGGCCGAAGTTCCGCTGTCAGGCTACGCCGATCTGGTTGAAAAGGTTACCCCGTCCGTGGTCTTTATCGAGGTGACCGCCAAACCGGCTGTCGCGGATGCGCAAACTGCGCAGAATGCGCCGGATCCGTTTCAAGAATTCATGAAGCGGTTCGGGATGCCGGATCAGAACTTTGGTCAAGGCCCTGACCAAAACCAAAATCCCGATCAATCCCCGAATGGCGGTGTGATGCGCGGGCTTGGTTCGGGCTTTATCATCTCGGCCGATGGCGAGATCGTGACCAACAATCATGTGGTCAAGGATGCGACCTCGATAAAGGTGACGCTGAATGATGGCAAGGAATACACCGCCCATGTCGTTGGCACCGACCCGATGACCGATGTGGCGCTGATCAAGCTGGACAAGGCCTCGGGCCTGCCGGTCGCCACGCTGGGCAACAAGGACAAATTGCGGGTGGGCGATGCGGTGGTGGCCGTGGGCAACCCCTTTGGGCTGGGGGGCACGGTGACTTCGGGTATCGTGTCGGCGCTGGGGCGCGACATCCATTCCGGACCCTATGACAACTTTATCCAGACCGATGCCGCGATCAACAAGGGCAATTCGGGCGGACCGCTGTTCAATGCGACGGGCGATGTGGTCGGTATGAATACCGCGATCTACAGTCCGACGGGCGGGTCGGTGGGTATCGGGTTCTCGGTGCCGGCGCAGACCATTTTTGATGTGGTTTCACAGCTTCGCGATAAGGGTCATGTCGATCGGGGCTGGCTGGGCGTGATGATTCAGAGCGTGACGCCCGATCTGGCACAGGCGCTGGGATTGCCGTCAGCGGATGGCGCGATTGTCGCCTCGGTGCAGCCTGACAGCCCGGCTTCAGCGGCCAAGCTGCAAAGCGGCGATGTGATCGTGGCGGTGAACGGCACGTCGGTTGACAAGTCCCATGCCCTGCCGGTGCTGGTTGCAGGCATTGTCAGCGGTCAGACGGCCGAACTTGCCATCTTGCGCGATGGCAAGGCGCAAACCGTCTCGGTCAAGATCGGCACCCTGACACCTGAAAAGCTGCAACTGGCCAGCGCGGATGCGACCAAGGATCTGGGCGGCAACAGCGTGACCCCCTTGGGTCTGACGGTGCAGCCCGTGACGCCGGATATCGCGCAAGGCCTGGGATTGCCGGCTGATTCCTCAGGTGTGGTGATCGATAAGGTCGATGCCGCCAGCGACAACGCCGACAAACTGCAATCGGGCGATGTCATTGTCGAGGCAGCGGGCAAGGCGATCAGCTCGGCAGACGAGCTGCGCACAGCCGTTGCCAGCGCGCCGCAGAAATCGGCGGTCTTGCTCAAGGTGCTGCGCGACGGCAAGCCCTTGTTCATCGGCGCGAGCATCGCAACGATGTAATAGATCACAGGCTTTCGCAGGGTCAGTGATCGGGACGGGCGGCGTGTAATGCGCCGCCCGTTACCTTTTGGGCCAGTTCAGTTTTTGCCGTTATATTCTTCTAACAGATCAATCTGGATTTGCTGCATCTCGACCAGCTTTTCCCATTGATGCGCCAGCTGATGGTCGATTTTTTCATGCAGCATCCGGATTTCCAGCTCGGCCTTGAGATTGACCTGATAGTCGCTCTGGCTGCGCTGGCGATCCTTGGTTTCCTGTCGCCGCTGGCTCATCATGATGACGGGCGCTTGAAACGCCGCCACGCAAGACAGCACCAGATTGAGCAGGATAAACGGATAGGGGTCAAAGGGCCGTGCCATGATCCCTATCGCATTGAGCGTGATCCAGCAGGTCAGCACCGCGACAAAGGTCAGAATAAAGGTCCAGCTGCCACCGAATTTCGCCACAGCGTCGGCCGCGCGCTCGCCAAAGTTCGCCGCAGGCTCGGTGTCGGGCTGATGTGACAGGATCTGCCCCGTTGCCAGACTGTCAACAACCTCTTGCTCCAGCGAGGTCAGCTCGCCGCGTTCCTGTTCCAACATCTGCTCGACATAAAGCCTGCGAAACCGTACCAGTTCGGCCTGGCTGATGAATTTGCCATCCGACCAGTCGGGATAGCTTTTGGCAATCAGCGCCGAGACGCCCGGGCGCACCGACGCCCAAGAGCGCAGCTTGGCGATTGGCAGCTCTTTGCCACTGATGTGGCAGACGGCTTTGCGGCTCTGTTCGACGCGCTTCATGTGCGTGCTTTGCGGCCGCGTGGGGCCGTCCGGGGGGCTCTGAGCATGTGTATTTCTTCCTTCGGCAAAGTTCGCTTGCACTCTTCGTGTCTTAACATGCCTGAAACTTGCGGGTTATTTACTTCGACGTAAAGCATACACTGCGCGCTGGCATTGCGGCGCAGTTTCGGTCAAACCTTGTAACAGATCAGCACCCGATCCGAAGGAGGTTTTCGATGAAAATCCTGTTGGCAGAAGACGATGCGAAGGTGGCGGATTTCATCGCCACCGGGCTGACCGAGAATGGTCACTCTGTCGACCATGTCGCCGACGGACGCGAGGCGCTGACCTATTGCCTCTATAACGCCTGCGATCTAGCGATCCTTGATCGGATGATGCCGGGCATGGACGGGCTGTCGGTGGTCAAGGCGTTGCGGGCGGCGCGCAAGGAGACCCCGGTGCTGTTCCTGACGGCGATGGCCGATGTTAGCGAAAGGGTCGAAGGTCTGGCTGCGGGGGCCGACGACTATCTGGTCAAGCCGTTCCACTTTTCCGAGTTGCTTGCGCGGGTGATTGCCTTGTCGCGCCGCCACAAGGACAGCAGCGACGTGCCCGAGCTTGTCGTGCACGACCTGACGCTGGATCTGTTGTCGCGCGTGGCCCGTCGGCAGGGGCAGGTGATCGAATTGCAGTCCAAGGAATTTGCCTTGCTAGAGGTGCTGATGCGCAATGCAGGCCGCGTGGTGACCCGCACAATGCTGCTCGAGCAGGTGTGGAACTTCAACTTTGAACCCAACACCACCGTGGTGGAAACCCACGTCAGCCGCCTGCGCGCCAAGGTCGACAAGCCGTTTGATCTGCCGCTGATCCACACCGTGCGCTCGACCGGATATTCAATGCATGCCCCACGGTAACGTCACCTCTGGTGCGGCGTTCAAGACGGCGGTTCGCGCCACCGGAATCTTGCTGATCATCTTGGCGCTGGCCTCGGTCGGGGCCTATTTCTACATGCAGCGTCAGATGCTGGGCGCGCTCGAAGATCAGATCGCCGAGGATCGACTGGCGCTGGACCAGATCTATCTGCAAAGTGGCGAGACGGGGCTGATCGGGGTAATCAACGACCTGCGGCAACCGCTGGCGGTGAAACAGCGGGTGATCGGGCTGTTTGACGCTTCTGGCACCAAGCTGGCGGGCAACCTGAACCGCCCGCCGCTGCGCGATGGCTGGTCGACCTCGCTGTTGAACATCAGCGCCTTTACCGCGGCCGAAGACGAGAATGAGACCGCGAAATTCTACCTCAACAAGGACCGCATCGGCGCCTTTACCATCGTCATCGGCCGCAGCCTGACCGATGTCGAAGTACAGCAGGGCCGGGTGATAGCCGCGTTTGCTGGCCTCGGTGCGGTGATGTCGGTGGCCTTTTTGCTGCTTGGCTTTGTCGCAAGCCAACAGACCCTGCGCAAGCTCGACCGGATGACCCGCACGCTGGACCGCGTCTCGCAGGGCGATGTAGCAGCACGCCTGCCGGTCTCGGCGACGCAAGACCAGATCGACCGGGTTTCTGCTGCGATGAACCTGCATCTGGACCGCTTGTCGATGCTGATGCAGACCACGCGCGCCAGTGCCGCCGCCATCGCCCACGATTTGCGCACGCCGCTTTCGCGCGCGTTTCTGCTGATCGACCGCGCGCAAACCGCGCTGGACGAAGGCGCCGATGCCCGCGATCTGATCGACGGGATCGAGGCAGAACTGGTGCGGCTGAACTCGATCTTTGATGCAATCATGCGAATTTCGCGGCTGGAAACCGCGCAGGCCGAGGTGAATTTTGTGGCCGTCCCGCTAGAGCCGCTGCTGGTCGATCTGGCTGAAACCTTTGCCCCTGTCGCCGAAGAGCGCGGCCAAAGCCTGTGCCTCGTGCCGCTGACACCGGGCCTTGCGCTGCGTGGCGATGCGCCGATGTTGGCACAGCTTTTGGCCAATCTGATCCAGAATGCGATCAACCATTGCCCGACAGGCGCTGCAATTACGTTGGGGGCAAGGGCTGAGCCGGGGCAAGTGCGGCTTTGGGTGGCCGACAACGGACCGGGCATTCCGCAGGCCGAACGCGAGCGGGTGTTCGAGCTGTTTTATCGCATCGACGCGAACCGCACGGGCGGGGGGAACGGGTTGGGCATGGCGCTGGTCAAGGCAATCGCCGACAGGCTGGGCGCGCAGATCACCCTGCTGGATGCGGCCCCCGGCCTGCGGGTTGAAGTAACCTTCCCGCAGCCCGAAGAGGCCGACCTTACTGCATGAACCAGCCGTGGCTGACCACAAGCGACTGGCCCGTCAGCGCATTGGTGGGAAAGGCCGCAAAGACGTGTGCGATCTCGGCGACATCCTCGACAGTGGTGAATTCCTTGTCCACCGTCTCGCCAAGCATGATCTTGTTGACCACATCTTCTTCCGAGATGCCAAGGGTCTTGGCCTGTTCGGGTATCTGCTTTTCGACCAGCGGCGTTTTCACGAAACCGGGGCAGATCACGTTCGCGCGCACGCCATGTTCGGCGCCTTCTTTAGCGATCACCTTGCACAGGCCGATCAGCCCGTGCTTGGCCGTGACATAGGCCGATTTCAGCGGCGAGGCTTCCTTGGAATGCACTGAGCCCATAAAGATGATCGCGCCCGATCCTGCCTTATACATATGCGGCAAGCAGGCTTTCGAGGTCAGGAAAGCGCCGTCCAGATGGATCGACAGCAGCTTTTTCCAATCCTCGAACGGGAACTCCTCCAGCCGATGCACAATCTGGATGCCGGCGTTCGACACCAGCACATCGATCTTTTTCCACGTGGCGATCACCTCGGCGACGCCGGCGTTGACCGCTGCCTCGTCGGTGACATTCATCGTCACCGCCATAGCCTTGCCCGGCCCCTTGGCGTTGAGCGTCTCTGCGGTTGCCTTGGCCGCATCGCCGTTCAGATCGGCGATCACCACCTTGGCCCCGTCCGCCAGATAGCGTTCGGCAATCGCAAGGCCGATACCGCTGGCAGAGCCAGTGATCAGGCAAACTTTGTCTTTCAGATTCATCATGTGTTCCTTTCAGGGATTCAGTCTTTGACCAACAGATAATCGTGGACGACGGTTCCCAGACCCAAAGTCAGATCGCTGAGGATATGGGTGGCCGACAAGACTTCCAGCACTGGCAGACCCGCGACGGGGGCCAGCGCGTGCGAGGTCAACTCCAGACCCGCCGGACCGCTCCACGCGCCCTTCACCACCACGTTGGTCATCTGGTAACGAACCAGTTCGCAGATGCGCGGACTGCAATCGACATCGGGAATGATCTTGAGCAGATAATTCGGCGCCTCGAGCGCGGCTTTGACCTTGGCTTTGTCCAGCGTCTGATGCTTATAGCCCATCGACCCGGTCGCCACCCGCACCGAGCCCACATCGAGCGTGCCCAAGAGCGTATCCTTTTCCACCCGCAGCGCGGGATCGGCGAGCTTTTTGGGAAAGCCCCAGATCTCGCGCCCGCCCGCAATCGGGCTTTCGTCATTCAGATACATCGCATGCACATAGGCGCCTTCTGCGCCCTTGTAGCGGACGGGAATGACCTGCCCGGCCTCGGTGTAGTCACCAAAGCCCGTGCTGTCGGGCATGCGGATGAACTCGAATTTTACAATTGGATCAGCCACTTCCAGCGGCTCTGGCACAAGGGCGCGCAAGGCATCCAGATCGGTGCGATAGCTGATCACCAGAAATTCGCGGTTGACGAAGTGATAGGGCCCCTTTGGATAGGCGGGGCTGGTCAGCGGCATCGAAAAGGCCCGCGATTTGACCTCTGCAAACTTCATGGCAATGCTCCTATTGATCGTCGGGACGGGCGGTGAGGTCGAACAACTGCAACCCCTCGGTCGGTTTTCTGTCCTGCCAGGCTTTGTGGGCAAAGCTGCGCTCGATATCACGCGCGCCCGCGGCCCAATGCTGGGTCATCGACAGATGCGAGAATTCGTAGTCTTTTGACGCTGCCTCAAAGGTCTGAGGCCGGTGAATCAGATGCATCAATGTCACCGGACAGGGCGGGCCAGCCGCGCGCAGTTGGGCAAGATCGGGGTCGGCCTGCATCTCGGCGGGCAATTTTGCCGCCAACCGCGCGGCCGCGGCACTCAGTTCGTGCAACTGGCGAAAGCGGTCGGTGGTCAATCGTGTCCGGCTGGAAAACCGGATGTCCTTTTGCCGCTCGTCAACCTCGGCCAGCGACTTGGGCAGTTTGCCGCGTGCGGAAAAAAGATCGACCTGAATGATGCAGAGAGGGTCCTTGCCCGCGCTTTCCAGCACGTATTGCAGTGGCGTGTTCGACACCAGACCGCCATCCCAATAGTGCCGTCCCGCGATTTCAACCGCGGGAAAACCCGGCGGCAAGGCGCCGCTGGCCATGATATGCTCGGGCGTGATCGTGGTGGTCTGGCTGTCGAAATAGGTAAAGTTGCCGGTCTCGATATCAACCGCCCCCACGCTTAGCCTTGGCCCCTTGCTGTTGAGATAGTCGAAATCGACCAGCGACAGCAGCGTCTCGCGCAGCGGTGTGGTGTCATAATAGCTGATGCCGCGCAGCGCGCCGCCTTGGGTAAAACCAGCCCAGGGAAAGCGCGGTTTGAAGAACCCCTGCACCCCTTTGGCCATCGCATCCAAGGCGGCCCATTCGCCAAAGACTTGCCGCATCCTGCCGCTTGGAAACCATCCGGCTGCGGGCAAATCGACGCTGACGCGCTCCCAAAAGGCGCGCAGTTTGGCGACGCGCTGATCGGCAGGGTTGCCGCAGATGATCGCGGCATTGATCGAGCCGATCGAAATGCCCGCCACCCAGCCAGGTTGAACGCCGCTTTTGGCAAGCGCCTCGAAGGCACCGGCCTGATAGGCCCCAAGCGCGCCGCCACCTTGCAGCACAAGCACACATTCTTCGTTTGAATAATCAGCCACGGTCAGGATCCCTTTCGGTGGCCCGCGCTGTCGTGCATAACCGCGCTACGGACCTTGGGTTCCGACCTACGTCAGTGAATTGTGCTCGATCTGTCCAAAAACTTAAACATAAGTAAGGTTTTGGCGCAGGCTAAGCCGGCTAGCCCTCTTGGGGTGGGCCAAATCGCGCGATGATCCGCGTCTTGATCATGTCACGCGCCTGGCGGTAGGCCGAAAGCTTGGCCTCGCGGCTCTCGCCAAGTGCGGTGGGGTCGATGATGGGCCAGTATTCCACCTCAAGATGATACTTGCGCGTCAGATCCAGCGCTGCGTGCTGGCTGGCCGACGACAGTGCGATGATCAGATCGAACTGACCCAGATCCTCGCCCAAAGTCTCCATTTCCTCGAACGAACGGGTGCGGTGGCGCGACAGCTCGACGCCGATTTCGGCGCAAACAGCGATTGAAAACCCATCGATCTCCATATCGTTCTTGCAGCCCGCCGATTGCACATAGGCGCGCTGGCCGTAAAACTTTTTCATCATAGCCTCTGCCATGGGCGAGCGGACAGCATTGTGATCGCAGCAGAAAAGCACGGCCTGCGGGAAATCCATCGTTAGCCCCAATGCATGACGCAAATCAGGGTGAACAGGCGGCGTGCGGTGTTGCTGTCAACCACCGCCTTGCCGTTGAGCCGTTCTTGCAGCACCGAGGCACCTTCGTTGTGGATGCCTCGGCGCGCCATGTCGATGGCCTCGATCTGGCTGGGCGGCAGTCGCTTGACGGCGTCAAAATAGCTCTCGCAGATCTGAAAGTAATCCTTCACCACCTGCTTGAACGGCCCCAGAGACAGATGGAATTCGCCAACCTTGTCGCCCGCCTCGGACGCGATTTCAAACACCAGCCGCCCCTCGCGGATCGCAAGGCCAAGCCGATAGGGTCCGGGCGGGGCCGGACGTTCCTCGCGGGCGGGCAGGGCAAACGAGTTGTCTTCCAGCAGATCGAAAATCGCAACCTTGCGCTCTTGTTCGATCTCTGGCGTCGGGCGCACAAGCCCTTTTTCGTCAATCTCGATGGCACAGATACGGCTGGTCATAAGCGAGGTCCTGCAAAGTCATTCAATTGCGCAGCGTGAGGGTTTCGCGCGTCAGTTTCAACCGCGTAATCATCGCGGCGGGGGGGGGCTGCACCGCTTTCTTAGGGTGCGTCGTTCAATTTATCCAGACGCGCGCGCACCGAGAGCCCATGTGCCTGCAGGCTTTCCGAGATCGCCAGACGCTCTGCCGCGGGCCCGATCTGGCGCAGCGCTTCGGGGGTCATCTTGGCCAAAGTGGTGCGCTTGAGGAAATCCAATACATTGAGCCCCGAGGAAAACCGTGCCGAACGGGCGGTGGGCAGCACATGGTTCGGCCCGCCCACGTAATCGCCAATCGCCTCGGGCGTCCAGGCTCCAAGGAAAATTGCGCCCGCATGGGTGATCTGCGCGGACAGGCCTTCGGGGTCGGCGGTGCACAGCTCCAGATGTTCCGGGGCAATGCGGTTGGACAGCGCTGCGGCCTCGGACAGATCGCGGCAGACAATCACCAGCCCATTGTCGCGCCACGAGGCGCCCGCCACGACGCGCCGCTCCAAGGTTTCCAGCCGCTCTTCCACGGCGGCACTGACCGCGCGCGCAAAGCCCGCATCCGGGGTGATCAGAATTGATTGTGCCGAAGCGTCATGCTCGGCCTGACTGAGTAAGTCGAGCGCAATCCAGTCGGGGTCGTTGTCCCTATCGGCGATCACCAGAATCTCGGACGGCCCCGCGATCATGTCAATGCCGACCCGGCCAAAGACCCGCCGCTTGGCCGCCGCAACATAGGCGTTGCCGGGCCCGGTGATCTTGTCAACGCTCGCAATGGTCTGCGTGCCGTAGGCCAGCGCTGCCACCGCCTGCGCGCCGCCGATGCGATAGATCGTATCCACTCCGGCGATGCGCGCGGCCAGCAGAACCAGCGGATTGACGATGCCGTCGGGCGTGGGGCAGGTGATCGCCAGACGCTTTACGCCCGCCACCTTGGCCGGAATTGCGTTCATCAGCACCGAAGATGGATAAGACGCGATTCCGCCGGGCACATAAAGCCCCGCCGCCGAAACCGGCGTCCAACGCCAGCCAAGGCTTGCGCCTGCGCTGTCAGTCCACATTGCGTCCTCGGGCATCTGACGCGCGTGATAGGCGCGGATACGCGCGGCCGCGAGTTCCAGCGCGGCGCGATCATCGGGCGAGACCTTGGCGCATTCCGCCTCGATTTCAGCGACGGTGAAAGCCATCGATTCCGACGTCAGCGTCAGTCGGTCGAATTTTGCAGTCAACTCGATTACCGCGGCATCGCCACGCGCGCGCACATCGGCGATAATAGCCGCCACGGCCTGATCGACATCCTCTGACTCTTCGCGCTTCATGCCCAGAAGCGCCGCGAAACGGGTTTCAAAATCGGCATCGGTCGTCGAAAGGAAACTGGGCATATCGGCCTCCGCAATGGGTTGATTTTCCTTAGCGGCTGGAACGTTCGCGCGCAAGTGAGGGGGCTTGCCCCCTCGGTTTGGCAAGCCAAACCTCACCCCCAGGATATTTGGGCCAGTATGAAAGCGGGTGGTATTTTCATACTGGCCTAAATATCCCCGCCGGAGGCGCAGGTCAGCCCCAGGATCAGCCGCCGAAATGCGAGAATCTATAGGGCGACGTGCCATATTTCTTACGAAAGGATTTCGAGAAATGCGACGTCGAGGCATAGCCGCAGGCCAATGCGACCGCGCTGACTTTCATATCCGTATCCGCCAACAGCGAGCGTCCATGCGCAAGCCGCAGATCATTCATGTAGCGCACGGGCGTGGTGCTAAGATGGCTGGAAAACAGCCGCTCGATCTGGCGGCGGGACAGATTCAGATGCGCAGCACAGGCATCAAGGTCGAATTCCTCTTCGATCCGCGCTTCCAGATAGGCGACGGCCTGCAGCAGCTTGTCATGCCTTGTGCCAAGACGCGCTGCGAGTGAAGGGATCTGATTGTCTGCCGCGTTGCGCCGGCGTGTCAGCAGGCACATGTTCATTACTTGCTTGCCCAGATTTTCCCCGCAGCGGTCACTGATCAGCTTGAGCATCAACTCCGCCGCGGCGACGCCGCCTGCGCAGCTGAGTACGCGGTCATCGATACAGAACACTTGCCGACTGGGAGTGAGCTCTGGATGGCTTTCCGCGAAGGCCGCGATGTTTTCCCAGTGCATGGTAAAGCGGTGACCCTTGAGGATGCCGGCCTGCGCAAGCGCATAGGCGCCCGTGCAAAGGCCACCCACGATATGCCCGCGCCGCCACAATCCGCGCAGCCAGTCGCCAAGTGCGACCGAGGCCTTTCCTTCGGGTTCCACCCCCGAACAGACCAGCACGATGCCGTCGGGTTTGGCATGGCTCCAGGCGCCTTCGACCATGACTTCGACACCATTCGAGCAGGCCGCCGGGGCACCATCCTCGGACAGCACTTGCCATCTGAACAGCACCTTTTGCGTCAGCTGATTGGCGATGCGCAGGGGTTCGATGGCCGACGAGAAGGCCAGCATGGTGAATTTGGGCAGCAGCACAAAGCAGACATCCAGCGGTTCAAACTGGGTCGCAAGCTCCAGATGGGCAGCGCCTTTGGAAACGAATCTGCTCTGGTCGTCCACGGATGCCCCCTGTTGCCCGCCCGTCGGGTTCTGGCTTGGTGCACAATACCCTAGCCGCGCACACCGGCAAAGCGGGCTTGCCATTCAACCCGCTCTTCATCGGTGATCTTGCGGAACAGATTTTCGGGCACAGCAAAGGCGTGGCCTTCGGGCAAGGCGCGCATGGCCGCGCTGGTGTCGTCGGGCCAGGTCCAATCATCCGAGCCGATGGCGGCCATCATCGCCGCTGCCGCATCCGGGATAAAGGGGCGCGACAGGATCGCATAAACGCGGATCAGGTTCAGCGCGAGGCGGATCATTGCCTGAGCCCGGTCGGGGTCGGTCTTGACCACTGTCCAGGGCGCCGCCGCCTGCAGGTATTCGTTGCCCACCACCCAGATCGCGCGCAGCTCGGCCGCGGCCTTGCGCACCTCCATCGCCTCCATCAGGGCGGCGTAGTCCTTGATCCGCGCACCCAGATCGGCGATCAGCGCGGTCTCTTGAACGCCAAAGCTGCCTGCGGCTGGCACGACGGCGCCAAACTTTGCCACACAGAATTTGGTAACGCGGCTGACAAGGTTGCCCAGCACATCGGCCAGATCCTTGTTGACGGAGGTCTGGAAATTCTCCCAGGTAAACTCGCTGTCCGCCGATTCAGGCGCGTGCGACAAGAGCCACCAGCGCCAATAGTCTGATGGCAAGATCGACAGCGCCTGATCCATGAACACACCACGCCCGCGCGACGTGCTGAACTGGCCACCATCATAGTTCAGATAGTTGAAGGATTTCAGATAATCCACCAGCTTCCACGGCTCGCCCGAGCCGATGATCGTTGCCGGGAACGACAGCGTGTGAAAGGGCACGTTGTCCTTGCCCATGAACTGGTAATAGGTCACGTCAGCCGCGCCCATATCGGTGCGCCACCAGCGCTGCCATGCGGCATCTGGCAGACCGTTCGCATCCGCCCATTCCGCCGTGCCCGCAATATATTCAATCGGCGCGTCGAACCAGACGTAAAAGACCTTGCCCTCCATTCCGGGCCAAGGCTTGTTGCCATCCATCACCGGAATACCCCAGTGCAGGTCGCGGGTGATGCCGCGGTCTTGCAGCCCGTCGCCGTCGTGAAGCCACTTTTTGGCGATCGATGTCGTCAGGATCGGCCAGTCTGTCTTGCTGTCGATCCACGTTTCCAACTGATCCCGCAATGTGCGCTGCATCAGATAGAGATGTTTGGTCTCGCGCACTTCGAGGTTGGTCGAGCCCGAAATGGTCGAATGCGGGTTGATCAGATCTGTGGGGTCCAGCTGCTTGGTGCAATTGTCGCATTGATCGCCGCGCGCAGATTCGAAACCGCAGTTCGGGCAAGTGCCCTCGATATAACGGTCGGGCAAAAAGCGGCCGTCATCAATCGAATAGATCTGCTTTTCCGACACCTCACGGATCAGGCCTGCGCGGTTCAATGCCCCGGCAAACGCCTGCGTCAACTTGTGATTGCGTTGGCTGGACGAGCGGCCGAAATGGTCGAACGACAACCGGAAACCGCGTGCGATCTCGGCCTGTACCTCGTGCATTTCGGCGCAGTATTCGGCGACAGGCTTGCCCGCCTTGGCCGCTGCCAGCTCGGCGGGTGTGCCATGCTCGTCAGTGGCGCAAATAAACATCACTTCATGGCCACGGCCGCGCATGTAGCGCGCGAACAGATCAGCCGGCAGCTGACTGCCGACAAGATTGCCCAAGTGCTTGATCCCATTGATATAGGGAATGGCGGAGGTGATCAGAATTCGTGCCATGCGCGCGCCTTTCGCTGTCTTGTGCGCTGTTTACCGCAAGCCGGTGCCAGTTGCTAGTGCGCGTGCTTTTACAACGTCCTGCATGGTGGGGCTTTCCTTGCCCGTGCTTGCACCCTAGGTTTGCGCCAAAAGCAGGAGAGCGACATGCAGCAAATCGCGTTGGGAAGCACAGGGTTGATGGTCTCGGACATTTGCCTGGGCACAATGACCTGGGGCAGCCAGACCTCTGAGGCCGAAGGCCATGCGCAGATGGATATGGCGCTGGATCACGGAGTGACGTTCTGGGACACCGCCGAGATGTATCCGGTCAATCCCGTGCGGGCAGAAACGCTGGGCCTGACCGAGCAGATCATCGGCAACTGGCTGGCAGCACGCGGTGGCCGCGAGCGCATGGTCATCGCCTCCAAAGTGCCGGGGCCCGGGCAGGTGGCGCGCGAAGGCGCTCCGCTGACGGGCCCCGTGTTGCGCCAGACAGTCGAGGCCTCGCTGCGTCGGCTGCAAACGGACTATATCGACATTTATCAACTCCATTGGCCCAATCGCCCAATGTATCACTTTCGCCGCAATTGGCGTTTTGACCCCCGCGGTCAGGATCGCAGGCAGATCGAGGCGCATATGCTTGAAATCCTTGAGGTTTCGGCCCAGCTGATTGCAGAAGGTAAAATCCGCCACATTGCACTTTCCAATGAAACGGTCTGGGGGGCGGCGAAATGGCTTTCGCTGGCCGAGACGCATGGCTTGCCGCGCATGGTCAGCGTGCAGAACGAATATTCGCTTCTGTGTCGGCAAGCCGATACCGACTGGGCCGAGTTCACCGCGCTGGAGAATATTCCCGTGCTGGCGTTTTCGCCGCTGGCGGCTGGCTTGCTGAGCGGCAAATATGCTGGCGATGTGGTGCCCGAAGGCTCGCGCCGCGCAGGCATTCCTGATCTTTCGGGTCGGATCACGCCCCAAGTCTTTCCGGCTGTGGCGGCCTATCTGGGCATTGCCGCGCGCCACGGGCTCGACCCGGTGCATATGGCCATTGCCTTCTGCCGCAGCCGTCCTTTCCCGTGCATCCCGATCATGGGTGCAACCACGCTTGAGCAATTGGAACGGGCGCTGGGTGTTGGCGATCTGGTACTTTCGCCCGAGGTAATGGACGAAATCGATGCCGCGCACCGCGCGCATCCGATGCCCTACTGACGCCATGCTCAACCGGATCCTTACGTTTGGTTTTATCGCGCTGCTGGCCGGCTGCACCTTGGGCGCGGGTCTTACGCCCAAGCCACCGGCGGGCGGGACGAACGCGATCACCGGCGGCGAAATTGCGACGACTTCGCTGGAGGCGCCAACACCCGTCGCGCCAGAGACCAAACCCCGCCCAAGGCCAAGCGCTGCCAGCCCTGCGACGCCCAAAGCCGAACCGCCACCGCCCGCGCCCGCGCCGCCGCCACTGCCGCCCGAGGCGATAGCCTGTGCCAAAAAGGGCGACACGTGGCTGCCGTCGGGCAAAGGCGGTATGGCCTGCGTGCATTACACTCGCGACTCGGGCAAGGAGTGCCGCAAGCAAAGCCAGTGCGAGGGCCTCTGCCTTGCCAGATCGGGCACCTGCGCGCCGGTGAAGCCTCTGTTTGGCTGCAACGAGATTTTTCAGGATAACGGCGCGATGGTGACCCTATGTATCGACTGATCGCGCTTTTGCTGCTTGCGGCCTGTGCCGCGCCGCAAAAGACCGTCACTCTGGGCCGCTACCGCGCGCCCGATGCGCCGATCTATTCCAACGCGGTGCTGGATGTGCCGCGACTTGCAGGAAGCTGGCAACAGGTCGCAACCTTTGGCGCTGCGGGCGATTGCAAGCCCGGTGCCGCCGAGATCACCTCACGCGCGCGCGGGCTGGAGATCAGCTATCGGCTCTGCCAGTCGGGCCATGATGTGCAGGGCAAGGGGGCGATGCAACCGGTTGGGCCGGGGCGCTTTCAGGTGCCGGGTCAGCCGGCGCCGTGGTGGGTGCTTTGGGCCGATGCCGATTATCGCACGCTGGTCATCGGTTCGCCGGATGGGCGTGTGGGCTTTATCCTCAACCGTGGCAGCTTTCCATCTGACCGGCTGAAGGCCGCGCGCGAGTTGTTGGATTTCAACGGCTATGATCTGAAGCAACTGGTGGTTTACTGATCCATCTGGGCGCGCAGGGTGGTCAGATGCTCGATCACGCCACGCACGCCAAATGGGGCGGCGCGCACCAGCCAATCAAAGTGATGCACGATGGATTGCACCCGCTCGGGGTCGCGAAACGCAATGTAATGCCGCCCCAGATAGACCGCCGCCAGATGG
>JAHEBX010000029.1 GCA_024642045.1 Pseudorhodobacter sp. | reverse complement strand
ACTGACGCTTATAGCGGGGGAATTCGCCCCAGAACCAATGCGGCTGAACAGTGCTGGTGATATGACGGCCGGCGAGTTCCGTGACCGAGGTCTTGGCGCGCAGCAACCGGCCCGTATAGACTTGGGCGAAATCCTCGGCCGAAACCTCGGCGCGCATATGTTCGACAGAGGTGTCATAGACTTCGACCCCGGCTTCGGTCTGACCCAGCACAAGCACGATCTGGCCCGAAGTCATCTCGGCCAGCGCAGGCCAATGGTCTGCGTGCGGCTGCGCGATAGTATCGACAGCCGTGGTCACACCCGACAGGCGCAACGCCTTGGCAACATCCTCGATACCAAGCGCGGCAGAGCCCGCCGCAATCTGAATGTTTTCCATCAGGTCCGGCACCGAAATCTCATTGCCGATCAGGCCAGCGTAAACCGAAGCAAGTTGCGCCCGCGCCAGTGCCCGGCTGGACGGCACCGGACGCGGCCCGCGCGGGGCCGTTGAAGTGCGAGGCGCGGCCGGCCCTAAACGAGGTGTGTTCATGTCAAAGGCGACGACGCGATCCTCAGTCACAGCTTTGCTCCATCCACCAAGACACCCCGATCGCGGGCAATTTGCAGCTCGATCAACGCGATGTCATAGCGCAGCGAGGCCTGATCGCGTTGCAGCCGGGCAAAGGCGTCATACTGGCTCACCAGTTCCAAAAGCGTGCGCCGCCCCACCTTGTATTGCGTGGTGAACAGCTCGAGATTGTTTGCGGTCTGGCGCAAAACCTCGGCTCCCTGTACCTGCCGCGAGGCCAGCGTGACGCGCTGTTGCTCCAGCGTGACGATGCGCCGATTGGCGGCCTCTGCGGCTTCGGCGGTTTGCCGGTCGACCACATCTGCGGTCTGACGCAGCGCTTCGATGTCGGATTTCGCACCGGGGTTCAGCAGGCCCGTTCCAGTCAGCCGCAAACCCGGTCCCGAAGCATCCTTGCCGAGACCCGTCGAGGCGGTGATCCCCAGCTTCATCCCCGCCAGCTGCATGTTCGATTGCGCAATCGCACGCGACCCTTCGCCGCGTGCCTTGACCACCGACAGCGGTTCTGCACGGGCCGGGTCGAGCGTGTCGATGCCGTGAATTGCCAGCATCGGCTGCCCGGCGAGAGCGGCAAGCTCCGCCATCGCGGCGGCTTCGGCCTGCCGGTCACCGGCCACGGTCGCCGCCATCTCGGCCATATTCTGATCGATAACCCGCTGCTCTGAAAGATCAGAGATGCCGCCCGCAACCCGTTTGCGCATGATTTCGGCAAACTCGGCCAGCTTGGTTGCCGCCTGCTCCGAGACAGAGGCCTGCGCCCGTGCACGTTCTGCATTCACATAATCTGTCAGCCCGTCGTACACCCGCTGATTAAGAGCCGTCGACAGCGACACCGCCGCGACCTCGACATCGGCCGAGGCGAATTCGCGTTGGGCACGCCGCCCGCCGTTGTCAAACACCGGCTGTTCCAGCAGCAGGCTGGTGGCCAACCCACCCAAAGAGGTCAGGTTTACGCTTGGCCCCAGCGAGGGCAGCCAGTTCTTTGACCGCGCATCGGCTTTCAGCTCCGCCACGCGCAACTCCGCCGCCGCCGCACCTGAACTTGCGTCCAGCACCGCTGCGGCCACTTTGGAATAGGGTCCGCCCGCAGGCAGCACCGACTTGCGCGCCTGCAAATCAGCGATCAGACCTGCGCCCACGGCGTTTTTCGTCGCCACGTCGGTGTTCACCGCACCTGCCTCGGGCTTGGGCTGGGCCGAGGTCGCGCCTCCCCCCATGCACGCCGTCAGCAAAGCAACTGCAACCAGCGCAAGACCGAGGCTGGCTGCCTCGATCCGGGTTCCGGTATTGCGGGCCCTGTGCATCTGGCGCTCCGATCAGACGCCAGTGTTGTTGACGATGATATCGCTGTCGATCAACACGCTCGCCCCGTCACTGCCCAATGTGAACACATGATAGGCTTCACCGTGGAGGGTCTGGGTCGTATGCGTATCCGTGGCACCGACCAGCGTGACATGATCATCCACACCACCCGAAATCGTCATCGATTTATCCGGTCCGGTCAGCGCGTTCAGCTGCGTCGCCGTCAGCGTCAGATTTGCATGCGACGCCGTCAGATCGATGGTGCCAAAATCAAAGTCGCTCAGCCCCGCCCGCGACAGATCCACCGTGGTCTCGCCGGTGGTCGAGCGGATGTAGAGCGTGCTCGACTCATTGCCGGCCATATCGGTGTCGCGCACGACGAGATAGCTGCCGTCGGGCACGGGGTTGGTAAAGAACGCCCACTCGCTGGCCACGTTGCTGCCATGCACATCCACCCCCGCCTCAAAGGTCGCGGTGGTTTGCAGCTGATGCGCGCCCCCGGTTGCCGCGATGCTGTGATAGCTGACCGCATCGTCCGTCGCCGCAATGGCGATGCCCGAAATCACGTTACCAGTGCCTGCGTCGTTGGTGACCCAAGGGTCCGCAGGGGCCACGGTATCATAGGTGAAGCTCTGGTCATAATGCGCAACGTTGCCCGCGATATCGGTCGCTGTGACAGTAATCGAGCTGGTTGCCCCGGCGCCTTCGCCCGAAGGCAGGTGCGCCGCGTCGAAAACAACACTCCAGCTGCCATTCGCGGCGGCCGTTGTCGTCATCTCGGAACCGTTCTGCATGTGAACGACGATATGCGACCCAGCCTCTGCCGTGCCGCTGACCGTCATGCCCGCTGCGGCTTCGGCAGCGTTCAGCATACCGTCACCCGCCAGTGGCGTGCTGGTCGAATGAAAATTGCTGACCAGCGTGTCGACCTTGATATCCGAGCTGATCGGGGCCGAGACGTTGCCATAGGCATCGGTCGCCACAGCCGTCAGCCTTGCCGTATGCATGTCGCCTGCGCTGATCTCATTGGTCGCGAAGGTATAGCTCCAGACGCCATTGCTGACCTGCGCCTGATGATAGGCGCCGTTGTCCAGCTTGACCATAACGCTCGAACCGGCCTCGACCGTGCCGCCAACGGTCAGACCGCTGTCAGCTTCGACCCTGTTCAGGATCGCATCCGCCAGATTGCTGCTGGTGTCGCTGTGGGTATGGGCAAAGTTGCTGACCAGCGTATCGACGGCGACATTTGACGACAGTGTTTGCGAGACGTTGCCATAAGCGTCCGTTGCGATTGCGGTGATCGGCATCGCGTGCAGATCGCCCTGCGTCACGTCACCAGGCGGGAAGGTATAGGTCCAGGTGCCGTTGCTGACGCTCGCCTGATGATAGCTGCCGTCGCCCAGCTTGACCATGACGGTGGAACCGGCCTCGACCGTGCCGCCAATCCGCAACCCGCTCTGCGCTTCGGCACCGTTCAGCACCGAATCCGCGACGACAGAACTGGTATCGGTGTAGGTAATGGCGAAATTGCTGACCAGAGTGTCAACCGACACGTTTGAGGTGATCGGAGCCGAGACGTTGCCATAGGCATCGGTCGCCACCGCCGTGATCGGCATCGAATGCAGATCGCCTTGCGTCACTTCGCTTGCCGAAAAGGTATAGGTCCAGCTGCCGTTCGTGACACTCGCCGCATGATAGATACCATCGCCCAGCTTGACCATGACGCTCGAGCCCGGCTCGACCGTGCCGCCAATCGTCAGGCCGCTTTGCGCTTCGGCACCGTTCAGCACGCTGTCGGTCTTGATCGAGCTGGTATCGGTGCTGGTATGGGCAAAGTTGCTGACCAGTGTGTCAATCGACACATTGCCGGTCAAAGGGGCCGACACGTTGCCGTATTTGTCGGTTGCAATCGCCGTCATCGTCATCGCATGCAGATCACCCGAGGTGATTTCGCTGGGCGAGAACGTATAGCTCCAGTTGCCATCGACGACCGTAGCGGCGTGATAGCTGCCATCGCCCAGACGCACCTGAACCGTCGAGCCGGCTTCAACTGCACCGCCAACGGTCAGCCCTTCCGCGGCCTCATCCGCGTTCAGAACGCTGTCGGCCACATGCGAGCTGGTATTTGTGATGGTGTGGGTAAAGGGCTCGACCACCGTGTCGACGACCAAAGTGTCAGAGGCGGTTGTGCTGTTGCCCGCCGCATCGGTCGCGGTCACGACGACAGGAATAGTGTATTGTCCTGGATCAACCTCGGTCTTGGGGAAGGTGACTTCCCAAACACCATCATCGCCGGCTTTGGTGGTCTGGGTGTTGCCATTGACCACGACGCTGACAGTCGCGCCCGGCTCGGTGGTGCCACCAATTTGCACGCCATTGGTGTAGTCCTGTCCGGTTTCAACGTGATGCACGGTATCGGTGCCTTGGTTGATCGTCAAAGCCGGTGGGGTCGTATCGCCGCCAGAGCTGCCAGAACCGCCGCCCGAGCCTGCGCCAACCACTGCCGCCGCACCCAGTGCCGCCGCAGCCGCACCTGCGCCGCCAAATCCGCCCAACAGGCCCGGAATGAACGGCGCCATGCCCGCAGGTTCGTTCGACACATAGACCGCATCCGAAACAGAATCCGCCGTGGTGAAGCGCAAATCGTCCAGTGGGCTCCATTTGTCCCAGCCGCTGACGGGGCCATAATCGGCAAACAGCGCGCCATCGGTGTTTTGATGCACCAGAACCTCGGTCATCTCGCCTTCGGACGAGATATAAAGGTGGTTCATCTGTCCAGCCGTTTCGTGGAAATAATTGCTGAGCACGACCGACCGGCCGTCCGACAGCTTGATCAACAGGTCATTGCCTTGCTGTTCATAGGCAACGATCGATTCCTTGGCCAAGTTCAGCGAAACGCTGTCACCCGATCCGATTTGAATGAAGTTACCTTGGCCGTCGCCTGCGACACTGCCATGCTGCTTACCGCCCGCAGAATCGCGAACGGCGAAATCAATCGCCTGAACCATCTTACTACTCCGCCTCAAAACCCAGACTTTGGCGCCTGGAGTGTTATGAGCCCCGTTTTCGAGGCCGATTGGGGTCAGAAGTACTTTGATGCAGGCACAAATTCTAGTCCTCTGTTCGGCAGAGCTTCGGAAATATGGCGTTCCCCGCAGGATTTGGCCACAATTGCGCGGACAACGCTACAAATTGGCAACAGTTTTCAGGCCTTAGCGGCACGAACGCGCGTGAAATCCGCCCCTTACAGGCGGCTCCTCGGGTGCGATGGCACCAAATCCGCGGCCCCCAAAGACCAAACCACCACCCGTTGTGCAACGCCCAAGCGTCTGGCCCCGCTCAGCACAACCCCAGAGTGTCAAAAGCCCAAGCGAGAAAAGCCAGTTCTGGTTTGCTCGGCGCGATCCACCGGGCGGCTACAGCTGCCGTAAAAAGGCATCTGCCGCGAGGGAAAGCCGTTTGCCCTTGGGCCAGACCACATGCCAATGTCGGATCAGCGGAAAAGGCGTAACCGCAAGCTCCACCAGATAGCCGTGACGCAGTTCCAGCGCGACCGTCCCGCGGCTTAGTACCGACAATCCAAGCCCGGCGATTACCCCCTGTTTCACAGCTTCATTCGCGCCAAGCTCCATTCGCACACGCGGCGTAACACCGGCACCGTCAAAACACTTTTCCACCGCGATGCGTGTGCCAGATCCGCTTTCGCGCATCAAAAACGGATGGGCTGCAAGGTCAACGACACTCAGGTTGCTGCGCCCTGCCAGCGGGTGATTGGGCGGTGCAATTACGACCAGAGGGTTTTCAGCATATTGCCGGACCTCGGCCGCAAGTTCGTCGGGCGGGGTGCCGAGAATGTAAAGATCGTCCGTATTGTCAGCGAACCGCGCAAGCATTTCCTGACGGTTGCACACGGTCAGAACAACTTCGATTCCCGGAAAATCGGCGTTAAAGAGCCCAATGCGCCGGGGGATATCGTATTTCGCAGTGGAAACCACCGCGAGACGTAACCGACCCCGTGCAAGACCCTGAATTTCGGCCAGTCGCATATCCAGGTTTTCGATCTCGGCCAGTACAGTTTGCGCGGTCAGCAACGTGGCTTCGCCGGCACTGGTCAGAAACAGGGTTTTGCCCAGCCGGTCGATCAGCTTGTGGCCGATTTGCGCTTCCAGCTGCCGCACTTGCGCAAACACTGCGGGCTGGGTCAGGTGCAAGGCTTCGGCGGCGCGGGTGTAGGACAGGTGCCGTGCCACGGCCTGAAATATCTCTAACTGGCGAAGTGAATACTGCATCAATATACGATACTCTATTCTGTAACTAAAAACTATTCAGTTTTGTTTATTTATGTCCTGTGACTTCATCCTTTCAGATCTAGCGGGCAGCCCCTTGCCGCACGCCACTCGGGAGGAGAGACACGGAATGACTGTAAAAGCGGGTAAAAAATATGACGCGGGCGTAAAGGATTATCGCTCGACCTATTGGGAACCGGAATATTCGGTGCGCGAAACCGACATTCTTGCGGTGTTCAAGGTGATCCCCCAAGACGGCGTTCCGCGCGAAGAAGCGGCGGCGGCGGTTGCGGCAGAAAGCTCGACCGGAACCTGGACAACGGTCTGGACCGACCTTTTGACCGACCTTGATCATTATAAGGGCCGCGCCTATCGCATCGAAGATGTGCCGGGGCAGGATGACGCCTTTTATGCTTTTGTCGCCTATCCGGCTGACCTGTTTGAAGAGGGCTCTGTCGTCAACGTAATGACTTCGATTGTTGGCAACGTCTTTGGCTTCAAGGCGGTGCGGTCCCTGCGTCTTGAAGATATCCGTTTCCCGATCTGGTTCGTCAAAGGATGCTTTGGTCCGCCTCACGGCATTCAGGTTGAACGCGACAAGATGGACAAATACGGCCGCCCGCTTTTGGGGTGTACCATCAAGCCAAAGCTGGGCTTATCGGCCAAAAACTATGGCCGGGCCGTTTATGAGGTTCTGCGCGGCGGGCTCGATTTTTCCAAAGACGATGAGAATGTGAACTCGCAGCCCTTCATGCGCTGGCGTGACCGTTTCCTGTTCTGTCAGGAAGCAATTGTAAAATCCGAAGCCGAAACCGGAGAGCGCAAAGGTCATTATCTGAACGTCACCGCGGGCACGGTAGAAGAAATGTACAAACGCGCCGAGTTTGCCAAGGAAATCGGGTCGCCGATCATCATGTCCGACTATCTGACGATGGGCTGGGCGGCGCATAACTCGCTGTCGAAGTGGTGTCGCGATAATGGGATGCTTTTGCATGTTCACCGCGCCATGCATGCGGTGATGGACCGCAACCCGAACCACGGGATCAACTTTCGCGTCCTGACGAAAATTCTGCGTCTGTTGGGCGGCGATCACCTGCATTCCGGCACCGTCGTCGGCAAGCTGGAAGGCGACCGCAACGCAACGCTGGGCTGGATCAACCTGATGCGCGACAAGTTCATCAAGGAAGACCGTTCGATGGGGGTATTCTTTGATCAGGACTGGGGGTCGATGCCGGGGGTCTTTCCGGTGGCCTCGGGCGGGATCCATGTCTGGCACATGCCGGCACTGGTTTCGATCTTTGGCAACGACTCGGTTTTGCAGTTTGGCGGTGGCACGCTGGGTCACCCTTGGGGCAACGCGGCAGGCGCCGCAGCGAACCGTGTGGCACTGGAGGCCTGCGTACAGGCCCGCAACGAAGGCCGTGAATTGGAACGTGAGGGCAAGGACATCCTGATCAAGGCGGCGAAGCACAGCCCCGAACTCAAAGTCGCGATGGAAACCTGGAAAGAGATCAAATTCGAATTTGACACCGTGGACAAACTGGATGTGCAGCACCGCTGACCCGGGTCGCAACAGGATACAAAAGGAAACACAGATATGAGCACTATTCAGGATTACCCATCCCGCCTTTCCGATCCGGCCAGCCGCAAGATGGAAACCTTTTCTTACCTGCCCGAGATGACCAAAGAGCAGATGCGCAAGCAGATCGAATGGATCGTCAAAAACGGCTGGAACCCGGCCATCGAACACACCGAACCGGAAAACGCGCGCGGCTATTATTGGTACATGTGGAAGCTGCCGATGTTTGGCGAAACCGATGTCGATGCGATTTTGGCAGAGCTGGAGCAGTGCCACAACGCCAACCCGCGCCATCACGTTCGGCTGCTTGGCTATGACAATTTCTCGCAAAGCCAAGGCGCAAACATGGTCGTCTACCGTGGCAAGAATGTCTGACATCCTGCGCCCCTGCCCGATCATGTGGGCGGGGGCGTCCGCCTGCTGCCATTCCCCGGACAAAAAGGCCCTGACCCATGAAAGATGTGCTGGAAGAGTTTCGCGTCACTTCAGAACCCTATTGGTGTGAAACGGGCAACGAGGTAGCGCTGTTCACAGCGGCTTGGCAGGCGCGGATTCCTGTCATGCTGAAGGGCCCGACGGGGTGCGGCAAGACCCGGTTCGTCGAGCATATGGCATGGAAACTGGGCCGCCCGCTGGTGACCGTGGCCTGCAATGAGGATATGACCGCTTCGGATCTGATCGGGCGCTATTTGCTGGATGCCGCTGGTACCCGCTGGCAAGACGGTCCGCTGACCTTTGCCGCGCGCCATGGGGCCATCTGCTATCTGGATGAGGTGGTCGAGGCGCGGCAGGATACGACCGTTGCCATTCACCCGCTGACCGATGACCGCCGCGTCCTGCCGCTGGAAAAGAAAGGCGAATTGCTGCGCGCGCATGACGATTTTCTGGTCATCATCAGCTATAACCCCGGCTATCAGTCGTTGATGAAGGATCTCAAGCAATCTACCAAGCAGCGTTTTGGTGCGATGGATTTTACCTGGCCCGGTCCCGCCGTCGAAACCGAGATTGTCGCCCATGAATCCGGGGTTGATGCGCAAACCGCAGCAAAGCTGGTAGAGATCGGTGCGCGGTCGCGCAACCTCAAAGGGCATGGCCTTGATGAAGGCGTTTCAACCCGCATGCTGATCCATGCCGGCCGTCTGATCACCCGAGGTGTCGCGCCGCGGGATGCTTGCGGGATGGCGCTTGTGCATTCGATCACCGATGATCCCGATATGCGCGACGCACTGGATGCAGCCGTTGCAACCTGGTTCTGACATCCTGCCAGAAGACCACGCAGGTCTGCCCGAGCGGCTGCCACCAATTGTCGCCCAGCGACTGTTTGCCGCCGTGCCGGATGCCCGGCGCAGGCTGTCGCCGCGGGGGCTGGATACATGGCTGCGTGGCACCGACGCGTTGATGCAAATGGGTCGCGGCGATGATCCGGTCATTGCATGGATCGAAGCCGCGCCTGTGCTTGCCCGCGATCTGGGCGAGGATGTGCTGACGGAACTGTTGCCCCTGCTGCTGGGCTTTGTGTCGCGCACCTCTGGCGCGGTGATTGCGCGGGTTCTGGACACAGCGCCGCTTGCCGCGACCCGCTTGGGGGATGCGGGTCTGTTCCTGTCTTACCTACGGTTTCTGGAACATTTGCTGGCCCGCGCCCCACGCGCCTTGCGCCCGATGTTGGATCACCTGCCGCAATTGCTGGATGTGTTGACGCTTGGGGGTTTGCGGCGTTGGGCCGACTGGGGGGTGGACGCCCATCGCACCAACTACCCCGAACTGTTGCGCTATTTCACGCTGGAGACCGAAGAGTCGCGCAAGGTGGTTCAGCGCGAGCGCAAAGGCACCTTGCTGGTTGATCTTCAGCGCCGCCTGATGATGTATCTGCGGGCGCTTTGGGCGCGGGATTTCATGCTGGTGCCTACGGCGGGGGATTTTGAAAGCCGGGCGGGGTTGCGCCCCTTTTACGAAGGTTTCAGCCTGCATCTGCCAGACGCGCTGGACGACTGGAATGGCGAGCCAGCGCTGGATCTCTATCGCGCGCAGGTGGCCCATCTGGCCGCGCATCTGTCCTGCCTGCGCGCGCCCATTCGCGGCGAAGGCCTGAATGCCTTGCAATCCACCTGCATCGGCTTGATCGAGGATGCCCGCGCCGAGGCTTTGGCGATTGACCGCTTGCCCCGCCTGCGCGCGCTTTGGAGCAGGTTTCATACCCGAACCGGGACCGGAATTGCAGGTGAATTTGATCGCATTGCCCGCGCGCTGTTGCGGCCCGACTCCCCTGCTGAAAGCGAACTTTGCGCATGGGTTCGGGCGCAATTCGCAGCCATCGACCTGACCAACATGAAAGCCTCGCGCGATTTGGGTCTGCTTTTGGCGGATCGCCTGCGCGGGCAGGCCTATTCTGCGCATAAAGACATGCCCTGCTGCCCCTACCGCTGCG
Organism: Pseudorhodobacter sp.; assembly: GCA_024642045.1. Taxonomy (GTDB): domain Bacteria; phylum Pseudomonadota; class Alphaproteobacteria; order Rhodobacterales; family Rhodobacteraceae; genus Cypionkella. Next base: position 15,483 of record JAHEBX010000029.1, on the reverse strand, counting down.
ACAATCGCCTGCTTTGGGAGTTTGAAGACCTCGATTTCAATAACGCGCCTGCCTTGGCACCCCAACTTCGCAAATACGTCAGCATCATGGAAATGGTGAACGAGGTAGAGGTGGAAACCGCTGAAGAAGACGCGCAGGAAATCTGGGTTCAGGCTGATGAATTGTTCGACGACGACGGCAAAAGCTTTAACGAAAAGGAAGGGCGTGAGCCGGTTGCCCCGCCCGTTTTCTATGATGAATTCGATCATACGATCCAGATGATGCGCCCGGCTTGGGCAACCGTGCTGGAACGCCGCGCAAAACTGGGCGACCCGGCTGGCGCCACAGCTATCCTTGAGGAAAACCGCCCGGTGATGGAGCGGTTGCGTCACAGACTGGATGCGATGCGGCCACAAGGCACGCAGCGTATTCGCAAGCTGGAGGATGGCGACGAGATCGATACCAACGCCGCAATCAACGCCGCAATTGATATCCGGATGGGGCGTCAGCCCGACCCGCGCGTGATGATGCGCCAGATCCGCAAGACTCGTGATACCGCCGTTATGGTGCTGCTCGATCTCTCGGAATCCACCAATGACCCGGTGGGCGATGGCAAGACTGTGCTGGATCTGACCAAATCGGCCTGCGTCTTGCTGGCCGAGGCGATCAACCGAGTGGGCGACAGCTTTGCCATTCATGGCTTTTGCTCTGACGGGCGGGCGCAGGTGTATTACGAACGGTTCAAGGACTTTGACCAGCCTTGGGGTGGTCTGGCGGCGGCGCGTCTGATGGGGGCGCAGGGGCGGCTTTCGACCCGGATGGGAACCGCCATTCGCCATGCGACAGCGCAGTTGCGCAAGGTCAAATCAACACGCAAGCTGATGCTGGTGTTAACCGACGGGTCCCCTGCCGATATTGATGTGCGCGACCCGCACTATCTGCGGGCCGATACGCGCCGCGCTGTCGAGGACGCCTTGCAACAGGGCATCACCCCATTTTGCCTGACGCTGGACGCGGGTGCCGACATCTATGTGCAGCGCATTTTCGGGCCACGCGGGGTTATGGTGCTTGACCGCGTCGAACGTCTGCCGGAACGGTTGCCCCAGCTTTACGCAACCCTTACCCGCTAGCGCGCGGCAGATAGGCTCCTCCAAGGGCTTCAATCTCACGCGCGACCCGAGTGGTGGCCTGCGAAGGCGGCTGCCCCGGTTCATTGGCAATAATCAGATACCAATGTCGCATGATCGGCAAACCCGGCCCGCGCACCAGGGCCAAACGCCCAGAGGCCAGTTCATCGCTGACGGTGTGCAAGGATAGAAACCCAAGCCCCAGTCCCGCCAGGACAGCCTGTTTGATTGTCTCATTCGACGGCATCATCACCATCGGCGGCATTACCCCTTCGGCAAGACGATCCAGATAGCGCTCCATCAGCAGGCGCGTTCCTGACCCTTCTTCGCGACACAAGAAGGTTTCTTTCAACAAAAGCGCAGGGTCATATCCGTCGTGTCTGGCAAAAGCATGATCCGGGGGCACCACGATTCCATGCGGATGGGCACCAAGCGGGATCGCATCACCAAGCACCTCGCGTGGGGGGCGGCCCATGATCACCAGATCATATTCGCCGCGCCGCATCGCCTTCAGCGTTTCGTCACGATTCGCGATACGCAGTTCCACTTCGATATCGGGCACCGCGTCACGCAGCAAACGAACCAGCCTCGGCGCGAAATATTTGGCCGTTGAGACGCATCCCAACACGACCCGGCCAGTGTTGCCGCGGGAAAGAGCGGCAATTTCCTGCACCGCATGCGACAAATTGGCTTCAATCCTGCGAGCAGCGCGCAAAAGCGCGTGACCTGCCTCGCTGGGGATAAACCCCGACCCATCTGCCGATTTCAACAAAAGCGGTTGGCCGATGGCCACCTCCAAGTTTTTGATTTGGCTATGAACTGCGGGAACTGTCTGGTTCAGATCCTGTGCCGCGCGGGTAAGTGAGCCATGTCGTTCCACCACCAAAAGCGCCCGAAGTTGCTTGAGCGTCAGGGCCTCAGGGCGCACGCCTTCATTTTTATCTAATTTCGATTTCATTATTTTAAATTTCCTCAAATCTGTTCTCGCGCAACTCTTCCTTCAACGCAAGGGGGGAGCCATGCTAGAATTTCTTGACGCCATTCCACCAAAGACAGATCCGGCGCTGGCGCAGGAACTGGACCGGATTGCCGGCGTGGCATCCGCTTTGGCGCGGCGCATCGCACGCGGCGGGCTGGATGAAAATCTGGGGCACGCCGCTGGCACCAACACCGATGGCGATGCGCAAAAGGCGCTGGATGTGATCGCGGATGCGGCCTTTATCGCGGCACTCAAGGGGGGTGCTGTGCGATTCTATGCGTCGGAAGAACAAGACAGCGTTGTCACCTTGAATCCGGACGGAGCCTTTGCGCTTGCGATCGACCCGCTGGATGGCTCCTCCAACATTGATACCAACGTCTCGATCGGAACCATCTTTGGGATTTACCCCGCCGACACGGACCCAGATGCAAGTTTTCTGCGCAGCGGCCGGGATTTACTGGCGGCGGGTTATGCAATTTTCGGGCCGCAATGCGCCTTTATGATCACAATGGGTGATGGCGTTCTGAAATATGTTCTGGAACCGGAAACCCAGAAATTCACGCTGCTGGGCCGGATCGCTGATCTGCCCGCGGATTCCAAGGAATATGCGATCAACGCTTCAAATTACCGGCATTGGTCAGCCCCGATCCGGGCCTATATCGACGACCGTGTCGCAGGCAACGAAGGCCCGCTTGAGCAGAATTTCAACATGCGCTGGATTGCCTCACTGGTGGCGGAAACACATCGCATTCTGACACGGGGCGGTATCTTTCTGTATCCGGGAGATGCGCGTCCGGGCTATGCCAACGGGCGCCTGCGCTACGTCTATGAATGCGCGCCGATTGCCTTCCTGATCGAACAGGCGGGTGGCAAGGCAACGGATGGGCAGCAGCCCGTTCTGGATGCGGTGCCAACCAGCCTGCACGCCCGGACCCCCTTTGTTTTTGGATCAAAGAACAAGGTTGCGCGCGTCGCGACATACCATGACCTGCCCCATGAAGAGACATCCGCGCTCTTTGGGACGCGCGGACTTTTCAGGAGCTGAAAGCATGAGCACAACCTATCCCATCATCAGTGTAACCGGCTCTTCCGGTGCGGGCACCTCGACCGTCAAAAAGACATTTGACCAGATTTTCCGCCGCGAAGGCATCAAGGCTGTGTCCATCGAGGGCGATGCGTTTCACCGCTATAACCGCGCCGAAATGCGGGCAGAGCTGGACAGACGACGCGCCGAAGGGAATGAAACATTCTCGCATTTTTCCTATGAAGCGAATGAGCTGCAAGAGCTGGAGCGCGTGTTCCGTGAATATGGCGAAACCGGCAAGGGACGGAGCCGCCACTATGTTCACGATGCGCAGGAATCTGAACGCTTTGGCGTGCCTCCGGGCGAATTCACGGCCTGGGCCCCCTTTGAGGATGGCACCGACCTTTTGTTCTATGAAGGTTTGCACGGATCGGTGGTGAATGATGAGGTGAACCTGCCAAAGCTGGCAGACCTGAAAATCGGCGTCGTTCCGGTGATGAACCTCGAGTGGATCCAGAAGATCCACCGCGACCGAGACTCGCGTGGGTACTCGACCGAGGCTGTGACAGATACAATCCTGCGCCGGATGCATGCCTATGTGCATTGCATCTGTCCGCAGTTCACCGAAAGCGACATCAACTTTCAGCGGGTGCCGATGGTCGATACCTCGAACCCGTTTATTGCCCGCTGGATTCCGACACCGGATGAAAGCCTCGTGGTGATCCGGTTCCGAAATCCGCGCGGCATTGATTTCCCCTATCTGACCTCGATGATCTCTGGCTCGTGGATGAGCCGGGCGAATTCCATCGTTATCCCCGGAAACAAACAGGATCTGGCGATGCAGCTGATCCTGACACCGCTGATCGAGCGCCTGATCAGCACCGCCCGCAAAAAGCGCAGCTGAGGGAGAGCGAGCATGACGATCACGATGAAATCCGCTGATGAACGCCCGATGGCAAATGCGATCCGTGCGCTGGCGATGGATGCGGTGCAGGCCGCCAACTCTGGCCATCCGGGCATGCCGATGGGTATGGCCGATGTCGCGGCGGTCTTGTTCAACCGCTATATCATGCTTGATCCGGCGCATGACAAATGGCCAAACCGCGACCGTTTTGTCCTCTCGGCGGGCCACGGCTCGATGCTGCTTTACGCGATCAACCATCTGCTTGGCTATGACGACATGCCGATGGAACAGCTGCGCCGCTTTCGTCAAATGGGCAGCCGCACGGCGGGCCACCCCGAATACGGTCATGCCAAAGGGATCGAAGTGACAACCGGCCCGCTGGGCCAAGGGCTTGCCACGGCCGTCGGGATGGCCATTTCGCAACGGCTTGCCGAGGCGCGCTTTGCGGAACTGATCGACTATTTCACCTATGTGATCGCGGGCGACGGCTGCCTGATGGAAGGCATCAGCCACGAAGCCATTGATATGGCCGGCCACATGCGGTTGGGGCATCTGGTTGTGATGTGGGATGATAACCGCATCACCATCGACGGCGATACCAATCTGTCGACCTCAACCGATCAGAAGACCCGGTTCGCGGCCGCCGGTTGGCATGTGCGCAGCGTCGATGGCCATGACGTCGAAGACATCGCAGCAGCTCTTGATGAAGCCCGCCGCGATCCGCGTCCGTCGTTGCTGGCTTGCCGGACGATCATCGGTTTCGGCGCCCCGAACAAACAAGGCAGCCATGACGTGCATGGCGCCCCTTTGGGCAATGCTGAAATTGCCGCCGCTCGGGTGCAGCTTGGCTGGGACCATCCTGCCTTTGAAATCCCCGACGAGGTATATGCGGCATGGAACAAGATCGCAGAACGCGGAAGTGATGCGCGGGCCACATGGGACGCGTCGCTTGCGGTATCTGACAAAAAGGCTGATTTCACCGCGCATCTGCAGCAAGACATCACCCCTTTGAACAAGGCAATGGCGGCCTACAAGGCCAAGCTTGCCATCGATCTTCCAAAGGTTGCCACCCGCAAAGCCAGCCAGATGGCGCTTGATGTGGTCAACGCCGCCTTGCCCTTCAGCATCGGCGGTTCCGCCGATCTGACCGGATCGAACCTGACCCAAAGCAAGGGGCAAACGTCGGTCACACCTGCGGACTTTTCAGGCCGCTACCTGCATTATGGCATCCGCGAGTTTGGCATGTCGGCCGCGATGAACGGTATCGCGCTGTCTGGCTTGTTCCGTCCCTATGGTGGCACGTTTCTGGTTTTTGCCGATTACGCGCGCCCGGCGATCCGTCTGGCCGCGCTGATGCAGGTGCCCACCATTTTCGTAATGACCCATGACAGTATTGGTCTGGGCGAAGACGGTCCGACACACCAACCTGTTGAAACCCTTGCCTCGCTTCGGGCTATTCCAAACCTCACAGTGATCCGCCCCTGTGATGCGATGGAGACGGCAGAGGCCTGGGAAATTGCAATGGCGACCAGAACATCGCCTGTCGTGCTGGCCTTGTCTCGCCAAGGGTTGCCCGCTCTGCGCACATCCGTAAGCGCCGAGAATCTGACGGCCAAAGGAGCCTATGTGCTGCGGGATTGCGACGGACCGCGGCAGGTAACCTTAATCGCCAGCGGGTCCGAGGTTGAGATCGCGATGCAGGCGGCAGACCAGCTTGCGGCAAAGGGCATAAGCGTTGCCGTTGTCTCGGCTCCGTCGTTCGAATGCTTTGCCAAACAACCCGCCGCCTATCGTGATGCGGTGCTGGGGGACGCGCCCCGCGTGGGGGTTGAGGCCGCTATCCGCATGAGCTGGGATATGGTGCTGCGCCAAGACGATGGCTTTGTCGGGATGACCGGCTTTGGTGCCTCGGCCCCGATTGACGCACTCTATGACCATTTCGGGATTACGGCCAAAGCGGTGGCAGAAGCCGCCATGACCAGACTTTAGCGAACAGGATCAAATACATGACAGTGAGAGTGGCAATAAACGGCTTTGGCCGTATCGGAAGAAACGTGCTTCGTGCGATCATCGAGTCGGGTCGGAGCGACATCGAAGTTGTGGCGATCAATGATCTTGGGCCTGTGGAAACCAATGCGCATCTGATCCGGTTTGACAGCGTTCATGGCCGCTTTCCGGGCGAAGTGAAAACCGGAGCAGACTGGATCGACGTGGGCCGAGGCCCGATCAAGGTGACGGCGCTGCGTGACCCGCGCGAATTGCCTTGGTCAGGTGTCGATATCGCAATGGAATGCACCGGCATCTTTACCAACCGCGACAAAGCCGCGTCACATCTGGAAAATGGGGCCAAACGCGTTCTGGTCTCGGCCCCATCGGTCGGCGCTGACAAGACCATCGTTTTTGGTGTGAACCATGGCAGCCTCGCCGCGCAGGATCTGGTGGTGTCCAACGCATCTTGCACGACGAACTGCCTGTCACCGGTCGCCAAGGTGCTGAACGACGCCATCGGGATCACCAAAGGTTTTATGACCACGATCCACAGCTATACCGGCGATCAGCCCACGCTGGACACCATGCACAGCGATCTTTATCGCGGGCGCGCCGCAGCCCTGTCGATGATACCGACATCCACGGGCGCGGCCAAGGCGGTGGGCCTTGTGCTGCCAGAACTGGCGGGCAAATTGGACGGCGTCGCGATCCGCGTGCCAACCCCCAATGTCTCGGTCGTGGATTTGGTGTTCGAAGCTAGCCGCGACACGAGCGTTGATGAGGTGAACGCGGCCATACGCGTCGCGGCAAACGGGCCGATGAAGGGGGTTTTGGGCTTCACTGACCGGCCCAATGTTTCGATGGATTTCAACCACGATCCGCATTCGTCGATTTTCCATATGGATCAAACCAAGGTGATGGAGGGCCGCATGGTGCGCGTCCTGTCCTGGTATGACAACGAATGGGGGTTTTCCAACCGCATGGCCGACACCGCCGTCGCCATGGGCATACTGCTATGATCCGCCCGATTTCTCAAGTGTCGGTGAAAGGCAAGCGGCTGGTCGTGCGCGCTGATTTGAACGTGCCGATGGACGGCGATCAGGTCACGGACCTGACCCGGATTACCCGTTTCGCAACCGGGATGCGGCCGCTGCTGGCCTCTGGCGCGCGGCTGGTTATCCTGACGCATTTTGGCCGCCCAAAGGCAACGCAACCCGACCCTGCGTTTTCGGTGCAAAAGCTGTTGGCGCCTTTGTCAAATGCCTTGGGATGCGACGTCGCCTTTGCACCGCAGGTTCGCGGCCTGCAGACCGAAGCGATCAGCCGGGCCTTGCCAGACGGCAGCGCGCTCTTGGTAGAGAACCTGCGCTTTGATGCCGGTGAAACAGCCAATGATCCTGTTTTTGCGGCCGATCTTGCTGCGCTGGGTGATCTTTATGTGAATGACGCCTTTTCGGTTTCGCACCGCGCCCATGCCTCGACCGAGGCTTTGGCGCATCTGCTGCCGGCCTATGGCGGGCCCTTGCTGATTGAAGAGTTGTCGGCCCTTTCATCCGCGCTCGAAACCCCGCAGCGGCCAGCCGTGGCGATAGTCGGCGGGGCCAAGGTTTCCAGCAAGATCAATGTTCTGAGGAACCTTGTCGGAAAAGTTGACCATCTGATCGTTGGCGGCGGCATGGCAAACACCTTTTTGTTTGCTGACGGTGCCCCGATGGGAAAATCGCTGCATGAAGCCGATCAGCTGTCAACCGTTGCCGATATCCGCAGGCTGGCGGCCCAAAACGGTTGCACCATCCTCGTTCAGAAAGACGCCGTTATATCGCGCGACTTCAAAGCGGGGGCAGCATCGGAAACGGTTGACGCCCATGCCTGCCCTGCGGATGCGATGATCCTTGATGCCGGACCCGAGGCAGTCAAATCGTTCTCACGTGTCTTGGGGGCTGCGCGCACGATCTTGTGGAACGGCCCTTTGGGCGCCTTTGAAATCCCACCCTTTGACCGCGCGACTGTCGCCCTTGCGAAACGCGCGGCGGCGCTGACCCAAGACGGCAACGCCATCACTGTTGCAGGTGGCGGTGACACTGTTGCCGCTCTGAACGCGGCAGGGGTTGCCCAAGACTTCACATATGTCTCCTCGGCAGGAGGTGCATTTTTGGAATGGCTCGAGGGGCAGACGCTTCCCGGCATCGCCGCGCTGATGCGCGTTACAGAAAAGGTTTGAACCATGGCCCTTATCACGCTTCGCCAGCTCCTCGATCATGCGGCAGAACACAGCTACGGTGTCCCCGCTTTCAACATCAACAACATGGAGCAGGGTCTTGCGATCATGCGCGCGGCCAAGGTCTGCGATGCGCCCGTGATCCTGCAAGCCAGCCGCGGCGCGCGGTCCTATGCCGGTGACATCATGCTGCGCCATATCGTGGCGGCATTGGCTGAAATGTTCCCGGACATTCCGCTGGTCATGCACCAGGATCACGGCAACAACGAACAGACCTGCCTGTCAGCGATCCGGCACGGCTTTACCTCGGTGATGATGGATGGCTCGCTGCAAGCCGATATGAAAACCCCTGCCTCTTATGACTACAACGTCGCTATCACCGAGCGGGTTTCGCGTCTGGCCCATTGGATCGGGGCCAGCGTCGAAGGCGAGCTGGGTGTGTTGGGCAGCCTTGAGACAGGCGAGGCGGGCGAAGAAGACGGATCAGGCGCCGTCGGCAAGCTGTCGCGGGACATGCTGCTGACCGATCCTGACCAAGCCAAGGATTTCGTCGCAAAAACCAAAGTTGACGCGCTGGCAATCGCCTGCGGCACCAGTCACGGCGCCTACAAGTTTAGCCGTAAACCGACGGGTGACATTCTGGCGATGGACCGCATTGCCGCGATTCACGAAAAGATCCCGCATGTTCATCTGGTCATGCACGGCTCGTCCTCGGTGCCGCAGGATTTGCAGGACCTGATCAACGACAACGGCGGCGAGATGCCGCAAACCTATGGCGTTCCGGTCGAAGAAATCGTGCGCGGCATCAAGCATGGTGTGCGCAAGGTGAACATTGACACCGATCTGCGCATGGCGATCACCGGCCAGATGCGCAAAGTCGCAAAAGGTAACGCCCGTGAATTTGACCCGCGCAAATTTGCGATCCCCGGTATGGACGAAGTCACCAAGCTGTGCCGTGACCGCTATGAGGCCTTTGGCACCGCGGGAAATGCCAGCAAGATCACACCGATCCCCCAAGACGACATGGCCAAACGTTATTCTGACGGATCGCTGTAATCACACACCGCCCGATGACCCCATCGGGCGGCCTTTTCCCCAAACTGCCGAGGACCCTCCATGAACTTTGACCGTAAAATCAAGATCGCCCCGTCCATCCTGTCGGCCGATTTCGCCGATTTTGGCCGCGAAATCCGGGCTATAGAAGCGCAGGGTGCCGATTGGGTGCATGTGGATGTGATGGACGGGCATTTTGTGCCCAACCTTACCTTTGGCCCCCCTGCGGTCAAAGCCTTTCGCAAGCATGTGGAAACGGTGATGGACGTGCATCTGATGATCTCTCCCGTTGACGCCTCTATCGAGGCCTATGCCGATGCCGGCACCGATATTCTGACAGCGCATATCGAGGCAGGGCCGCATATTCACCGCACGTTGCAGGCCATTCGTGCGGCAGGCATGAAGGCGGGTGTCGCTCTGAACCCCGGCACCCCGGCCGAGGCGATTGCCCATCTGCTGGAGATGGCTGATCTTGTCTGCGTGATGACCGTAAACCCCGGTTTCGGTGGGCAAAAATTCATTGATATGACCGACAAAATTCGTCGTCTGCGCGAAATGATCGGCGATCGTGAAATTCACATCGAGATTGACGGCGGCGTAGACCCGACCACGGCCCCGCTTGTGGTCGCAGCAGGTGCGGATGTGCTTGTAGCAGGCTCTGCGGTGTTTCGTGGCGGCTCGGTTCACAACCCGCAGGTTTACGGCGAAAACATCGCGGCAATCCGCAAGGCCGCCACCGGCTATGCTTGAGGCGCTGATATTCGACGTCGATGGCACCCTTGCTGAAACCGAGGAGTTACACCGTCAAGCCTTTAACGAAACCTTTGCCGACCATGGCCTTGACTGGTACTGGACACGGGATGACTATCGCCGCTTGCTGACCACGACGGGCGGCAAGGAACGCATCGCGCGGCATCTGACCGAGGTCGGGGGCCACCCTTGCGATCTTGATATCCCTGCGCTGCACATCGCCAAGACAGCGCGCTACACAGACCTGATGGCCAAGGGCGATCTGCCCCTGCGCGCGGGCGTTCAGGCCTTGATTGATGAGGCCCGTGCTGCGGGTCTGAAACTTGCCATTGCCACCACCACCAGCCGCCCGAACGTCGAGGCGCTGTGTCTGGCGACCTTTGGCGTGGTGGCGGACCTGCTGTTTGCGGTGATCGCCTCGGGCGATGAGGTTGCTGCCAAGAAACCCGCGCCCGACGTCTATCAACTGGCTTTGACGCGTTTGGGCCTGCCTGCCTCTCGCGCCATCGCGCTGGAGGACAGCGCCAATGGCCTGAAATCCGCCAGCGCAGCGGGCTTGCTTTGTATCGTTTCGCCGTCTGCATATACCGCGAACGAAGATTTTTCGACCGCGGCCAAAGTGATCAAGGACTTCACCGAACTGGGCGGCTTAGAGACAATTCGCCGCCTTATCCCCGAAGCGCAAACCCTGCGAAAGGGATGCTCAACCCGATGGACAACCTGATGACAGAAGCGATTGTATTTGACCTTGACGGCACCCTCGTGGACAGCGCCCCTGATCTGCATGCGGCAGCAAACAAGGTTCTAGGGCACTATGATCAGGCACCGCTCACGCTTCAAAAGGTAACCAGCTTTATCGGCAACGGCATCCCAAATCTGGTGCGCCTTGCGCGGATTGAATGCGGCCTGGCCAAGACCGAGGAAGAGCGGATGAAAACGTTGATGCTGGAGTACTACAGTGCGCAGCCGGCGGATCTGACGCGCGCTTATCCCGGTGTTATCGACGCCCTGACTGCGCTTGTCGCTGCGGGGTACAGGCTTGGCCTCTGCACCAATAAATTCCGGGTGCCTTCAGTTCAGATCCTTGACGCTCTGGGTCTTTCGCCGTTTTTCGATGTGGTCATAGGTGGCGATAGCCTGCCGGTCAAAAAGCCCGATCCAGCCCCCCTTCTCGCTGCATTTTCGGAACTGAAGGCGACAAGACGGCTCTATGTCGGCGATAGCGAGGTTGATGCCGAAACGGCAATGAACGCAAAGATACCCTTTGGCCTTTACACCAAAGGGTATCGCAAGACCCCGGTTGAAGACCTGCCCAAAGATTTCGTGTTTGATGACTACGCACATCTGGGCGGGATAATCCGGCAGTTTATCCCTAAATAAGCGCCGCGCGGCTGGCCAATGTGCGGGCGGCGGAGCGTGCCCGCTGGGCCAGCGTTCCGGTTTGATCTGTTCCACATTCCGGCATGCCCTCTTGGCCTGAGGCTTAGAGTTTGCGGGTTTGGATGCGGGCCTCTGGTGGCACCTTCCGCGTTGATCACCTTAAATGTTTGCTGCCGGCGACACCGGGTCATCGGGGCGCTGAGGCTCGATTTGGCTGACAACTTTCTGAAACTTGGCAAAAAGACCGAACAACGGCACAAAATCGGCGCAATCGCTGGCTTTATGTCCCCATTATTGGCCCTGCGGGGGCCAGTTCACCTTATGCCCTTGGAAATTTCACCAAGATTTGCCAAATACGCAGCACGGTCCAAGAAGGAATTTGAGAATGCCAGATCAGCGCCCGTCCGAAGCGGTTTCGCAAAGCAGTTTGACCCATTTGCAGCGCCTCGAAGCTGAAAGCATCCACATCATGCGCGAAGTGGTGGCGAACGCTGAAAATCCGGTGATGCTCTATTCTGTTGGCAAAGATTCCGCCTGCATGCTGCATCTGGCGAAAAAGGCCTTTTACCCTGCGCCGCCGCCCTTTCCGCTCTTGCATGTCGATACGACGTGGAAGTTTCAAGAGATGTATAAGCTGCGCGAAAAAGCCGCCCGCGATGCAGGCATGCAGTTGATCGTGTATCAAAACCCCGAGGCCCTTGAAAAGGGCATCAACCCCTTTGACCACGGCAGTCTGCATACCGATATGTGGAAAACCGAAGGGCTCAAGCAGGCCTTGACCAAATACAACTTTGACGTGGCCTTTGGCGGCGCGCGCCGTGACGAAGAGAAATCGCGCGCCAAAGAGCGCATCTTTTCCTTCCGCTCTGCCAACCATCGGTGGGACCCTAAAAACCAGCGCCCCGAGCTTTGGCGCCTGTATAACACCCGCAAATCCAAGGCTGAAAGCATCCGCGCTTTCCCACTGTCAAACTGGACCGAGCTGGACATCTGGCAGTATATCCATCTGGAAAATATCGAGATCGTGCCGCTGTATTTCTCGGCCCCGCGCCCCGTTGTGACCTATAACGGCATGCTGATCATGGTGGATGACGACCGCTTTCCGCTCGCCAAAGGGCAGGTTCCCGAGATGAAATCGGTGCGCTTTCGCACTTTGGGCTGCTATCCGCTGTCGGGGGCCGTTGAAAGCATGGCGACCACTTTGCCAGAAGTTATTCAGGAAATGCTGCTGACCACCACCTCCGAACGGCAAGGCCGCGCGATCGACCATGATCAGGCCGCATCGATGGAGAAGAAAAAACAAGAGGGGTATTTCTGATGTCCGATCTGTCCAAAGACCCCGTCTATATCGCCGAAGACCTGATCGCTCAGGATATCGACGCTTATCTGTTGAAACATCAGCACAAGACCATGCTGCGCTTTATCACCTGCGGCTCGGTTGATGATGGCAAATCCACTCTGATCGGTCGGCTTTTGTATGACAGCAAGATGATCTTTGAAGACCAGCTTGCCAGCCTTGAACACGACAGCAAGGCGCATGGCACCCAAGGGCAGAACATCGACTTTGCGCTTTTGGTCGACGGTCTTGCGGCCGAACGCGAGCAAGGCATCACCATCGACGTGGCCTATCGCTTTTTCGCCACCGATAAACGCAAGTTCATCGTCGCCGACACCCCCGGCCATGAACAATACACCCGCAATATGGTGACGGGCGCCTCGACCGCCGACCTTGCGGTGATCCTGATTGACGCCCGCCAAGGCGTTTTGACCCAGACGCGCCGGCACAGCTATCTGGTCAATTTGCTCGGCATCCGCAACGTGGTGCTGGCCGTCAACAAGATGGACCTCGTCGGCTATAGCCAAGAGCGGTTCTACGAGATTGTGAAAGAATATTCACACTTTGCAGCCCAACTTGGCATGAAGGCGTTTCTGCCGATCCCGATCTCGGGACTTGCAGGCGATAACATCGTGACCCGCAGCGAAAACATGCCGTGGTATCAGGGCCCGACGTTGCTGGGCCATCTTGAGGACGCCCCCATCAATGTAGCCCGCATGCAGGACGAAGATTTCCGCATGGCGGTGCAATGGGTCAACCGCCCCAACCTCGACTTCCGCGGCTTTGCGGGCCAAATCGGGTCCGGAACGGTGCAGCCGGGCGATGCGATCCGCGTGCTGCCCTCAGGCAAAACCACGACGGTGAAATCCATTGTCACCTATTACGGCACTCTTGACCGCGCCGTCGCGGGCCAATCGGTCACCCTGACCTTTGCCGACGAAGTTGATTGCTCGCGCGGCGACGTCATTACCCGCGCCGACGCCCCTTGTGAGGTGGCCGATCAGTTCGAGGCAACCTTGGTCTGGATGGACGAGGCCGAAATGCTGCCCGGTCGCCCCTATCTGCTGAAAATCGGCACCCAGACCCTGACCGCCACCGTGACCGAGCCGAAATACGAGGTGAATATCAACACGCTCGAACATCTGACCTCGCGCACGCTGGCTCTGAATGCCATTGGCGTCGTGAACATCTCGACCGACCGCGCTGTGCCCTTCGAGGCCTATGCAAAGAACCCCGATCTGGGCGGCTTTATCCTGATCGACCGGATGACGAATGCAACCGTCGCCGCAGGCATGGTGCATTTCGCCCTGCGTCGCAGCCAGAACATCCATTGGCAAGCGCTCGACATCGACCGCGACGCCCATGCCGCGATCAAGAACCAAAAGGCGCGTGTGGTCTGGTTTACGGGCCTGTCCGGTTCGGGCAAATCGACCATTGCCAATATTGTGGAAAAGAAACTGCACGCGATGGGCAAGCACACCTTCCTGCTCGATGGCGATAACGTGCGCCACGGGCTGAACCGCGACCTTGGCTTTACCGATGCCGACCGCGTCGAAAACATCCGCCGCGTCGGTGAGGTGGCCAAGTTGATGTCGGACGCGGGTCTGATCGTGCTGACCGCCTTCATCTCGCCCTTCCGCGCCGAACGCCAGATGGTGCGCGAGATGATGACCGAGGGCGAGTTCATGGAGGTCTATGTCAACACGCCGCTAAGTGTTGCCGAAGAGCGCGACGTAAAAGGGCTCTATAAAAAGGCCCGCGCTGGCAACCTCAAGAACTTCACGGGTATCGACAGCCCCTATGAAGCGCCTGTTGCGCCTGAAATCATCGTCAACACGGTCGAACTGACGGCAGAAGACGCCGCCGAGCAGATCATCGCGGCCCTTTTGGCAGGCTGACGCGGCCACAGACTGCATTGGCGGGCCGTCCATCGCGGCGGCCCTGCCCTAGCTTTGCGCGGGCTTTCGGGCACCCGACCCCGTTTGGCCGCGCAATTGCGCGTGGAACTCGCGCAACAGCGGCACGCGTCGGGGCCGGAAGTAAGACTCTGCAGCCGTAACGTCCTGCATCCGGTGCAGCATGAATTTGCGAAAGTCTTGCCGCAGGGTGCAATAGGCCAGCAGCATCAGCATATGGTCCAGAAACACCACCGACAGCGGCCAGACGCGCCGCAACGACACCTCGCCCGTCGCATCCGTATAGCTCATGTCAAGCATGCGCTCCTCCCAGCAGCACTCGCGGATCAGCCCCAGATGCGCGGGCGCAGCAGGGCGCTTTTCGAACCGATAGGTCTGGCTAACCGCATGAATCGCTTGGCGTTGCACCCGTTCGGGCAGGGTCGCAGTGATCTTTGCCATTGCCATTTCGGCAGCCTTGGCCAGCGCGGGGTCCCCCGCCTGCCGCACCTCGGCCAAGCCCAGCACCAAGGCCTCGACCTCCAGCCGCGTGAACATCTGTGGCGGCAACGCGGGGTCTTCGGTCAGCCGATAGCCCACGCCCGCCGCGCCATCAATCAGCGCACCGCCGACCCGCAGGCTCTCGATATCGCGGTAAAGCGTGCGCTCGGACACATTCATTTCCTGCGCCAGACGTGCTGCCGTGATCGGCTGCGGCAGCAGGCGAAAGGCCGTCAGCAGACGGAACAGGCGATCAGACTTGGCCATAACATCCTGACAGTTTTTGGCAGTATGGGTGCAGCATAATCTCCTTATCGGATCACACAAGGAGTTTGCTATGCTAACCTT
>JAHEBX010000176.1 GCA_024642045.1 Pseudorhodobacter sp. | reverse complement strand
ATTCCGGGCCTGCGGGTTGTGATGCCCTATTCGGCAAGCGACGCGAAGGGTTTGCTGAAACAGGCAATCCGCGATCCGAACCCGGTGATCTTCCTTGAAAACGAGATCATGTATGGCAAGTCGTTCGAAGTGCCGGATCTGCCTGATTTCACCGTTCCCTTTGGCAAGGCGCGGATCTGGCGCGAAGGCACGGATGTAACCATCGTGTCCTTTGGGATCGGCATGACCTATGCTTTGGAAGCGGCGGACAAGCTGGCCGAGGAAGGCATTTCGGCCGAGGTGATTGATCTGCGCACGCTGCGCCCAATTGATTACGATACGGTTCTGGCAAGCGTGCAGAAAACCAACCGTTGCGTGACGGTGGAAGAAGGCTTCCCCGTCGGTTCGATTGGCGACCATCTGGCCAGCACGATCATGCAGCGGGCCTTTGACTATCTGGACGCGCCAGTGGTGACCTGCACGGGCAAGGACGTGCCGATGCCCTATGCGGCCAATCTGGAAAAACTCGCTTTGGTGACGACTGCTGATGTGGTCGCCGCTGTCAAATCTGTCTGCTACCGCTGAGGAGGCGAAAATGGCTATAGAAATTCTTATGCCCGCGCTGTCTCCGACGATGGAGGAGGGCACGCTGGCGAAATGGCTGGTGAAGGAAGGCGACGCGGTCAAATCCGGCCAGATCATCGCGGAAATCGAAACCGACAAGGCGACGATGGAATTTGAAGCGGTGGACGAGGGCAAGATCGGCAAGCTGCTGGTCGCGGAGGGCACTGCGGGGGTGAAGGTCAACGCGGCCATCGCCGTGCTGCTGGAAGACGGCGATGCGGCCGATGCGATGCCTGCGGGTAAGGCAGCCCAGGCCGGAACGCCCGCCGCGAAGGCAGAGGCTCCTGCCGCTGCAAGTGCAGCGGCTCCGCCTGCAGCAAAATCGGGGGGCGCTCGTGTGTTTGCCTCACCGCTTGCGAGGCGAATCGCTTCAGAAAAAGGGTTGGATCTGTCTGCGATCAAAGGCTCTGGCCCGCATGGACGGATCGTGCGCACGGATGTCGAGGGCGCGAAACCGGCAGCTGCGGCGTCTGTGATCCCGGCAGCCGTTGCGGCTCCGGCGGCGGCACCTGCGGGTGCTGCTATGGCCACGGGCCCTTCGACGGAAATGGTGCTGAAGACTTATGCGGACCGCCCCTATACCGAGGTGGCGCTGAATGGGATGCGCAAGACCATTGCGGCGCGCCTGACCGAGGCCAAGCAATCGGTTCCGCATTTCTATCTGCGCCGCGACATCGAGCTGGATGCGCTGATGGAGTTTCGTGGCCAGTTGAACGCCAAGCTGGAAGCGCGTGGTGTCAAGCTGTCGGTCAACGACTTTATCATCAAGGCCTGCGCTTTGGCGCTGCAACAGGTGCCGAGCGCGAATGCCGTCTGGGCGGGGGATCGCGTTTTGCAGTTCAGCAAGTCAGACGTGGCTGTGGCCGTGGCAATCGAGGGCGGACTGTTTACGCCGGTTCTCAAGGACTCTGAGGCGAAATCTCTGTCGGCACTGTCTGCAGAGATGAAGGATCTGGCGAAACGTGCGCGGGATCGCAAGTTGGCACCGCATGAATATCAGGGCGGCAGCTTTGCGATTTCGAACTTGGGGATGTTTGGGGTCGATAACTTTGACGCCATCATCAACCCGCCACATGCGGCTATTCTGGCCGTGGGCGCGGGCGTGCAAAAGCCGATTGTCAAAAAGGGCGAGGTTGTGGTCGGGACGGTCATGTCGGTGACCCTGTCGGTCGATCACCGGGTGATTGACGGAGCCTTGGGCGCGCAGCTGTTGACGGCGATCAAGGACAACCTTGAAAACCCGATGGCAATGCTGGCCTGATGTTGGCATCAAAAAGCCCCGCAGAGCAATCTGCGGGGCCTTTTCTTTTGGAGCGTTGATTTAGATCTCGCCGCTTAGCAGTTGATCCATGGTGATCGAAGGCTGCGAGCATCCCGCCTCTCCGACCACCCGCGCCGGAACACCGGCAACAGTGGTGTTATGCGGCACATCTGTCAGCACAACCGAGCCTGCCGCGATGCGCGAGCAATGGCCAACGGTGATATTGCCAAGCACTTTGGCCCCTGCCCCGATCAGCACGCCGTCGCCAATCTTGGGGTGGCGGTCGCCGTCCTCTTTGCCGGTGCCGCCAAGGGTGACGGAATGAAGCATCGAGACATTGTCACCGACCACCGCCGTCTCGCCAATCACAATGGAATGCGCGTGGTCGATCATGATGCCACGGCCAACACGCGCGGCAGGATGAATATCGACGCCAAAGGTTTCCGAAACGCGCATCTGCACAAAATACGCCATATCCTTGCGGCCATTTTGCCAAAGCCAATGACCAATACGATAGGCCTGAATCGCCTGATAGCCTTTGAAGAAAAGGATCGGCTGGATAAAGCGCAGGCAAGCCGGATCACGGTCAAAAACAGCAGTCACATCAGCACGCGCGGCTTGACCCAGTGACGGGTCAGAGGAATAGGCCTCGTCCGCGATTTCACGCAGGATCTGTTCGCTCATCTCGCCACTGGCCAATTTGAGCGAGAACCGATAGGCCAAAGCGCGCTCAAGACTCGGGTGGTGCAGCAAGCTGGAATGCACGAGCCCACCAAGGAGAGGCTCCGCGTCAACCATCGCAAAGGCCTCAGTGCGCACTCGCTTCCATACGGGATCGACCGCAGTGATCTTTGCACTGGTTTCAGCCATGACCTGCCTCCTGTTTGTCTCAAAATAGCATATGGGGCGCTTTGGCGACAATGCCAATTCCGCTCACGACATATTTGGCTGTGACGCGCGTTTTCGGTCCGAGAGAGACATGGCAATCAGGGCAAGCGCAGAAAGGAATGCCGGTGAGTGTGGTGGAAAATGCCTGCTTTGCGGCTCAAGCAACGCGCGCGACATGAGGCTTCCATTGCCCCAGTAAGGATGAGCGTGACCCAAACGCTTTGTGTAGCGATGCGCGGCATCTGCTTGCACGATCAACTGATCAGTTAGTTTCGCGCGTTCGGGAACAGCAGCGGCGGCAACCACCGACGCCGCTGCGAAAAGATCACTATAGTGACATCGACGCACGTTCAGGCCTCAACGTTAATCATACGATAAGGGCCGGGCCCGAATACGTTAGACACTTGGGCGACGGCGATCTGAAAGCTTCCCGTCACCCCATCGGCAGATTGCTGGGCCGCCGAGTAACTGAAAGCTGCGCTGGTCAAGATGGCTTCGCGTTTGATTTCATTGCCGTTTTTCAGGACGCGCAGGGAATAGGACTCAGTCTCTTCGCCCAACGGCACTTCAACTGATTGCCAGCTGTCGCCATCGGTTCGCGTTCGTCGTATCCAATGCGCATGAACAGAACCATCCTGAGCCTTGTTTGCCACAAGATGCGCGACGGAATAGGGACGAAGACCAATTCCGTCAAAGCTCTGGGTAATCGCCACAGCCGCCGCATCGTCATACCCCCGATCAGAGGCAACAAAACGGTAATTCCGTGCCAAGCCCCGTGCGGATAGTGGCAGATCAATTTGTTGCATTGCCGCGTTGAGCAGCACAAAGGTGCTGCCTGCGGGCCAAATCGGCGGCATGATTGCATCGCTGCCCAATTGACCTCGCAGACGAAGACTGATCTCGTAGGTTTTCGGCGCAACGAGTGTGGCCGAAGCAAACTGAAAAAGCTCCCAGTTGGCGCCAGAGCCATCTCCGATTGCCGCAAGATTTGCGCCTGCCAAGACCGATGCCTCATTGAGTGACGAAAGGTTGCCTGTCTCGACCCTCACTCGAAGCGCTGGTCCACGATCCCAAAGTCCCGAAGGTGCGGCATTGAGGTCGGTTTCGGTAATGCCGACGATGGCCGACCGCTCTAGAGTAGTATTGAGTCCCCAGTCGTTGTCCGAGGTCGACGACCAGATTGCTACGCTTCCTGGCCAAGGACTCGCCGCCGCAAGTGCATGGGGCGCTTGCGGTGTCTCGTTTCCAGTCAAGAGCGGGAGATCAAGGAAAAGCGGGTAGACAGGAACTGTGGTGTTGACGGCTGCCCAATTCCGGCGTGGAATAACCAGCTCGGTCGGCAGGTAGACATTTCGATCAACCCGAACAGCGTCCAGCAACTGCATCTCGGAAACTTCAGCACGGTCGACCCTATAGTGCTGCCCCATCAGTGTGATCGTGTCACCGACTCCGATCGACAACTGGGAACGAGGCAAAGCAAAGCGTGCCGTATCCCGCGAAACTTGCGCTTCGGACATCCACCTCTCTGCAATCGCAACCGCCTCTGAAGCGGTCAGCAGCAGCGGCAATTCGGATTGTGACACAACGTCCGACGACCGGTCGGCCGAGGTGGCAGCAGCAATACTAATCGGAAAGTCAGCTTCGGCTTCAATAAAGGAAACCCGCAGGTGGGCAGGGATTTCATCATCAGACGCCCTGAGCAATTCAAACGCGCCATCCAACTCGCTGTTACGGGCGAAGTATTGTGGATCCAACGGTACAGCCCCCCGCGCTGTGCGGGCCTGAATGCGTAACACCCCCTCGCGATCGACCACATCAGAAGGATAGGCCAACAACAGGGGTTGCAAAGCCGCTCGGGCAGTTCCGACGTCTGCAATGCTATAGCCGCGCACAATTCCACGAGCATCGATCAGGTCGGCATCCGCGAGACCCGAATATTCACAAATTTCAGCCATCACAGCCGAAATATCGACATTAGAGGCTCGGCCATTCAACCAGTGCCCCTTGTCGAAGTTCGCACCGTCCGCCCAAACATCAGCAGCCGCAGGAAAGGCCGGGAAAGGGCGTGCATCCCAAGCCCAAGCGTGAGAGTTCTCAAAATCCAACATGGTGCCAGAATAAAGATAGGCCTGTGGGTTATGGGCGGGATCGGTCCAATAAGTGTGCATAGCCTGATAATAGGCCAGTTGCATCAAATCGTCGCGCAACCCGTTTGACCCACGCGGCAAAGAAGATTCCGATGATTTGGGGTCAAGAAAGCGATTGGGCTGATTGGCCCCCTTGTCGATCGCCGCGCATCCGAATTCAGTGAATCGGAACGGTTTGGACCCGGCAACCCAAGCGGTCGGCGTTGCTAAACGAATGCCATTGAGCCGTTCATGATGTGAGCTCGCCCACCACCCACGCAAATCCTTTGGACGATAGACCCAAGGCTCACCGTGCGCACCATCGGAAATTGGCAGGCGATCCTGCGCCAAAGCGCCAGTTTCGTCGGCGTAATACCAATCGAACCCTTCACCACCCGCAATATTTGCCTGCAGATAGTCTCGATTATAGATGTCTCCCCAAGCGGCGTCCGCGTGTTCTTCGCCTTCGCGCCAATCAGCCAGCGGCATATAGTTATCGATACCGATAAAATCGATCGCGGAATCGGCCCAAAGAGGGTCAAGGTGGAAATAGAGGTTTCCATCGGCTTGATACCCAAAATACTCGGACCAATCGGCTGCATAAGTGATCTTCGTCTGTGGGCCAAGGATGGCTTTGACTTCTGCTGCCAATTGCCGCAGAGCCGCCACGGCTGGAAAGCTGTCCGAAGCACCGCGAATTTGCGTCATCCCGCGCAGCTCCGAACCGATACAAAAAGCGGAAACACCGCCAGCAGCCGCACAAAGATATGCATAATGCAGGATAAAGCGGCGGTAGCTCCATTCCGCAGGGCCGCCATAGACGACTGACTGCGTGCCGGCGCTAAAATGACCAGGCTGCGCTACGCCAAAAAAGGCGTCCACTTCATTATATGCTGCGGCAGTGCGATCAGCGCTGCCCGGCTGGCCAGGGGCGGCATTCAGTGTAATCCTGCCCCGCCAGGGCAATGATGGTTGGCTTGAGGCTCCCGTCCACGGATCTGGCAATTGATTGCCCGACAGTTGCTCCATCAAGATGAATGGATAAAAGGTCACGTCCTTGCCAGCAGCCGAAAGAGCCTGAATCGCCTCAATCACCGAGGCATCTGCAGGTGTGCCACCATAAAGCGGAGATCCATCCACCTGCGGCAACAATTCAGCTTGAAACCGGCTCAGCCCAGAAACCTGCCATGCCATTGGCACACCATCATGGTCTTTTTGTTCGACCTTGGGACGCAACTCGCAGTGAGAACAGCGAAGATCGTTGCCAAACCAGGCAACAACCAATGATGCGCCCCGAGCATTAGGTAGTTCTTCGCTAAGTGCCTCGAGTGAGGTAGAAAAATCAGTCTTACCAGTCATGGCATGCACGTTGGCAGAGCGATTGACACCCAACCCGTAGGCATAATGCACGGGGGTTGTTGCCAGCGCATACTCCCCCGTTCCCGGGATCATGCAAACGCCAGGAATGATTTGATCCATTCCTGCAAAAGCGTCGGCAGCACGACCTTGGGCAGCGCGCAGCACTTCGAAAGAGAATTGCGGAATTCGATTGCCATAGGCCGACAAGTCGAGATCTTCGATCACGACATAAGCGATACCGCGATAGCTCGGTGCGTTGCCTGCCCCTTCGACGGCTTCGATTTTCGGATCGGGGAGTTGATCCTCATTGCCTTTATAGACACGCAGATTGAGCCGCTCAGGCTCAATTTCATTGCCATCAGCCCAGACCCGACCAACTCGTGTGATCTCTCCTT
>JAHEBX010000175.1 GCA_024642045.1 Pseudorhodobacter sp. | reverse complement strand
GCAAGGTTGGGGTGTGCGTTGCCCATTTTGACCGGCGCGATGCCCGAGGTCAG
Source organism: Pseudorhodobacter sp. (assembly GCA_024642045.1). GTDB lineage: Bacteria > Pseudomonadota > Alphaproteobacteria > Rhodobacterales > Rhodobacteraceae > Cypionkella. The sequence continues at coordinate 6,627 of JAHEBX010000175.1, read as the reverse complement.
GTAGTTCAGCGACTGGTTTGCCATCACCGAGGTGGCTACATCCATCAGCGCCATGTCGATGTGCTGGCCTTGCCCCGTGCGCCCGCGCTGGACGATGGCGGCGAGGATCGCAGTGGCCGCGTAGACGCCGGTAAACACATCGGTGACGGCCACGCCAACTTTTTGCGGTTGCCCGTCGGGTTCGCCGGTGACCGACATCAGCCCCGCCATGCCTTGGATGATAAAGTCATAGCCCGCGCGCTGCGCATAGGGGCCGGTTTGGCCAAAGCCGGTGATCGAGCAATAGATCAGCCGCGGGTTCAGCGCCTGCAGGCTGGCATAGTCGAGGCCATATTTGGCAAGGCCACCGACCTTGAAGTTTTCGATCACCACATCGGCGTCGGCAATCAGGCGGCGCACGGTTTCCTGCCCCTCGGGGGTGCGAAAATCGGCCACGATGCCGCGCTTGCCACGATTGGTGGCGTGAAAGTAGGCGGCAGACTTTTCGTCATCACGGGTTATAAAGGGGGGGCCCCAGCGGCGGGTGTCGTCGCCCTCGGGTGCCTCGACCTTGATCACATCGGCGCCCAGATCGGCAAGCGTCTGGCCAGCCCAAGGGCCAGCCAGAATGCGGGCCAGTTCAATGACCTTCAGGCCTGCCAGCGGTGTCGTCATTACTTGGCGAGTTCCGCGTCAATCAATGCCTTCATGTCGGGATAGGCCATATTGGTGTGCTTTTCACCGTTGATGAGGAACGTCGGCGTTCCTTCAATGCCAGCCGCTTTGAAGGAGGTTTCGTAGTGGTCGATCAGCGCCTGCGCCATCGTGCTGTCCTTCATGCAGGCGTCGATGCTGGCATCGTCCATGCCTGCCGCGCGACCGATTTTCTTGAGGTTATCGACCACTGTCGCCGGATTATCGCTGCCCGCCCAATCCTTTTGCGTGGAATAAAGCGTATCGACAATGCCGATATAGCGCATCTCGCCGCCACAACGGGCCATCATCGCGGCCCACAGGCCGTAGCGGTCAAAATAGACCTCGTGATAGACAAGACGCACTTTGCCGGTGTCGATATAGTCAGCCTTGAGCTGCGGGTAGACATCATCGTGGAAATGCGCGCAGTGCGGGCAGGTGAAGGAGGCGAATTCGTCGATCACCACTTTTGCATCAGTGGCACCGATGCCGTAGTCCATGATCTGCGCTGTGCTGGCGGCGGGGGTAGCTGCCTCGGTCGTGGTGGTGGCGGTTTGCGCCCAGGCAGACCCGATACCAAGCCCGAAGGTCAGAGCGAGGGTTGCGGCAGCGGTGGTGAATGATTTGACCATCGAAATTAGCCTTCCTTGGATTTTCGGCGAGTTAAGAAGTTTTGTGCCAGAGATTCAAGAGCCGAGCGCAGAGCATCGTCTTTGACGGGCGCGGCAAGGGTTGCGGCCTCTTGTTTCACGGCGGGTGAAGGGGCGGGTTTGGCGCGAGGCGCGTGGGAAAACTGCGCTTGCCCGTCGGCAAAGCCTGTGGCGGCGGTTTGGGTCAGGATGATCCGCGAGATAGCTGCATAGCCATAGACCGCATTGACCTTTTCGCGCAGCTGTTCCTTTTGCATCTCGATCATCGGGGCATTTGCCCCTGTGGTCAGCAATGTCAGCGTGGCGCCCATGCCTTCACGGCCATAGCCCACTTTGACGGGGCGGGTGATCGCCGCCATCTGCGGGCCTGCGATTTCATCCCAATGGGTCAAAAGGCGCGCGACCGCAAAACCACGCGACTCGCCCACAGTGCGGATCTGATCGCGCAAAAGGCCGGAAGTGGCCTCGAAACCGCGAAAGCGGCGCTTGGGCGTGGGGGGTGGTGCGGGTGCGCGGGCCATCTGGTCCTATCCGTGACTTGCGCTATTGTAGAGGCCTAGCACCCGCCATGCCAGAGCTTTGGCGGCAAAGAAGGGATAAAGATTGCGTGACGCAGAGGTGAGCGAGCGGCTGCTGGCGTGGTATGACGCCCACGCTCGGGTGATGCCGTGGCGGGTGGCGCCTGCGGATCGGGCGCGTGGCGTGCGGTCTGACCCCTATCGCGTCTGGCTATCCGAGGTGATGTTGCAGCAAACGACGGTCGCGGCGGTGGTGGCCTATTTCAACCGTTTTGTTGCGCGGTGGCCAAGGGTGCAGGATCTGGCGGCTGCGGCGGATGGCGATGTGATGGCCGAATGGGCGGGGCTTGGGTATTACGCGCGGGCGCGCAACCTGTTGGCCTGCGCGCGGGCGGTAGTGCGCGAGCACGGCGGCAGCTTTCCCGATACGGTCGAGGGGTTGCTGACCCTGCCGGGGGTGGGCCCCTATACGGCGGCTGCGGTGGCGGCGATTGCCTATGAGCGGCCCGCGGTGGTGGTGGATGGCAATGTCGAGCGGGTGATGGCGCGTCTGTTCGCGGTCGAGGAGCCGCTGCCGGTGAGCAAGCCCGCGCTGGTGGGGTATGCGGGGCGGCTGACACCGGTGGTAAGGCCGGGCGATTACGCGCAGGCGGTGATGGATCTGGGGGCTACGATTTGCAGCCCGCGCAATCCGGCGTGCGGGATTTGCCCGCTGATCGAGGGCTGTGCGGCGCAGCGGGCGGGCATCGCAGCCGAGTTGCCGCGCAAGCTGGCCAAACCGGAAAAGCCCGAGCGGCGCGGGCGGGTCTGGATCGGCACGCATCGGGGGCAGGTTCTGGTCGAGCGGCGGCAGGGCAAAGGGCTCTTGGGTGGGATGCTTGGCTTTGTCGGCGACGGTTGGGACGGCGCGGGCGGCGACGCACCCTTTGCTGCCGAGTGGAGCGTTCTGGGCGAGGTCAAGCATACCTTCACCCATTTCCACCTGTATCTGACGGTGATGCACGCCGAAGGCCCTGCCAACCCCGAACGTGGTGAGTTTGTCGCGCTGAACCCCGATGATCTGCCGACCGTGATGCGCAAGGCCTATGACCTTGCGTCCTCAGCCAAAACGCTACGTTGAGGACAGTAGGTTTTGCGCTAGACTGTGAATGAAACATGAGGGTTTGATGCGCAATATACCTGCCGCCGAAGTGCAAAAGCTGCAAAATGCGCTGCCGTTCTGGCTGTCGCTGGGGCTGTTCCCCGTCGTTCTGGCGGGGGCGCTTTGGGGCGGGCTTTGGGTTCTGGGCGCGCCGATTTATTCTTGGGTCATGTTCAGTGCGCTGGACGCAATCAACGGCACGAATGACGACAACGCCGACCCCGAGACCCCCGAGACGGGGCTGGCCTTTTACCGCGCGATCACCCTCCTCTGGGTGCCGCTGCAATTCGTGCTGCTGTTCTGGATGATCTGGTATGTGCCGCAGGCGGCCCATCTGGGCGCATGGGAAAAGATCGGCGTCTTCTTTGGGGTGGGGGTGCTGTCGGGCACGATCGGCATCACCTATAGCCACGAGTTGATGCATCAGAAGGCGGCGTTTGAACGTTGGCTGGGCGATATTCTGTTGGCGATGGTGATGTATAGCCATTTCCGCAGCGAGCATCTGCGGGTGCATCATCTTTATGTCGCCACGCCGCGCGACCCGGTGACGGCGCGCTATAACGAGGGGTTCCATCGCTTTTTCCCCCGTGTTCTGCGGCAGTGTTATCGCTCGGCCTTTCGCGCCGAGGCGGCGATGCTGGCGCGCAAGGGTTTGAAACCTTTGCACAGATCAAATCCCTTCTGGCGCTATTGGGGTCTGCAGGCCGGGATGATCGCCTTGGCGCTGGCACTGGGGGGCTGGCAGGGGCTTGCGCTGTTCCTTTGGCAGGCAGGCGTAGCGATCTGGCAGTTGGAACTGGTCAACTACGTAGAGCATTACGGGCTGACGCGGCGGTATCTGGGCGAGGGCCGCTATGAGCATGTGCTGCCGCGCCACAGCTGGAATGCCACGCAACAGGCCTCGAACTGGCTGCTGATCAATTTGCAGCGCCATTCCGATCACCATTACAAACCCGACCGCCGCTTTCCCTTGTTGCAGACCTACAGCCCGGACGAGGCGCCGCAACTGCCTTACGGCTATTCCGTTATGACTGTTTGCGCGATGCTTCCGCCCCTGTGGAAACGTATGATGAACCCGCGCGTAAGGGCATGGCGGCGGCAGTTCTATCCCGATATTCAGGACTGGAAACCCTACAACAAGGCGCGGAACCCCACGCCCAAGGGTGCGCCAGACGCTTGACGAAACGCGAACATCATGGGAACATTTTGCCTGAGCAATAGAGGCGATCATGTCAGGGCAAAGGGATTTCGATTTCGAGTTCGGCAGCTGGCAGGTGAGCCACCGCCGCCTCAGGGATCGCTTGACGCATTGTCAGGAGTGGGACGAATTCTTGGGCCATTCGGAGACGCGGCCCGTGATGGGCGGTGCCGGAAATGTTGAGGACAATCTTTTACACCTGCCGACGGGGGATTATCGCGCGATCGCTGTGCGCTCGTTTGATGTGACCCGCGACGAATGGGCGATCTGGTGGCTCTCGTCGCTCAGCCCGCATGTGCTTGACGTGCCAGTCAAAGGCCGCTTTGAGGGCAACGAGGGCGCCTTTTTTGCGGCCGACGTGCTGCGCGGCCGGCCTGTCAAGGTGCGGTTTCTGTGGCGCAAAGGCGAAGTTCCGCGCTGGGAACAGGCGTTTTCCGGCGATAGCGGGATCAGCTGGGAAACCAATTGGACCATGGATTTCACCCGCGCCTAAGCGAGGCGGCGGCGGGCTGTCCTACTCGACCGAGGTGCCAAGCACGGCAATGCACAGGCCCAAAACCGCAAGCGTCACAGACCCGAACCGAAGCGCGTGCGATTGGTCACGATGCGTGGCCGCAATCATTGCCTGCACCGCGTAATACAGCGCAAAGGCGCGCGAGGCATAGGCGATGATCTGAAACACATTCGCGCTCCATGTCAGGGCAATTCCGGCGCTTACCAGCACTGCATAAGCCTGGCGCGACGAAACCCTCTTGTGCGTCAACTCTGCTACCAGCCCACCTGCGCCGCTCGTATCGGCAATCGCTGCGGAAAATTGCGCACTCAAGGCCGCAGCGACCAACATGGCGGGCAAGATCGGCGCTACACTGCGCATCATCTCGATGATCGCTGTCTCGTTCAGTACGCCTTGTTCGGGTGGAAACGTAAAGGCGAGCAGGCCGATATAGGCCATGTAGATCACCGTCGAAATCACCTGCGCCCATCGCATCGACTGAATACGACTGCGCGCATCATAGGCCTCGGACAGATAGCGAGAGGTTTCAAACCCCTGCACGGTGACAATCAGGCCAAAGCCAAGCAGCAGGCTTTGGCCAAACGACACCTGTGGCGCCGTAAAGATCAGCGCTCCCGCCTTGGCCTGATGCGCAAAATATCCCGCCAGCCCCACCAAGAGCCCTGCGATGACAGCAAGCTTTATACCGACGCTGACCTGCTCCATCCGTTCGAGCGCGCCAAAACCGCGCGTCCACCCCACCAAGAGGATGATCACAAAGATCGCAGTGGTCAGCATTTTGGCATCGATCGGGTCGTCAAAGCGGGTCAGGCTGACGCCAAACGCGCCGAACAGATTAAGGTAATAAGCCACTGAAATCACATAGGCAAAGGCAAGAAGCCATGAGGCAAGCGCCTCTAGCCGTTGTTCGATCACGGGGCGCGGTTGGCTTTGGCGGTGGGCAATATTGCTGCGAATGGCGGCACCAAAGGCCCAAGCCCCAGCGCAGAGGGTGGCCATGACCAAGGGGGCAAATCCGCCCCAAGATTGGTTCAAAATCGGCCCAAGCACCAGAAATCCCGATCCGATAATCGAGGCAAGCGGGGTGATCGTCGCGCGCCACAAGGGTGCCCCCGACAGACGTGGCCAAAGCAGAATGGCGGCGGCGATCAGGCTGGCCGCAAGGATGAAAAGCGTTTGCATGCGGCGGTTTTCGGCTTTGGCCGCAGGCATTGCAAGGGGAGCGCAAGCGAAAAATCCCCAGCATGCAAGCATGCTGGGGCAGTGGTGCCACGAGGCGGACCCATGGCACGGCGTAAACTGAATTGGAGTGAGGCGCGGCTTAGTGGCGGCGGCCGGTGTCGGCGTCCATCTCGGCGCGGATTTGCTGGCGCAGGATGTCGATGGGGATCATCTTGCCATCCCGCTTGAAGTGCCAATAGGTCCAGCCGTTGCAAGAGGGCGCGCCTTCGTAGGCGGCACCGACCTGATGGATCGAGCCTTTGACATCAAGCCCCACCAGCGTGCCATCGGCGCGGACCTTGGCCGAAAAGCGGTTGCCGATGGAATAGAGTTCTTCGCCCGGGCGCAGCATGCCACGTTCGACGACCTGGCCGAAGGGCACGCGCGGTTCGGCGCGCTTGGAGCCAGTGACCTCGAGTGCCGAGGCATCAAAGCGGCGCACACGAGCGATGCGGGCGGTGGCGACTTTGCGGTAGGCTTCCTCGCGCTCGATTCCGATGAAATCGCGGCCAAGCATTTTGGCAACAGCGCCCGTGGTGCCGGTGCCAAAGAACGGGTCAAGCACAACATCGCCGGGGTTGGTGGTGGCCATGAGCACGCGGTGCAGCAGGCTTTCGGGCTTTTGCGTCGGATGCGCCTTGTCGCCGTTCTCATCCTTCAGGCGCTCATGCCCGGTGCACAGCGGCAGCACCCAGTCGGACCGCATCTGTACG
>JAHEBX010000028.1 GCA_024642045.1 Pseudorhodobacter sp. | reverse complement strand
CCGAAGGGCAAGTGCGCTCGGGCGGCGACGCGGCGGCGCAAGCGCGCCTGCAAGCCCCTCCGCCGACAGAGGAGCTTGTCGCCTATTTCGCGGGCCCGATTGCTGTCGGTGCGGATGGCTACGCGCGCACCAGCTTTACCCTGCCGTCGTTCAACGGCACGGTGAAGGTGATGGCAGTGGCCTGGTCGAAAAAGGCCGTGGGTCAGGCCAATGCCGATGTGCTGGTGCGCGACCCCGTTGTGGTCACCGCCAGCCTGCCACGGTTCCTGCAGCCGGGCGACGAGAGCCGCCTGTTGCTGGAAATCGTGCATGCCACCGGGCCTTCGGGCAAGATGGGGCTGAGCCTTGCCTCGAACGGGCTGACGATTGGCGATGTGCCTGCCAGCTTTGATCTGGGCGACAAGGCCAAGGCGACCTTTACGGTGCCTGTCAAGGCAGATGCCTTGGGCAACCAGACAATCGCGGTAACCCTGACCACGCCCGATGGCAAGGTTTTGAACAAGACCCTGACAGTGCCCGTGCAAAACAACGACGCGCCCGTGACGCGGGTGTCGCGGTTTGATCTGAAGAAAGGGCAGTCGTTCACCTTTGACACCAATGCCTTTGACGGGCTGCTGGCCGGCACGGGCCGTGCAACACTGGCGGTCGGGCCGATTGCACGGCTGAACGCGCCGGGGATTTTAGCGTCGCTCGACCGTTACCCCTATGGCTGCACCGAGCAGATCACCTCCAAGGCGCTGCCACTTTTGTATTTCGACCAGGTAGCGCAGGCGCTACAGGTTAAGGGCGCTGACGATCTGAAAACGCGGCTTGAGGGCGCAATTTCAGATGTGCTGACCAACCAATCCTCGAATGGGTCGTTCGGGCTGTGGGGGCCGGTGGAAAATGGCGGCGATATGTGGCTGGACGCCTTTGTCACCGACTTTCTCAGTCGCGCCAAGGCCTTGGGCTATGCGGTGCCCGACCGCGCCTTCCGTAGCGCTTTGGACAATCTGCGCAATCAGGTCAACTATGCCGCCGACTTTGAAAACGGCGGCGAAGGGCTGGCCTATGCGCTGATGGTGCTGGCGCGTGAGGGGGCTGCGGCGGTCGGCGATCTGCGCTATTACGCTGACGTGAAGGGCGACGCTTTTGCCACCCCGACCGCGATGGCGCAACTGGGCGCAGCGCTGGCAAGCTATGGCGACCAGCCGCGCGCCGATGCGATGTTCCGCCGTGCCGCTGTGGCGCTGCGGGCGACGCAAGGGCCCGAGACCGAGCAGATCTTTCGCGCCGACTATGGCACCAACTTCCGTGATGCGGCGGCCGTGCTGGCCTTGTCGCTCGAGGCGGGGTCAAACTCGGTGGACCGCGAGGCGCTGACCGACCGCATCGTCACCACGCGGGGTCTGTCGACGCAAGAGGCGACGTGGACGTTGCTGGCCGCTCATGCGCTGGTTGATGGCGCAGGGTCAGATGGCATCAGTGTCGACGGGGCCACCGTGATGGGGCCGCTGGTCAGGGTGCTCGACAGTACCAGCGCGCCGATGATTGTGCGCAACGATGGCGCCGACACCACGCTGACCGTGACCAGCAGCGGGGTGCCAAGCCAGCCCGAACCCGCTGGCGGCAATGGCTACGCCATCACCCGCAGCTATTACACGATGCAAGGCGCACCGATGACACTTGACGGGCTCAGGGCGGGAACGCGCTTTGTCGCCGTGCTGACCGTGACCCCCTTTGGTCGGGGAGAGGCGCGGCTGATGGTGAACGATCCACTGCCCGCCGGGTTTGAGATTGACAGCCCCAACCTTGTCACCAGTGCGACCGATGCACTGTCGGCGCTGGGTCTGGAAGGCGACGTGGCGCATAGCGAGTTCCGGCAGGACCGCTTTCTCACCGCGATTGACCGCTATTCCAACCAGCCGTTCAAGCTCGGCTATGTGGTGCGGGCGATCTCGCCGGGGGTGTTCCACCAACCCGCCGCAACAGTCGAGGACATGTATCGCCCTGATCTGACGGGCCGCTCTGACGCGGGCACCGTCACCATCGCCGAGTGATGCGCGGCGGACTGATCTTTGCGCTGGCGGCAGGGCTGTTCCTGACCGCCACTGCCCGCGATTTTGGCGATGCGTGGATTGATGCGACGGTGTTACCGCCATTGGCGCTGGAAACATCGGTCGAAGTGACGGATCGAAATGGTGCGCTCTTGCGGGTCTATACCGTCGCGGACGGGCGCTGGCGGTTGGGCGTCGGGCTATCCGAGGTGGACCCCGACTTTGTCACCGCGCTTCTCGCCTATGAGGACAAGCGGTTTTATGACCACAGTGGCGTCGATCTGCGCGCCGTGCTGCGGGCGGGGGCGCAGGCGGTTTGGAACCACCATATCGTCTCGGGCGGATCGACCCTGACGATGCAGGTGGCGCGCCTGCTCGAAGCTAGCGGCACTGGGCATATCGACGGCAAGCTGCGGCAGATGCGGGTCGCTTTGGCGTTGGAACGGCGGCTGACCAAGGCAGAAATCCTGACGCTTTACCTCGAACTCGCACCCTACGGCGGCAATCTGGAGGGGATTCGGGCAGCGACCCTTTCCTATTTTGGCAAAGAGCCTTTGCGCCTGACCCCTGCCGAAGCGACGCTCTTGGTCGCCATCCCGCAATCGCCCGAGGCCCGCAGACCCGACCGCTCGGTCGAGGCGGCGACAGATGCTCGCGATAGGGTCTTGTCGCGGGCGCGCCGCGATGGGTTGATCGACGACGACCAAGTGCGCGCCGCTCGAACCGAAGTCGTGCCTGCCCAGCGCCGTCCGTTTCCCGCGATTGCACCGCATATGGCGGATCGGATTGTCGCCGAAGAAATAGGCGTTCAACGTCATCAGCTGACACTGGACAAGACGCTACAGATCAAGCTTGAACAGCTCGCGCGCGAGGTGGTGGCCGCGCAAGGGGCGCGGTTGCAGGTCGCAATCGTGGTGGCCGATCACGCCTCGGGCGAAGTGCTCGCCTCGGTCGGTTCGGCGGCGTTTGAGGCCGATCAGCGGGCCGGGTTTATCGACATGACGTTGGGCGTACGCAGCCCCGGATCAACCCTCAAGCCGCTGATCTATGGGCTGGCCTTTGATCAGGGCCTCGCCCATCCAGAGACGTTGATCGAAGACCGCCCGACCGATTTCAACGGCTATCGCCCGCAGAATTTCGACCGCCAGTATCGCGGCACCATCCGCATCCGCGAGGCTTTGCAGCAATCACTCAACATTCCCGTGGTCTTGCTGACCGATGCAATGGGGCCCGCAAAACTGCTTGCCGCTTTGGATAAGGCGGGGGTGCGCTATCAGCTGCCCTCGGGCACAGCAGGGCTGGCGATTGCCTTGGGCGGGATCGGGGTGCGGCTTGAGGATATGGTGCAGCTTTACGCCACCATCGCCAGGGGTGGTGTCTCGTTGCCGCTGATCCACCAGATGAATGGCAGGCGACCCGAGGGCCAGCGAGTGATGACGGCCGTCGCCGCTTGGCAGGTTGGCGATATTCTGGCGGGTCTTGCACCGCCGCCCGGAGCGCCTGCGAACCGGCTCGCTTATAAGACAGGCACAAGCTATGGCCACCGCGACGCTTGGGCGATTGGCTTTGACGGGCGGCATGTCATTGGTGTCTGGATGGGGCGCCCCGATGGCACGCCTGTGCCGGGGGCCTTTGGCGCGGATCTTGCGGCACCCGTGCTGTTTCAGGCCTTTGCGCGGCTGAAACCGGCGTTGGACCCGCAGCCCCCCGCCCCGCCTGCGACCCTGATGGTGTCGAACATCCAGCTGCCGCAACCCCTGCGCCATTTCCGCAGCCGCACCGCAGCTTTCGAGGCCGACCAGAACGCCCCCACCGTGGCCTTTCCGCCTGACGGGGCCGAGGTAGAGCTGCTGCCCGAGGGCGTTCTGGTCCGCGTCTCGGGCGGCAAGGCCCCGTTCACCTGGCTGGCCAATGGCGCGCCCGTGGTGGTGGCCGAGCGCAGCCGCGCGGTCATGCTGGGCGCCCTTGGGCAGGGCTTTGTCACCCTGTCGGTGATCGACGCCGAGGGGCGGTCAGCGCGCGCCAAAGTGCGGCTGCGTTAGACCCGCTCGATCGCCAGAGCGATGCCTTGGCCGCCGCCGATACACATGGTGATCAACGCCGTCTTGCCGCCCGTCCGTTCCAGCTCATAGAGCGCCTTGACGGTCAGCAGCGCGCCCGTCGCCCCGACCGGGTGGCCCAGCGCAATCGCGCCGCCATTGGGGTTGACGCGCGCGGGGTCAAGACCCAGTTCGCGGCTGACAGCAATGGCTTGGGCAGCGAAGGCCTCGTTCGACTCGACCACATCGAAGTCGGTTGGCTTGATGCCAAGTTTGGCACAAAGGCGCTGCACGGCGGGAATGGGGCCAAGGCCCATCACCTTGGGGTCAACGCCTGCCAAAGCGTAGCCCATCACCCGTGCCCGCGGCGTCACACCTGCGACATCGCCGCGCGCAAGGATCAGCGCCGCCGCCCCGTCATTGATGCCCGACGCATTTCCCGCCGTTACCGTGCCGTCTTTCTGGAAAGCGGGGCGTAAGCCGGCCAGCGCTTCGGGCGTCGTCGCCTTGGGGTGCTCGTCAGTGGAAAACAGCGTCGCGCCCTTGCGGCCGGTCAATTCAAACGGTGCGATCTGGTCGACAAAACGGCCCTCGGCAATAGCAGCCGCAGCACGGGTCTGGCTGAGCAGGGCAAAGGCGTCCTGATCGGCCCGCGTGATGCCATATTGCGCGGCGACATTTTCTGCAGTGATTCCCATGTGCCCGGTGCCAAACGGGCAGGTCAGCGCGCCCAGCATCATATCCAGCATCTTTGTGTCACCCATCTTTTGACCAAAACGGGCGGTTTGCAGCGCATAGGGCGCGCGGCTCATCGACTCGGCTCCACCCGCCAGCGCCACGCTGCTGTCGCCCAGTTGCAGCATCTGGATCGCCGACACCAGCGCCTGCGCGCCCGACCCGCACAGCCGGTTGACGTTCAGCGCGGGCGTGGTCTGCGGAACGCCTGCGTCCATCGCAGCGACACGGCTCAGATACATATCGCGTGGCTCGGTGTTCAGCACATGGCCAAAGACAACCTGATCCACCCGCTCCGGCACAATGCCGGCCCGCGCAATCGCCGCGCGGCTGACATGGGCCGCGGTGTCGATCGGCGGCGTGCCGGCCAGAGAGCCGCCAAAGGTGCCAATAGCGGTTCGCGCGGCGGAGAGGATGAAGATGTCGGTCATTGGGGCCTCGATTGATCTGGATGGGCTTTCGCAATTGCAGGACGTTCGCGCAAACCTGCCACAACGCGCGCGAGTGTGGGCCAAGACGTCACGTCAATCCCGACACGTTCGGCGTTATAGATCTGCGGCACAAGGCAGGCATCGGCCATCGTGACCTGATCGCCAAAACAACAGCTTCCCGCTTGGGTCAACATCACCTCGAAAGCGGCAAGCCCTTTGGTGAAATAGTGGCGCTGCCAATCCTCGGCGGTAAAACGCCCTTCGGTCAGGCTGGCCACGTGATTGCGGGTTGACAGGTTGCAGATCGGGGCCATCTCCATCGCAATGGCATAGGACAAGGCGCGGACATGCGCGCGTGCGGCGGCCCCTTGCGGAAGCAATCCGCCGCGGGTTTCATCAAGGTATTCGATGATCGCCAAGGACTGCGTCAGTCGCAACCCATCAATGTCCAGGCTGGGCACCAAGCCTTGGGGATTGCGCTCAAGGTTAGCAGCAGAGCGCTGCTCGTCTTTGGTCAGATCAATTGCGACAGCGGTATAGCTCAGACCCAGATGGTGCAGCGCGATGCGGACACGGTATGCCGCAGAGGAACGCCAATAGTCATAAAGCGTGATCATTCTTCCTCCAAAATGGCGCGCAGCGCGCCGATGAGTCGTCTTACCAGCACTCTGGGTCGGGCGCCCACCGGATCACACGTCACCGTGCGCCGGTGTTCGTGTCCAACTTGCCCGCACAGGCCACGGTGCGCAAGCCGTTGACACTTCCGCGCGGGCAGGAGACAGCTTGCGCACCCAGAGCGGAGCCAAACGTGCGTGACCTGATCAAAACCAATGCTGCGCTGCTGGCGGTGGGTGTGCTGACTTTTATCCTGATGGGCGCGGGGCAATCGCTTTATGGGCCAGCGCTGCCGATATTTGCCCGCCAATATGGCCTGACACTGGGGACGGCGGGGCTGCTGGTTTCGGCCCATTGGATCGGCTGCGCTTTCGGCGTGGGGTCGATGTTCGTCTGGGGACGTTTGGTGACCCCGCGCATGGTCGTGATGGGCATGGGGCTGGGGGCGGTCCTGCTGGCCTCGGGCGCGGGCTGGCTGACAACTCTGGCGGGCGGGTTGGTGTTTGGCGCAGGCTATGGCGCGGCGACGGTGGTCTTCAACCCGCGGATGCTGCGCAGCTTTGGACCGAAAGGGCCAGCGATGGTCAGCCTGCTGAACGCGACCTTTGGCATCGGTGCCATTGGCGCGCCCTTGGTCTTTGTCGCACTCGGCAACGATCCGGTGATGACCTTTGCGGTCTGTGCGGCGCTCGCGGCGGTTTTGGCGGTGCTGGCAGGCAAGGCAGGGGGTGCCGAGAGGGTCAACACCGATGCAGATGCGGCTCTGTTTCGGCCACATTGGCCGATCCTGGGCTTTGCGCTGGTCGCCATTGGTGTCGAGGCGACGCTGATCGGGCTTGGCCCGGCCGCACTGATCAAGGCCGGTGAAACCGAGACCGCCGCCGCGCAGCTGCTGTCGGCGTTCTTTCTGGCCTTTCTCGCGGCACGGGTGATGCTGACCTTAGTGGCGCATCTGCTGCCCTCGTTCACCCTGTTCACCCTGTCAATGGCGGGGGCGTGCCTTGCCTGCCTGTCGGCGGCGGCAGGTGCGGCTGGTCCGAGCTTTGTTGTATTGGGCTTTTTCGCCGGCATGTTCTTTCCGGCCGAATATGTCACCGCCAGCCGCAAGATGGGGGTGCATCCTTGGGTCGCCCCGGCCATCATCACGGCGGGGCTGATCGGCGGCATTGCATTTCCGCTGCTCCTCTCGCCTTTTCTGGCGGCTTTGGGCGAGCGGGGGTTCTTCTGGCTTGCAGCCTTGGCCACCGGCGCCATCACATTGACCTCACTGACCCGCCTGCGCGCGATGAACAGCTAAGCTCGCCCCGTCTTGGAGAAGCCGATGAAACTGATGCAAAGCTGGGTCGAGAGCGCGAACTCCGCCACCACCGATTTTCCGCTGAACAACCTGCCCTGTGGCGTGTTCTCGATCAACGGCGAAGATCCGCGCTGCGGGATGGCGATTGGCGACTATATTCTGGATCTGACCGCGCTCGAGGCCGAAGGCATCCTGCAACTGGGCGCGGCGGCGCTGTTCGACGTGCCGTTCTGGAACGAGGTGATGGAGGCAGGCCCTGCGGTCTGGGCCGATTTGCGCGCGCAGGTCACGGCGATGCTGGCGGCAGGGGCCAGCAAGCGTTGGATCGTCGAAGATCATCTGGTTGCGATGGACAGTGCGCGCCTGCACCTGCCCTTGATGGTTGCCGAATACACCGATTTTTATTCCAACCGCCACCACGCCACCAATGTCAGCGCGATCCTGCACGGCACCAAAGCCGCCCTGCCCCCGAACTGGCTGCATATGCCAATCGCCTATAACGGGCGGGCGTCTTCGGTCGTGGTGTCGGGCAGTGAGGTACGCAGGCCCTGGGGCCAGATCAAGGGAGCGGAGTTTGACGCGCCGATCTTTGCCCCCTCGCGCCGGTTTGATTTCGAGCTGGAGCTGGCCGCTGTCATCGGCGTCGCGTCCGACAGGCCAGTAACAGTGGCCGAAGCCGATGCGATGATCTTTGGCTATGTCGTGCTGAACGACTGGTCCGCGCGCGATATTCAGGCTTGGGAGTATCAACCCCTCGGCCCGTTTCAGGCCAAGGCGACAGCCACCACGATCAGCCCCTGGATCGTGATGCAGGCCGCGTTAGAGCCGTTTCGCACCGTCACAACGGCGCCCGAAATGGCCCTGTTGCCGCATCTGTGCGCACCGGGGCCGATGCTGTATGACATCGCTTTGCAAGTCGCGATCACACCCGAAGGCGGCGCCGAGACGGTGGTCAGCCGCACCAATTACGCCGAAATGTCCTATGCCTCTGCCCAGCAGTTGGCGCATCACACCACCGGCGGCTGTCCGATGAGCGTCGGCGATCTGCTGGGGTCCGGCACGATTTCGGGGCCGGCCCAGGATGCGCGCGGCTGTCTGCTGGAACTGTCATGGGGCGGTAAGGAACCCGTGGCAATCGCAGGGGGCGCGCGCCGTTTTCTCGAGGATGGCGACACGGTCACCTTGCGCGGCGCGGCACAGGGCGACGGGTTTCGCATCGGGTTTGGCGCCTGCACGGGCAAACTGATCGCAGCACTTGCAGACCCCTACGCGCGCTAGGCAAGGCTCAGGCGCGCAGGGCCTCTTGCTTGCCGCCGTTCGTCCAGGCTTCGATGTTTTCGGTCGTCAGATGTGTCGCCTTGAGCGCTTGAAACCGCTTGAGCGCCAGACGCTGAAGTGCAGCCAGCGCCTTGTCACGGGCCAGAACCGTAAGCAGCGCCTGCAAATGCGGCAGGTGACGCTGGATCGAGCGATCCTCGACCTCATTGCGATTTGCGGCTCTGTACCAGCGAGAATTGAGGAAATACCGCTTGTTGAACCGCGAGCCGATGCCGTCACCCCGCACGTTTTTCAGCATGAACAAATCATTGGTGCGCACGGCATAGTGGTTGATATAGGCCCCTTCCCATCCGAACAGCCGCTTGCGGGTGATCTCTTGGCCGTGCGAATAGCGCAGGTTCGATTGGCCTGCCTCAGACAGTGCCGAAGCCGGAACCTGCATGCCGCGCGCATTGCAAAGCGTCACGTCGGCCGATACCGGCTCTTTCGGCATATGGTCGATGCCTGCGCGGAACCGCTGCGGACGGAACATGGTTTTTTGCATCGCGCCAAACGGGGTCTGGAACGCTTCGGCCATGACTTGCTGTTCCAGCAAAAGCCCACCCTGCCAGTCGGTCATGCCGCAATCGCCAAACAGCCGCCAGCTGAGGCCCATCGCATCAAAGGGGGCAGCGCGGGCGACCAGCTCGCTGATCTGACCGTTTCCAAATTGGATATTCAGGAACTCGTCCGCATCGATATGCAACAGCCAGTCCGAGGCCTGTGCCACCGGATGCGCCAGCACCTTCTTGACCCCGGCCGCCTGCGGGGCAAGGCCGTCCATCTCGTCATTGCGCAGGTGAATGACCAGACCAAGCTCTTGCAGGCGGTCGAGGATCTTATCCGTGCCGTCCGTGCAATTATTGGTGCAAACAAAGATGTTATCGAACCCGATAACCTTGTGATAGGCCACCCACTCCGTCACGAAAAGCGCTTCGTTGCGCATACATGCCATAACCGAAGTCGTCATTGCAAAGTCCCACCCCTACGCGCAGCGCGGCTGCCTTCACGGCTAAAGTGGTCGGCGTTTGAGGCAAATTTGAGGCAAAAACTGTCTTTAAATTGGAAACAGTTCGCGCCGCTTCCCGTCGATCAAATGAAAGACCCGCCGTCCCTCGAGCACCACCGCAGACAAAGGGCCGCCATAAGCGGCGCTGGAATCGATGTTCAGCCGGTTGCTGTAAAGGGTGGGTGACTTGATGGCGGTATGGCCGTGGACGATCAGCTTGCCATGGTCGCGGGGGTCTTCCAGAAAATCCTTGCGGATCCAGACTAGGTCATCTTCGACCTGATCCGTCAGCGGCACGCCCGGGCGAATGCCCGCGTGGCAGAAAAACGCCTCGCCACGGCTGTAGGAGGTTGGCAGGGTTTCGAGAAACAGACGATGCTCGGCGGGCACGGCGGCGATCGCATCGGCATGAACAGGGTCAATCGCGCGGTCGGTCGGGGATTTGACACCATAAGAGGCAAGGGTCGGCCCACCGCCGAGTCGCGAGTTAAGCCAAGTCAGATCGGGGCGCAGACGCGGATCATGCAGCGAAGGCGTTTGCAGATAATAGCCGAACATGCGGTCATGATTGCCCTTGAGCACGATCCAGTCTTCACCCGCAGTAATCCCCTGCATCAGAAACTCGATCACCCCGCGGCTATCAGGGCCTCGATCGACCAGATCGCCGATGTGAACCACAGGCGCGGGGCCGTGCTGGGCGATGTCGCGCTTGATCCAGCCATGCACTTCGCGCAGCAGATCGAGATGGCCGTGGATATCACCGATGGCGTAGGTTCTCATGCGGGCCTCTTCAAGACAAAGGCCGGGGGGTTTCACACCCCCCGGACCCCCTGTGGGATATTTGCGCCAGTATGAAAGCGCAAGGGAGGTTTAGGCCACGTCGAACTGCAAGGCCTTTACATTTTGGAACATCCCCGTGGATTCGAGCGTTTCCAGAACCTTGGGGTCGATGGCCTGATCGAGGTAAAGGATTGCGATGGCCTGTTTGCCGACGCCTTCACGGCCAAGGGTGAAGTTGGCGATGTTGACGTTGTTTTTCGACATGGTCATGCCCAGCAGGCCGATGATGCCGGGCACGTCTTCGTTGGTGGTGTAGAGCATATGCGCGCCGATTTCGGCGTCGATGTTGATGCCTTTGATCTGGATGAAACGCGGCTTGCCATCCGAGAAGCAGGTTCCCGCCACCGAGCGTTCGCGCTGGTCGGTGACCATGGTGACCTTGATGTAGGCATCAAATGTGCCGGTTTTATCCTGACGCGTCGTCGAGATCTGGATGCCTTTGTCTTTCGCCACAATCGGAGCGGAGACGAGGTTGACATCCGGGTTTTGGGTTTTCAACACGCCTGCGATCACGGCGGAATTCAATGCGGCAAGGTTCATGCCGGCAACGGTGCCGTCGTAGAGGATGTTGATCGCCTTGATCGGCTCTTCGGTCATCTGGCCGATAAAGGCACCCAGATGGCTGGCGAGCTTAATCCAGGGGCCCATCACGGCGGCTTCTTCGGCCGTCACATTGGGCATGTTCAGCGCGTTTTGAACTGCCCCTGTCAGCAGGTAGTCAGACATTTGCTCTGCGACTTGCAGGGCGACGTTTTCCTGCGCCTCGGTCGTCGCAGCGCCGAGGTGAGGCGTGCAGACCACGTTTGGCAAGTTAAAGAGCGGGTTTTCCGTCGCGGGTTCGACCTCGAACACGTCAAGCGCCGCGGCGGCAACATGGCCGGATTTCAGCGCTTCCGCCAAGGCCTGTTCGTCGATCAGACCACCACGGGCACAGTTGATGATGCGCACGCCACGTTTGGTCTTGGCGAGGTTTTCGGCCGAAAGGATATTGCGCGTTTTGTCCGTCAGCGGCACGTGCAGGGTGATGAAATCGGCGCGGGCGAGCAACTCTTCGAGTTCAACCTTTTGCACACCGAGGGTCTTGGCGCGTTCCTCGGACAGAAAGGGATCATAGGCCACGACCTTCATATGCAGACCAATCGCGCGGTCGCAGACGATGCCGCCGATGTTGCCCGCGCCAATGACGCCGAGGGTTTTGTTGAACAACTCAACCCCCATGAATTTCGACTTTTCCCACTTGCCCGCATGGGTGGAAGCATTGGCCTCAGGCAGCTGACGGGCCGCCGCGAACATCATGGCGACGGCATGCTCGGCGGTGGTGATCGAGTTGCCGAAGGGGGTGTTCATCACAATCACACCCTTTTTGGACGCGGCTGGAATGTCGACGTTATCAACACCGATACCCGCGCGGCCAATCACTTTCAGCTTGGTGGCGGCGGCGAGCAGCTTCTCGGTCGCTTTGGTCGCCGAACGGATCGCAAGGCCATCATATTGATCGATTATCGCCAAAAGCGCGTCTTTGTCTTTGCCGAGTTTCGGCATGTAATCAACCTCGACACCACGGTCGCGGAAGATTTGAACGGCGGTTTCAGAAAGTTCGTCGGAAACGAGAACGCGGGGGGCCATGGAAGACTCCTGATTGTGAAGGATGGGGTGAGGGGGGGGTGGCCCCACTTGAATTATTGAGCGGCGATTTCAGCGTGGAACGCGTGCGCGAGCCACGGCATCAGGGCTGCGACATCGGCGGTTTCCACCGTCGAGCCGCACCAGATCCGCAGGCCTGCGGGGGCGTCGCGATAGGCGCCGATGTCATAGGCGACCCCTGCTTTTTCCAACCGCTTGGCGACGGCCTTGGCAAAAGCCTCGCCGTCCTTGATCCGGGCATCGTTGAATTTGAGGCAAACCGAAGTGGTCGAAGCGATCGCGGGAGTTTCCGCCAGATTTTGCAGCCAGAGGTTCTGCGCGCAGAAATCCCAGACCACCTGCGCGTTGGCGCGGGCGCGGTCAACCAGGCCCTTCAGCCCGCCGACAGATTTCGCCCATTTCAACGACACGAGGTAATCTTCTACCGCAAGCATCGAGGGCGTGTTGATCGTCTCACCGATAAAGATGCCCTCAGAGATTTTACCCTTCGAGGTCATACGGAAGATCTTGGGCAACGGCCATGCGGGTGTATAGGTTTCCAGCCGCTCGACGGCGCGGGGCGACAGGATGATCATGCCATGCGCGCCCTCACCGCCCAGCACTTTCTGCCAGGAAAAGGTCGTCACATCCAGTTTGGGCCAATCCAGATCCATCGCAAAGGCCGCCGAAGTGGCGTCGCAGATGGTCAGGCCCGCGCGGTCCGCTGGAATGGCATCGGCATTCGGCAGACGGCAGCCCGAGGTCGTGCCGTTCCATGTGAACACCACGTCTGCATCAAAATCGACCGTCGCAAAGTCAACGATCTGGCCATAGGGGGCCTTTTTGACCTTGGCATCCAGTTTCAGCTGTTTCACCACATCGGTGACCCAGCCTTCGCCAAAGCTTTCCCAGGCCAGCATCTCGACCGGGCGCGCGCCCAGTAGAGACCACATCGCCATCTCGACCGCGCCGGTATCCGAACCGGGAACGATGCCGATGCGATAGTCCGCAGGAATGCCTAGAATGTCACGGGTGAGGTCAATCGCCTCGCGCAGCTTGGCCTTGCCGACAGCGGCACGGTGCGAGCGGCCCAAGGGCGCATCGCGAAGCATATCAAGGGTGTAACCGGGGATTTTGGCACAAGGGCCAGAAGAAAAACGCGGGTTCGCCGGACGCGCCGCCGGGGCAGATAGGTCAGCCATGGTATCCTCACAGATAAATGCCCTTCGTTGGGGAAGGGTGTCCCAAAACGGCGTCTACGCCTCGGCTGCAAAAACGTCAATATACAAAGAGTGCCGCTGTAAGGCATCTCCAGACTCCGCGACGGATACTGAGCCGGTGTCCGTGATTGTGGCGTCCGGTTCTCGGCGCAGCGCCCCGGCGTCTAAGCCTCGACCGCCACCAGATGACCGGGTGTCACTTCAATCAGTGTGTTGCGGGCGAGTATCGTGCCTTTGCGATGGACTGGGCTGATTATCTCATCCGTGGGGCGCAGCGAAGTGCTGCGCAAATGGGTCGGATCGGGCACCGGCACGGCATCCATCAGGCGCCGCGTATAGGGATGCTGCGGATTGGCAAAAATCTGCGCTCGGCTGCCCATTTCCACGATCTGGCCTCGGTGCATCACACCAACCCTGTCCGAGATATTCTCGACGACCGCCATATCGTGACTGATGAACAGCATGGCAATGCCGAACTCTTGCTTCAGGTCCTGCAACAGCGCCAGCACCCTTGCCTGCACGGAAACGTCAAGCGCGGCCACGCTTTCATCGGCAACCAGCAGTTTGGGCGTCAGCGCCAAGGCCCGCGCGATGCAAATGCGCTGCCGCTGCCCGCCCGAGAATTCATGCGGGTAATTGTCCAGCTGCGCCGCTGTCAGTCCAACCTTTTGCATCAACTCCGCGGCACGGGCGCGGCGGCTGGCGGCGTCCTGATCGCCGTGGATCAACAAGGGCTCGGCGATCTGATCGCCCACCGTCATGCGTGGGTCCAGCGAGGACATCGGGTCTTGAAACACGATCTGCGCGGCTGTGCTCAGTTGGCGGCGCATCGCAGCGGTCATGGTGCCGACCAACTGGCCTGCAATGCTGATCTGACCCTGATGCGGCACAAGGCCGACGATGGCCCGCGCGATGGTCGATTTGCCGCAGCCCGACTCACCCACCAGAGAAAAGGTCTCGCCGGCGCGGATGTCAAAACTGACGCCCTCGACCGCATGCACCCGATGGGTAACGCGGTTCAGCACGCCGCCGCGAATGTCAAAGCCGACCTTGACCTCGCGCAGATCGGCGACAATGGCGGTGTCGGGGCGCGGCTGCGCAACCCCGCCCTGCCCCATGCGCGGCACGGCGGCCAGCAATTCGCGGGTATAGCTTTGCGCTGGCGTCGCAAAGATCTGGCGAACCTCGCCAGTTTCAACCACGCGCCCGCTGCGCATGATCAACACACGGTCAGCCATTTCCGCGACCACACCCATATCGTGGGTGATCAGCAAAATCGCGGTGCCCTGCTCGGCCTGCAAATCGCGCAACAGCTCCAGCACCTCGCGCTGTACGGTGACATCCAGCGCCGTGGTCGGCTCGTCAGCAATCAGAACCTCGGGTTTGAGGGCCAGAGCCATCGCGATCATCACCCGCTGGCGCATGCCACCCGAAAGCTCGTGCGGATACTGGCGCATCCGCCGCGCAGGATCAGACAGCCGAACCGCCGTCAGGGCCGCAATCGCCTCGACTTGGGCCTCTTGGCGCGAAAGGCTCGAATGCGCCCTGATCGCCTCGATCAGCTGCGCGCCGACGCTCATCATCGGGTTGAGCGAGGTCATCGGTTCCTGAAAAATCATCGCCACCCGATTGCCGCGCACCAGACGCATCTCGGCCTCGGGTAGCGCTGACAGCACCTGATCCCCCAAGGCAATGGCGCCAGAGGTGATCCGGACGGCAGGCGGCGGCAGCAGACCCATGATCGCCAGCGAAGTGATCGACTTGCCCGATCCACTCTCGCCCGCGATGGCCAGCGTTTCGCCGCGCCGCAGATCAAAGCTGATCTGGTTGATCAGCGGCACCAGCCCGCTTTGGGTGCGAACCGAGACGGTCAGATCCCGCAGCGACAGCACCACGGGTTGCTCCGAGGCCAAACGGGCCTCGGATCGAAGGGCGGCCTCTGTGGTCATTCGAAAACGCACCGTGGAAAGTAAAAGCTGACCACCCAGTTTGGCATATCGACGATTTCCGAGATGCGCAGATCGCCACAGGTGCTGACCAGCATATAGGCGTCAACCGCAGCCATACCGCGCGTGGCACAAAGGAAATCGACCATATTGGCCACGGCATCACGGCTGGCGGTCATCAGGTCCGGCCCGATGCCCGTGCTAACCTCATAGCCTTTGGCGTCCAGATGCCGGGTCACCGGCCCCGGCGTGGTAAAGCGCGGGGTTTTCAGATTCGCACCCTTGACCAGATCCAACGTCAGGATCACATCCATCGGGCTTTCAATCGCCGTACCGCAAACCTCGCCATCGCCTTGGGCTGCGTGGGTGTCACCCACGCTGAACAAGGCCCCCGCCACCTCGACCGGCAGGTAAAGCGTGGTGCCTGCTGACAGATCGCGGATGTCGAGATTCCCACCCACGCGCCGAGGCGGCACGATGGAATGCAGGCCTTTTTCGGCCAAAGCGTTGCCGATCGTGCCCGCAAACGGCTTCAAAGGCACGCGCGCCTCTTTGCCAAACATCGCAGGCGCCATCGTGTCGGGATCATAAGACCAGACATGCAGCGCAGGGTTGGTGAATTGATCGGCAAGCAGGCCAAAGCCCGGAATATTCGCCGTCCAGCCCCAGCCCTTGCCGCCTTGGGCTTGCGGCGCAAAACTGTCGAGGGTGACTTTCAGCGCGTCCCCCGGCTCGGCGCCTTCGACCCAGATCGGGCCCGACACCGGATTGATCTTGCCGAAATCGAGTGTCGCCACATCGGCCACGGTGGACGACGGGCCAAGCTGGCCCGCCGAACTGTCGTGGCAGTGAAATTTGATCGTCTGGCCCGGCTCTACCCTTTCGACCGGGGCAAATGAATTGTCCCAGCCGAAATGATGCTGTGCGCCGTGGATCGTATAATCACAAGCCTTGCACATGCGGCTCACTCCTTGACGTAGACGTAGTCGTAGTTCACCGGGATCGACACCGGATCGACGTAGAGGTTGTCAGCCCCGCCCATCCGCGCCGACTTGAGGGTAAAGCGCTGTTCGTTGAACACCGGCACCCAAGGCGCCTGCTCCATCACCTTCATGTAGACATCCGACCACATCTTGAGCCGTTCTGGCGCAGCAGGGTCGATCATGCTATCGGCCGCCGCAGCTTCGGCATCAATCGCCGGATCGCAGAACTTGGACCAGTTCCAACCGCCGTCGGCAGCACCCGAGCATCCCAGAATCGGGCCGTAAAAGTTCGACGGATCGGGGAAATCCGCGATCCATGCCATGCCGCCCGACCAGATCATCGGCGCGGTGCCGGCGCCGCCCGCCTCGATCACATTGGCCTGAGCGATGGACTGGATCGACGCCTTGACGCCAATAGCCGCCAGATCCTGCTGGATCGCCTGCGCAATCCGCGGGTTCGGGTCGGTGTTCATCACATAAAGCTCGGTTTCAAAGCCATCAGGCAGACCCGCATCCGCCAGCATCTTCTTGGCCGCTTCGGGGTTATACTCATAGCCCTTGTAGTCTTTGGTATAGCCCGGCATCGACGGCGGCAGCGGCTGATTGGCGGGCACGGCGCGACCGTTGATGATCTGCACGATCCGGTCCTTGTTGATCGCCATGTTGATCGCCTTGCGCACCTCGACGTTATCCAGCGGCGGGATTTTCACGTTCAAGGTGATGTAGCCAGTCTGCAACTGACCGCCCTCGACCACATTCGCCGCCTGTGCGGGGTCGCCCATCACTTCCTGGAATTTGGCAGGTGGAATACCGTCGCCGGGAACGTCAACTTCACCGTTTTGCAGGCGCAGCAAGGCAACGATCGGCTCCTGACCCACCTCAAAGGTCACGGTATCCAGATAGGGCAGACCCGCGCGCCAATAGTCGGGGTTCTTGGCAAAGACCAGCTTCTGGCCGATGGTCCATTCCTGCAGTTTGAACGCGCCCGTGCCAACCGGCATCTTGCCGAAATCGCCATTGGCGGCTTCGACCGCCTCTTTCGGCACGACGGAAGCAAAGTTGAGCGCCATGACATGCAGGAAGGTCGCATCAGGCCGTGAAAGTTTGATCTCGACCGTCGCAGGATCAATCACCGTCACCCCGGCAAGCGAGGTGGCCGAGCCATCCGCCATCGCGTCATAGCCTGCAATCGCGCCGAAAAACCCAGCACCGGGCGATTGGGTCGCAGGCAGCGTCACGCGATCAAGCGAATACTTCACGTCATCCGCCGTCATCTCGCGGCCATTGTGGAATTTCACGCCCTTGCGCAGATGAAAGGTAAAGGTCATCCCGTCGGCCGAGACATCATAGCTTTCCGCCAGACCGGGCCGCAGTTCGGTGGTGCCAGGGATATAATCCATCAACCCGTCAAACAGCGATTTGATCATCGACCAGTTCTGCCAGTCATAACCAATAGCGGGGTCGAGGGTGGCCACATCGTCCTTGTAGGTGACAACAATGCCGCCGCCGGGTTTGGCGTTCGGGTCCAAAGTCTCTTGCGCAAAAGCAGGCAGTGCGAGGGCTGCGATAAGCGCGGTCGATACGAGCAGTTTTTTCATAGCTTTCTCTCCTGTTGGTGTTTTGGTGTCATCGAATTCGGATACGGGGGTCGATCAGCGGAACCACAAGGTCGGCCAGCAGATTGCCCAGCACAATGGCGCAGGCCGAGACAAGCGTGACCCCCATGATGATCGGGATGTCGATGCGTTGGATCGCCTGCCAGGCCAGCTGACCGATTCCGGGCCAGCCAAACACGCCCTCGACCACCACGATGCCGCCCATAAAGATGCCGATGTCGATGCCGATCATCGCGATGACGGGCAGGATGGCATTGGGCAGGGCGTGGCGCAGAATGACCCGACGGCGGGCAAGACCCTTGGCGCGGGCGGTGCGGATGAAATCGGCGCGCAGCACCTCGATCATGCTGGACCGCATGATCCGCGCATACCAGCCCGACCCCAGAATCCCCAAGGTCAGCGCGGGCAGCACGAGGTGCGCGGGCGTGCCATAGCCGCCGATCGGAAACCAGCCCAGCTTGACCGCAAAGACGTAAAGCAACAGCAAGGCGACGACGAATTGCGGTGCAGAGACCGTGA
This sequence comes from Pseudorhodobacter sp., assembly GCA_024642045.1. Classification (GTDB taxonomy): domain Bacteria; phylum Pseudomonadota; class Alphaproteobacteria; order Rhodobacterales; family Rhodobacteraceae; genus Cypionkella. The sequence goes on along the minus strand of JAHEBX010000028.1, from coordinate 7,904 downwards.
CGAAAGACGTCATCATCAAGCTGTTATCGACCACACGCCCACGCCAGATCGCGGCGATCACGCCCATGGTCAATCCGATCACCAGCTCGGCCGCGATTCCGGCCGCCATCAGCAACAGCGAGGCCGGAAGCCGCGCCATGATCAGCGCCGTGACGTCGGTCTTTTGCAGATAGCTGCGCCCCATATCGCCATGAAACAGCCCCGCCAGATAGCGCGCGTATTGCACGACAAAGGGTTGATCCAGACCCAGTTGCTCACGGATATTCGCCACCGTTTGCGGTGTGGCCGAGCGGCCCGCAATCTGGCGCACCGGATCAGCGGGCAAAACATAGAGCAAAAAGAAGGTGATGAACGACACCCCCAGCAAGATCAGCGCCGATTGAATCAGACGACGAAAGATAAGGGCTGCCATCAGTCCGAGCCTCGCAAGGTTGGGTCCAGAACGTCACGCAACGCGTCACCGACAAGGTTGAAGGCAAGCGCCAGAACCAGAATGGCAAAGCCAGGGATGAACACCAGCCAGGGTGCCGACTGGAAATAGGTCTGGTTCTCAAAGATGATGTTGCCCCAGCTGGGCGTCGGCGGCTGCACCCCGACGCCCAGATACGACAGCGTCGCCTCCAGCAGCACGGTGGTCGAAATCCCCAAGGTGCCCCAGACGATGATCAGCGGCACCAGATGCGGCAGGATATGGCGAAACAAGATCCGCGGCGTGCTGGCACCCAAGGTCCGCTCGGCGGCAATGAAATCGCGCGCCGCCAGCGCCGAGGTTTCGGTATAGATCACCCGCGCAGTCTGCACCCAGTTCACCAGCGCAATGACAAAGGCCACGATCCAGATTGACGGCTGAAAGATCGCGGCAAGGCAGATCGCCAGCAACAGCGCCGGAAAGGCCATCATCAGATCGGTAAACCGCATCAGAATCGAGCCGAGCCAGCCCTGAAAATAACCTGCCGTTATCCCGATCACCGTGCCGATGATCAGCGCAATACCATTGGCCATCACCCCGATAATCAACGACGTGCGCGCGCCATACAGCAGCCGACTGAACAAATCGCGACCCAGCAGATCGGTGCCAAGCAGATAGGGCGCGCCCGGAGGCAAAGGCTCACCCACCAGCGACAAGCCGTCGAAATGCTGCTCGAACGGATCAAAGGGGGCGATCAGCGGCGCGAGGATGGCTGCACCCACAATGATCACGACAAGCGCCAGCCCAAGCAGGGCCAGCTTGCGCTGCAACAAGCGCCGAAACGCGCTGCTTGCCCCCGGAGTGGCGACCGCATCTGTCATGCCGCGCCCCCTGTCGGCTTGCGATCCCGCGGTTGCAAGCCGCGCATCAGCACGCGGGCGGCCGCCTCTTCGATGCTGATGCGGGCCGTCATCGCCTCACTGCGCAGCGCGCTATAGGCAGCGGCCTCTGATCCGGTCTGTTCCATCAACATCACCACCGCGCGCACCACCGTCTGACGCTCACCGATCTTTTGTCGCAGGTCGTTCACCTCGGCCGACAAGGCACGGCGCGCCTCGAAAGCATTGCGTGCGATCAACAGCGCACTGTAAACGCCGCTATCGCCCACCGGCTTCAGGATCTGGGCCGTAGCCCCCGTGGACAGCGCCCACTCGATCCGCCCCGGCGCCTCGGTGCCGATCAGCGCGATCAAGGGCATCGGCGCTTGTCCCCTCTGCCAAGGGAACTGCTCGTCAAAACCCATATCGGCATCAAAAAACACAAAGTCCGCGGCAAGGGCATCGGCCTCAAGCACAGGCCATTGCGTCGTGACCCGCAATCCCACCGCCAGCAGTTGACGGCTGAGCGCAGAAACTGCCGCATGCGGGCGGTGCAGGATGATGGCATGCGCGCCACCCAGATCCACGATCCTGACCCCCCGCATCACGACACCGCCCGCAAGCGACGCAGTGTATTTGGCACGGGTTGCGACAGATAGGGGTCACCCGCCACAAGCCCGCCCGAATGCACCACCCTGAACGCACCTTGCCGAACCTGCGCGATCAAAACAGGTTGCGGCGTATGATGCGTCTTGGCGTCGATGCGGCTTTGAAGACCCGCCGGCGTTTGCAACAAGGCGGCAATGGGCAGGCGGGTGTTCTCTTCGGCAGCCTCCAGCAAATTTGCCAAAGTAGAGACAGCGGCGTTGGCAGCGGCCTCATGGCTGCTCACAAAGGCTTGCGAACCATCGTGGAAATAAGGGCCCGCAGCGATCAACCCCTCGGACGCCGCGCCGATATCGTCCAGCTCACATTCGGTCAGATTGCACGACAGAACCGGGCAGCGCGCTGGGCTGAAACGCGGGTTTTCGGCGCCCAAGGCGGCATAGGCCTTCAGAAACGCATAAGACGAGGTGCCAATCAGCGAGTTGAGGATAAAATCAGGCTCTGTTGCGCGGATTTCCTCGATCATACGGCCTATATCAAGCGATCCGATCGGCAAATAACGCTCGCCCAACACCTCGCCACCGACCGCGTGAATCGTCTCGCGCGCAAGGCGATTGATCTCCCAGCCCCAGATATAGTTGCTGCCCGTCAGATAGCCGCGCCGACCATAGGCCGGAAAGGTCCACTCCAGCAGCGGCAACAGATGTTGGTTTGGGCAGGCGTGCAGATAGACAACGTGGTCCGAGGCCTCATAGCCTTCATAGGGCACCGTATACCAAAGCGTGCCGCCGGATTTTTCCAGCGTCGGAATGACCTCTTTGCGGCTCCATGAGGTGACGCATCCGATGATATGACGCGCCGGGGTATCGCGTAAAATCTCTTCACAAAGCGGGCCGTAGTTATCGACATTGCCTGCCGGATCGCGCTCGATTGCCTCAAAGCTGATCGAGCGGGAAGGGTCGGCGTTGATCTCGGCAATCGCGTTCAGCGCACCCGTTCTGCAGGCGTCGCTGATACGGGCATAACTGCCACTGCGCGAATAAAGAATTCCTATCGGGACGCTACGTTTCACGGAACCCTCAAATAAAAAAGCCCGCCCGAAGACCCTTCAAAAGCGAAGGGCTCGGGGCGGGCTTGCTTGCCACTCGGCGTCGTGCCGGATTTGAAAACAGGATGTTCTCAGTGAAAGGCTTCGTCAAGTGCCTTTGCCCGACAAGACGAAGGGCCCGCGCCAATTCCGACTCTGCCTGCTAAAATTGCTGTTTTTGCAGGCATTGCCTGCGAGATGGGCGCCAGCTCCGTCTGGGATAAGCCAAGACCGGACCCAAAAATGTCAGGACTCGGCTGGCACACCAAAGCTGGCACTCTGCGCCGCCTCGGACTGTCGCCATTGCAAAGCGAGGCTCGGTCAAGGGATGCAGGTGATTTCATCGGCGGCCAGCACCCTTCCAGCAGGCCACACCGTTTCATCTTTCACCAAACCCGGTCTCGACATCGGGCCAAAGCCTTAACGGAAGGTTCTTGCCAAGGAACGACGCTCAGGTGTCAGACAGCCCCCAAATGCAGGCTCAGTGCGATGCCGATAAGGACCAATCCCCCTGCCCACGCCATGACCTCTCTTGCGCGCTTATTGGTGTTTAGCGTCTTCGTCATGGTGCCGCCCAGCATCGCAACAATCAGGTCAGAGGGCACCGCCGTCAAAGGAACAAGCGCGCCAAGGATCAGGAACTGCAACGTCACACTGCTGCTTTGTGCCGGGCCTTGGCCAAGGTTGACAAAGGGTGGCAGGAAAAGCGCAAAGAACAGCACCGTCTTGGGGTTAAGCAGCTCGACCAGCACCCCTTGCCACAGGATTGCCATCAAGGACTTGCTCTTGACCTGGGCCACCGTAAAATCTGTGGCCGCTGTCGACCGCGCGCCCCTGATCATGCCAATCCCCAGCCACACCAGATAGGCCGATCCCAGATAACGAAGCGCGATCACAAGCCAATCAAAGGTGGCAAAAACCGTTGCAAGCCCCAAAGCCGTTGCGATCGCAAGCAAGATGCCCCCCAGACACAGCCCCAAAGCAGAAGCAAATCCTGCCGCCCTGCTTTGGCCCACGCTGCGCGACAGAACATACAACATCGACGGCCCCGGAGTAGCACTCAGGGCCAGCCCAGCCAGGGCGACGGAAAGAATGGCGTGAAGTGACGGCATCAAAAATTAAACCAGACTGCGTTCTATACGGCGCTCAAAAGGGTTATTCACAGTGATTTCTGCGGGGACAGTGCCGGCGGGTGCCTCTTGGCGGTGACGGGCGCGCAAATAGGGAAAGTCCCGCAAAAGCATCCTCTCCAGATGTGCGCCGGCCGCAAACGGTTCGTATCGCGGTTGTTCGCCCGCGCCAATCAGTTGCGCAAAGGGCCGAATTTCGGTCCCATGATTTGCCGCGACGAAATAGGGCATCGAAAACCTTTCCGCGCTCAGGTTCAAAACCCTGTGTGGCGTAGACCGAAAGATACCGTTGCTCCAAGCCTCGAGCATATCGCCGATATTGACAACATAGACGGCCGGATCGACAGGAACGTCAATCCAATGGTCATCTTGCGCCATGACCTGAAGGCCCGCATTTCGGGTGTGCAGCAGCGTCAGGCATTCATAATCGGTGTGTGCGCCCATATTGACCGACGTGTGATCTGTGGTTTCGTTGCCGCGCACATAGTGCAGCAGCCGCAATTGCGAGATGGGTTTGCTCATCTGGTCTGTCATGGCACCGCGCGGCAAACCCAAATGTAACTCAAGCGCCGAACAAACGAGGCGACCCAAGGTTGAAATCTCGGCGTAATACCGTGACACCGTCGCTTTGAAACCTTCGACATCGGGCCAGACATTCGGGCCCAGAATCCGATTTCCCGCCAGAAAATCAGGATCATCCCGTGGCAGGTCAAGCCCAAGATCAAAGGCCTCGTAACTGCGGTGGACCTCGTCAGCGTAATCACCTTTTTCAGAGAAAGGCACATAGCCGCGATGATTGGGGCTGCGGCCGATGTAGTCGCGCAGTTTGACGGCCTCTGGTTGCGCGAAAAATTGCGCGGCTTTGGCATAGGTCGCTTCGATCAGGTTAAGATCAATTCCGTGGCGTTTGATGCGAAAGAAGCCGATCTCGCGGGCCGCTTGGCCAAGTGCGTCGGCAATCCGTTTCACCTCGGCCGGATCACCACGCCTCAGACCAGCGACGTCAATCACGGGAAGGCAATCGGGTCCAGGCCCCGTGTTTCGAAGTAAAGTTGGCATCAGGCTCCCCCAGACGCATGGACATTCAGGCTAACCAGACTTGGTTAACGAATGGTTTCCACGCTCGGGCAATGCTGGCAGGCAGACCTGAAACCTTGACCCAAGGCCGATCTCTGATTTGCAGGTCACGCCCCCCCCGGATTGCTGGGTAAAACCCTGCACCATCGACAGCCCCAGGCCCGTGCCCGTCCCGATCGGCTTGGTCGTAAAGAAGGGATCGAAAACCTGTGACAGACGCTGTTCCGGGATGCCCGTGCCCGTATCGGAAACGGTCAAGCGCACATAGCGACCTGCAGGCAGCGCGGCACTAAGATTGCTGTTTTCGGCAAGGGTGTGAAAGATATTCTCGGTCTGGATCACCACTTTGCCGCCCATCGCAGTGGCATCCTTGGCATTCTCGACCAGATTGAAAAGTACCGTTTCCATCGCCTTTCGGTCCGCCGAAACCAACCACAGATCCTGCGCAAGTCTGAGGTCTACATCCCGCGCAAGGTCGCCCTTATGGGTCAGGGAAAACTCGGTCACCAAGGCGTTGATGTCCAAAACCACGGGCTCCAGACGCGTGCGCTGCGCAAAGGCAAGCATATCGCGCATCAAGCGCGAGCCGCGACCGCCAGCGAGTTTTGCGTCATTCAGGAACCCAAGGCTTTCGGGGTCGTTTGTGCCAAATTCGAGAAACTCAAGATTGCCCAGGATAACGGTCAGAATGTTGTTGAACTCATGCGCAAAGCGGCCCGTCAGCCGACCCAGCGCCTCAAGCTTGCGAACCTCGAAAAGCTTGGCCTCCAGCGCCTTGCGCGCGGCAATTTCCTGCGTCAACTGTGCGTGCGATGTGACAAGCTCCTGATACCGCTGGGTCGAGCGTTCCGCCTCGGCCAGCAGCTCCAGCTTGGCCCCCGTGATCGCCGCAATCGTGCTCAGAATTTCCAGTTCAGCCTCGCCAAACGCATTCGGCGCGGGATGTTCACAGTCGATCACCCCGACGACCCGCCCGTGACTGATCAAAGGCACACAGATTTCCGAGCGGGCAACCTGCGTGTCCGGAATATAGTTCCGGTCCGTCAGCAGATCCTCGATGATAATCGCCTCTTGTGTCTTGGCGACCTGTCCGGTGATCCCCTGACCAAACGGAATCACCAGCGGGTTCAGGATACTGCGCCCAAAGGGATTCTTTTCCCCCCAGGCCGCCACCTGTTGCAGGTCGGTTCCTTCGGTATTCGCCTGATAGATCACGCAATCGACAAAATTCAGCCGCCCAACAACATTCTGCGCGACATACCAAAACAGATCGTCCGAATTCGGAATTCCGATCAAATCCACAGCAAAGGTATTCAAAGTCCGCAAGGCAGAGGCTTCAGCGTTCGGGTCCCAACCTTGGGGCGCTGTGACTGCCGGTTTGTGCACTGACCGTATCCTTCTGAACTCGAACTAAAATATTATCCTAAGGCCTGTTAGCCTATCGGTATAGTGAGAATTTTAAGGCACACTTTAGACGCGAAACAGCTGCGATTGGTCTGCCCCCAATATCGTCGCTTTTCGTGCGACCTGAAACGCTCAGACCAGGTAGAAAGTCGATCTTCTCCGCCGTGACCAAAGTGCCGTGTCCAACGATGGCTGTGCAAAGATCGCGCCACTTCACCTTGTTGCGATCCAAAGCCGTGCGCTGCAAAGCCTGCGAATTAGCGCCTGTTTTACACACAAGGCCCGGCGCAGGCTTTCGCGGGCCAATCCCTTAACAAGCCGCGTATTTTTACCGACCGGTTTTCATCAAAATCTTGCCAAGCATCGCAGCGCCGCCCCAATTCCGCCGCCGCCGCGCGCGGCTGAGCCTGCAGCTTTGTGCGTAGGAACTGAAGCCTGCGTGGGGGTTGGCTGGTGACATCGTTATCTCTTGTAGCCTATCGGGTGGCGCCGTCAGATTGGGATTTGCCGCGCATCGCAGGCTTTGCCACCTGCTCGTTGATGACCGGAGACATGCTTTATTCCGCGACGCGCTATGGCGGTCTGATCGAGGCGTGGTCGCTCGACATAGGTGGCCCGACCGCGCAAGCCTCGACCCAGATGCAGCGCGCCGACAGCGCAGGTGCCGTGATCACGCTGGGCACCATGTCATGCGATGGCACCACCTTTATGCTTTCGGCCGATGGGGCGCAGGGCGCGATGCTGGTGCGGCAGGTGAACCAGGACGGCCGTTTTGGCGCGGTTTCCAATCTGGGCGTGCTCGGCCAGCTTGCCGGCGATCTGCTCGACATGCAATCGGTCAGCCTGAGTAACGGCACGACGGCTGTTTACGGCGGTATTCTGGGCGGCTCGGGGATTGGCCGGCTCAAGTTCAGCACGGGTGCGGCACTGATCGACTGCACGACGATTCCCGATACCCCCGCCACCTATGCCGATCGCGTGGCCGCGCTGGCGCAGACGCAGTTGGGGTCGCAATCCTATCTGTTTTCCGCCAGCACAGTGACACCTGGGGTGACATCCTGGGCCGTTTCCGCCAATGGCGATTTGCAAGCCGTGGCGAATATGGGGGCCGATGAGGGTCTTTGGATCAACACCCCAACCGCGTTGAAAGTGGCGCATGTGGGTGCGGAAACCTTTCTGATCATGGCGGCGGCGGGATCCGATTCGCTCAGCGTGATGCGGATCGAGGCTGGCGGTGCGCTGCGCATGGCCTCGCATGTGCTTGATGATCGCAACAGCCGCTTTGCCGGCGTCACCACTCTGGCCAGTGTCGA
>JAHEBX010000174.1 GCA_024642045.1 Pseudorhodobacter sp. | reverse complement strand
CTGCGTCCTGTGACCTGGGGGGCGGGGATGCACCGCGTCAAGCGGCGGAATTACCATATCCACCCCGACCTGTTTCTGCTGCACTTTGGTCTGGTAGATTACGAAACCGCTATGGGGCGCGCGAACGACCCCAATCTGATCGCTATCGGCTGGGGGCCCCATGCCAAGCGCCGCGAAGCGCAGTTCCGGTTGGTGGAACACAGTGCGGATATCGCGGGCGACGACCTGTTTGCGGCCGCACGCAAGCGGATGTCATGGCGGCGCAGGCTCTTGGCCTGGAACAAGCCCGCCCCCTTGCCGGGCGCGCCGGTGGTCACGCTGCCTGCGCGGTTTGACGGCCTTGTCTAGCGGGCCGCAGCGCTTTGCCGCTTGCACAGGCGCGCGTGGCATTGCTAGGTGAAACTATCTGCGCCCTTGGGCATTGCATTTCGGAGGACCCATGGACGGGATCGCGATTACAGACCAAAGCCGCAAAGCGCTGAGCCGGACGGCCGTCTACTTTTGCGTCGATGCCAAGTTCTATCCCTTTGCGCTGTTTGTGGCCGACCAGATCGCCACCAAATACCCCCAGCGCAGCTTTGATCTCTGTCTGATCAGCGCCGAGCCTTTGCCCGAACACCCGCTGATGACGCGCCACGACATCCGCCGTATTCAGATCGACGCCAGGGCCTGGGGCGCGCGTCTGCCCGCCGACGAGCGGATCAGCTTTGCCGCCTATCTGCGGATCATGGCGCCCGCACTTTTGGCGCAGGATTATGACCGCATGCTGTATCTGGACGCGGATGTTTTCTATCAGCGCGGCGATCTGAACCGGCTGTTGTCGCTCAATCTGGGCGGGCGGGCGGTGGGGGCGGTGCGCGACATGGTGCAACTGCGCAAGCCCGACCGCGTCCCCGAGGATTTCCGCCCGTTTGATCTGCCCTTTGGCAAATACTTCAATTCCGGCGTGCTGTTGATCGACGTTCAGGCCTGGATGGCGCAACAGATCACAGAAAAGGCCTTGGACTTTGCCGCGCAAAACGCGCTCAAGCTGATGGCGCATGACCAGACGGCGCTGAATGTGACGCTGCGCGACAATTGGGCCGAGCTGTCGCTTGTCTGGAACTATGAATATTCGCATCAGACCATGTATTTCATGGGTTTTTTCGATGTGTGCTTTGTGCATTTCATTGGCCGCAGAAAGCCGTTCAACCACCGCTATGGCGGGTTCTCACGCCGATTTACCGAGGAATATCGGGTGTTTTTCGAGAAGCATATGCCGCAGATGGGGGCGGTGGCGCAAAACGGACTTGAAGTGGACAAGCACAAGCGCAAGCATATTTATGCTCTGCTGTTCCATCTGGTGAATTTCGCGCGCTTTCTGCCCAACGACGACCGCTTTGCCTCGGATTGGGACGTCAAGCTTTAATCTGCGGCGGGCGTTTGGCGGGCCAGTCGGTTGCCAGATGATAGGCCTGCCCCATGGCCAGCACATTTGCATCCGCACCCACGCGCCCTGCGATCTGCAGTCCCATCGGCAGCCCATTGGCCCCAAAACCGACGGGCAGTGAAAGGGCTGGCAATCCGATCAGGCTGATCGGGATCACTACCTCCATCCAGCGGTGATAGGTATCCATCGTCACAGCGTTGATCGTTTGCGGCCAGCGCCATTCGGCAGCAAAGGGCCAGACCTGTGCCGTGGGCAGCACCACCGCGTCAAAGCGCTGAAACAGCCGCGCCATATGGGCGTAATAGCGCGAGCGGATCACGCTTGCCTCATAAACCGCCTGCGCCGACAGGTTGCGCCCCTGTTCAATCTCCCACAGGGTTTCGGGTTTCAACTGCGCGCGTTTGGCAAGATCATCATAGATCGGCTTGAAACTGCCCGCGTTCAGCATCGCGCGCAGCGTCGTCCAGGCGCGCCACAGCTTTTCCGCCGGGAAGGGCGGCGCAATCGCCTCGACCTCGGCGCCCTGATCGGTAAACACCCGCAGGCCCGCCTCGCACAGATCCAGAATGCCCGGCTCGACCTGATAAGCACCACCCCAGTCGCCGAGCCATGCCATCCGCTTGCCGCGCATATCCACGTGCAGGGCGTCGGCAAACGCGTGCCCTTCGCGGCCAAAGGGCACCTCGGGGTTCACCCCCGCCTGCACCGTCAACAGCCGCGCGATATCCTCGATCGTGCGCCCCATCGGCCCCTCGGTCGCGAGCGTCGCCAGATGCGTGTCGCCCTCGGCATCGCCGGGCACCAGACCCCAGGTTGGGCGAAAGCCATAGACGTTGCAAAACGCGGCCGGATTGCGCAGCGACCCCATCATATCCGAGCCATCCGCCACAGGCAGCATTCGCGCGGCCAATCCCGCCGCAGCACCGCCCGAAGATCCGCCCGCCGTGCGCGCCAGATCATAGGGGTTGCGAGTCACCCCATGCACAGGGTTGAAGGAGTGGCTGCCGTGCCCCCATTCGGGCGTGTTGGTCTTGCCGATGAAAATTGCGCCCGCTGCGCGCATCCGCGCTGCCAGCAGATCATCCCTGGCAGGCACAAATTCCGCAAACAAAGGCGAGCCATACGTCGTTCGCAGCCCCTTGGTGGCGCAAAGATCCTTTACGGCCAACGGCAACCCATGCAGCCAGCCCTGTGCGGGCGCATCATCCGCGGCCCGCGCCTCGGCCATCAGCGCATCCGTATCGCGCAGCGACACCACCGCATTGACAGCGCCATTGACCGCCGCAATCCGAGAAAGATGCGCGGCCATCACCTCTGACGGCGCCACCTTGCGCGCCGCGATCATCCGCGACAATTCCGACGCCGAAAGCTCGTTTAGGGACATGGCCACCCAATTTCCATACGTTCCAAGGGGGATAGTCTTTGCCAATTGGGGCAAAGCCAAAAGGGGCAATCAGCCCCTTTTTCGCGCGTAAGCGCTAGCAGACGTGTCACGGGGGCTTTGGCCCCCGTGACGCTATCAGATCACCTTACTTTTGCAGTTCGGTCCAGATCGCCGTCATATATTCCTGCGCCTTGGGCGAGCAGGTCGGGATGAATTTACCCGCCGCCTTGAACTCTTCAGGAATGACCACTTCCGGTGCCGTTTTCATGTCCTCGGGCATAAAGGGCTCCGAGCCGGTAATCCCGTTTGCATAGCGCGCAAAGTCAGAAATGAGGGCCGCATTTTCAGGCGCCGCAATAAAGTTCAGGAACTTATAGGCTTCCTCGACGTTTTTTGCATCCGAAAGCAAGGCCACCGAATCCATCCAGACCGGATAACCTTCTTTCGGATAGCCGTATTTCACCGTCGGATTGGCAAGGCGCGCGCGCATCGTTGAGCCGTTCCAGTTCACGCTGGCGGCCCAATCGTTATTCGACAGCTTTTCGGTGGCGCCATAGTCCATCGACACCCAGTCCGGCTTGGCGGCCAGCAAGACATCGCGCACCTTTTTCAGCACTTCGGTGTCTTCGGTGCAGGGCTCGCCACCCTCGGCCATCACGGCAAGGTTGACGATGTCGTTCATTTCGGGAACGACGTTGATTTTGCCCTTCAGCTCTGCCGGAACATGCAGAAAGATGTCCGACGTGTTGATGTCGCCGCTGTAGACGGCGGTGTTGACGGCCACGCCCGTGGTGCCCCACTGCCATGGAATGGTATATTCACGCCCCTTGTCCCAAGGCACATCCATCCATTCCGGTGCGATGTTCTTGTGGTTTGGGATCTTGGACAGGTCCAGTTTCTGGATCAGACCCTTTTCAGCGTAGATCTGCACGTATTGGTGCGTTGGCACCACAAGGTCAAAGCCCGAGCCGCCCGCCTCGATCTTGGCGAGGGCCGCGTCGTTGCTGTCGTAGTCAGTCACCGTGACTTTGATGCCGGTTTCTTTCTCGAACTTTTCAAGCAGTTTCGGGCCGGTGTAGTTGCCCCAATTGAACAGCTGCAACGTGCCTTCAGCCGAAGCCAGCGAGGTCGTAGCCAGCAGGATCGCCCCTGCGGAGAGTAGTTTTTTCATGATCGTCTCCCTGTTGGTTTTGGTTTATTTTTGTAGGTCCGTCCAAATGGCGGTCATATAGTCCAAGGCCTTGCCCGAGCAGGCTGGCATGAAGTGACCCGCGGCGCGGCTGGCCTCGGGGATGTTCACTTCGGGTGCGGTTTGCATATCCGCGGGCATGAATTGCTCTGCACCGGTGATCCCGTTGGGATAGCGCGCAAAGGCCGAGATAAGTGCAGCATTCTCTGGCAGCATGATGAAATCAAGGAATTTATAGGCCGCATCGACGTTTTGCGCGTCAGACAGCAGCATGACCGAGTCCATCCACAAGGGGTAGCCTTCCTTGGGATAGCCATAGACGACGTTGGGATTGGCCAGACGCGCGCGGAAGGTTTCACCCGACCAGTTCACGCTTGCCGCCCATTCGCCATTGGCCATTTTCTCGGTGGTGCCATAGTCCATCGAGATCCAGTATTGCTTGGCGTTCATCAGCGCGTCGCGGGCCTTTTTCAGCACCTCGACGTCATCAGTGCAGGGTTTGCCGCCCGCCCACATCACCGCCAGATTGACGATTTCGTTCATTTCGGGGACGACGTTGATCTTGCCCTTCAACTCGTCTGGCGGGTTGAGGAAGATGTCAGAAGTGTTCGGATCGCCCTTGTAGACCGAGGTATCCACCGAAATTCCGGTCGAGCCCCACTGCCACGGAATCGAGTATTCGCGCCCCTTGTCCCATTCCACATCCATCCATTCCGGTTTGATGTTGGAATGATGCGGCAGGCGGGTCAGGTCCAGCTTTTGCACCAGTCCCTTTTCGACATAGATCTGCACGAAATGCGCCGAGGGCACCACAAGGTCAAAGCCCGTGCCGCCTGCCGAAATCTTTGCCAGCGCGGTATCATTGCTGTCATAATCGGTTTCGGTCACATGGATGCCCGTCTCGGCCTCGAATTTCTTCAGCAGTTCAGGCGAGGTATAATCGCCCCAGTTGAACAGATGCAGCTCTTCGGCCGTGGCCAAAGAGGTCGAGCAGAGCAAGATCGAAAGTCCAAGCAGCGTCTTTTTCATTCAGGCAATCTCCGGTTAATCGTCTTTGCGGGTGAGGAAGAAGAAAGCGGTCAGCAGGGCTACGGTCAGCAACAGCAGCATCGAAGAAATCGCGTTGACCTCCGGCGTCAGTTGGCGGCGCATCTGGCCCAGCATATAGGTGGGCAGGGTGTCTTGGCCGCCGGATTTGACGAATTCGGTGATCACCACATCGTCAAGGCTGATCACAAAGGCCAGCATTGCGCCCGCAGCCACACCGGGCGCAAGGATCGGCAGCGTGACATAGCGGAACGTCTGCCACGCAGAGGCGTAAAGGTCCGAGGCGGCGGTCTCCAGAGAGATGTCCATCCCCTCGAGCCGCGCGCGGATCGGCAGATAGGCAAAGGGGATGCAAAAGGCCGAATGCGCGGCGATGACATAGCCAAGCCCTTGATAGCCTGTGGCTTTCTTGATCATGCCAAAGAAGATCAGCAAGGAAACTGCGGTCACGATCTCGGGCACCATCAAGGGCTGGTTGATCATCACATAGATAAAGGTTTGCCCCTTGAACGCCTTGCGCCTTGTGGTGCCAAGGGCGGCCATGGTGGCCAATGCCGTCGAGATCAGCGCCGCCGAAACAGCGATAATCAGGCTGCGCACAGTGGCGGCCTTGACCGCGTCATTGGCCCAGGCCTTGCCATACCAATCCAGCGAAAATCCGCCCCAGACGGCGACAGACTGGCTGGCGTTAAAGCTATAGGCGACCAGCGTGAAAATCGGCAGATACAGCGCCACGAACACAAGGATCGCCGTGGTGGCAAAGCCGGGCAGGGCGGACACCGAAAAGGAGGATTTAGCCATGCGACGTCTCCTTATTGGCGTATTTGACATAGACCAGCAGCGCCACCGTCACGATCACCAAAAGCGTCAGCGACAGCGATGCACCCAAGGGCCAGTTGCGCCCCTGACCAAACTGCAGGTCGATAAAGTTGCCGATCATCATCTGCTTGCCGCCACCCAGCACGCGGGGGGTGACATAGGCCCCGAGCGAGGGCACGAATACAAGGATCGAGCCTGCAATGATCCCCGGCTTTACGATCGGCAGGATCACGCGGCGCAGCACCTGCAGGCGGCTGGCGTAAAGGTCATAGCCCGCCTCCAGCAAGCGCATGTCAAAGCGGTCGATGGCGGCAAACAGCGGCAGCACCATCAGCGGCAGATAGACATAGGTCATGCCGATAAACACGGCCGTATCGGTATACATCACCTGGATCGGCGTGCTGATGGCGCCCAGCTTCATCAGCACCGTGTTCATCAGGCCTTCGGATCGCAGCACTTCGTTCATCGCATAGGTGCGGATCAACAGATTGGTCCAGAACGGAATGGTGATCAGAAACAGCCAGAGCGGGCGCGCCTTGGGTGGTCGGGTCGCGATAAACCACGCGGTCGGAAACCCCACGGCAAAGGTGGTGATCGTGGTCAGCATCGACAGTTTGAGCGAGCGCCAAAAGATCGTCAGGTTGGCATCCGCCAGCTTATAGGTCTCGTCAAAGATATCCTTGGTGTAAAGGATGCCGCGCCAGCCTTCGAACGACAACGCCCATTCGACATTGCCATATTTTCCGGGGGCCAGAAACGAATAGACCACCACGATCAGCAAAGGACCGACGGCGAATAGGGTCAGGATAATCAGGGCGGGGGTC
>JAHEBX010000027.1 GCA_024642045.1 Pseudorhodobacter sp. | reverse complement strand
AAGGCCGGCGCGCTGTCTGAGGCTGACGTTGACACCGCCCTGCGCGAAGTCCGCACGGCGCTGCTGGAAGCTGACGTTTCCCTTGATGTTGCGCGCAACTTCGTCAAAGCCGTTAAAACCCGCGCCATTGGTCAGGCCGTTACCAAATCGGTCACCCCCGGCCAGCAGGTCGTCAAGATTGTGCATGACGAGTTGGTGCGGGTCTTGGCGGGCGACGACGAACCCGAAGCGCTGAAAATTGACAACCCACCTTCGGCCATCCTGATGGTCGGCCTGCAAGGCTCGGGCAAAACCACCACCACCGCCAAGCTTGCCAAGCGCCTGAAAGAAAAGAACGGCAAGCGCGTGTTGTTGGCGTCACTGGATACCAACCGTCCGGCGGCTATGGAACAGCTTGCTATCCTCGGCACACAGATTGGTGTGGACAGCCTGCCGATCGTCAAGGGTGAATCTGCCGTTCAGATTGCCAAACGTGCCAAGACCCAAGCGTCGATGGGCGGCTATGACGTTGTCTTCTTTGACACCGCCGGCCGTTTGCATATCGACGAAGTGCTTATGGACGAAATCCAAGCCGTTCGTGACATCGCTCAGCCGCGCGAAACGCTGCTGGTGGTCGATGGCCTGACGGGTCAGGATGCCGTCAACGTGGCCTCTGAATTCAACGCCAAGGTTGGCATCTCGGGCGTCGTGCTGACCCGCATGGATGGCGATGGTCGCGGTGGTGCCGCGCTTTCGATGCGGGCCGTGACGGGCAAGCCGATCCGCTTTGTCGGTCTTGGCGAAAAGATGGACGCGCTGGAAACCTTTGAGGCCGAGCGCGTCGCGGGCCGTATCCTTGGTATGGGCGATATCGTCGCCCTCGTTGAAAAGGCCCGTGAAACCTTTGAGGCCGAGCAGGCCGAGCGTATGGCAAAGCGCTTTGCCAAGGGCTTGTTCAACATGAACGACATGAAGGGCCAACTTGAACAGATGATCAAGATGGGCGGCATGCAGGGCCTGATGGGCATGATGCCGGGCATGGGCGGGATGGCGAAAAAGGCCGAAGCGGCTGGGTTCAACGACAAGATGCTGTCGCACCAGATCGCCCTGATCAACTCGATGACCAAAAAAGAACGCGCCAACCCAGACCTGATGGCCGCGTCGCGCAAAAAGCGTATCGCGGCGGGCGCGGGCATGGATGTATCCGAGCTGAACAAGCTGATCAAACAGCATCGCCAGATGGCCGATATGATGAAAAAGATGGGCAAGGGCGGGGCCATGAAGCAGGCCATCAAGCAGATGATGGGCAAAGGCGGCATGCCAGACATGGCCAACATGTCGCCAGAGGCGATGGAAGCGGCCGCTAAGGGCATGAAAGAGGGCATTGGCATGGGCGGCGGCTTTCCGGGCATGCCGCGCGGTGGCATGAGCTTGCCGTCCTCTCTCTCGGGGTTGATGAAGAAAAAATGACCAACGACGCCATCTCCCGCGCCTCGGATCTGCTCAAGGATCACCGCGAGTCGATCGACCGACTGGACGCGATCCTTGTCTACACGCTTGCTGAACGCTTCAAACGCACTCAAGCCGTAGGGCGACTGAAGGCCGAACACGCGCTTCCGCCCTCTGATCCTGACCGCGAAGCGCGTCAGATTGAGCGACTGGAATGGCTGTCGAAAGAAGCCGACCTCGACCCCGAATTTGCCAAGAAATTCCTGACCTTCATCATTTCCGAAGTCATCAGGCATCACGAACAACTGCAGAAATAGCCGGACCCGTCCGGTTCACACCAAACCCTAAGGAGACTTTACCATGTCCATGAAAATTCGCCTCGCCCGCGGTGGTTCCAAGAAGCGCCCACACTACTCGATCGTTGCCACCGACAGCCGCAATCCGCGCGATGGCCGCTTCCTGGAGAAGCTGGGCACCTATAACCCGCTGCTGGCCAAGGACAGCGAAGAGCGCGTGAAAATGAACATGGAGCGTGTTCAGTACTGGCTGTCGAAGGGCGCTCAGCCCACCGACCGTATCGCACGCATGCTGGAAGCGGCTGGCGCAATGCCGAAGAAAGCCCGCTCGAACCCGAAATCGGCTGTCCCGGGCAAGCGCATGACCGAACTGGCTGCCAAGAAGGCCGCTCGTGCGGCTGCTCCGGCCGAAGCTGCTGCTGAATAATCGCTTTGGCGGCTCCCTTTTCAAAGGGGGCCGCCTTTTCAACGCGGAGAGCCTCATGCCCAGCAATCTGATCTGCATCGGCGCCATCGCAGGCTCTTTCGGCATCCAGGGTGAAGTGCGGCTGAAAAGCTTTTGCTCGGAACCAACCGACATCGCCTCATATGGCCCGGTTTTTACCGAAGACGGCCAAACCAGCTATAAAATCACTCTGACACGTCCCGTCGCAGGCGGATTGGGCGCAAGGCTGACCGGTGTGGCGACCAAAGAGCAGGCCGACGATCTTCGCGGTGTAAATCTGTATGTCGACAAGAAAAAGCTGCCAAAACTGCCTGACGACGAGTTCTACCATGCCGATCTGATTGGGTTGTGCGCCTTTGATACCGGCGGCGTCGAGCTTGGCCGCATCCACGCGGTCCACAATCACGGCGCGGGCGACTTGCTGGAGATCACCGGCCCCACGCTGAAAACGGCGCTGTTGCTGCCGTTCACGCTCGCCGTCGTCCCCACGGTTGACCTCGCTGCGGGTCGCGTCATCATTAACATGCCGGAAGGTCTGGACTAAAAGTTACCGACGCGGCACTCTGCGCCAACGAGCGGGAGAATAATCGTGCAAAATCGCATGCGTTTGTTGATGGTAGCCACAGCTTTGCTGTATTTCGGTCCGCTTTTGGCGGGCTTGGGTGGCGCGGGATGGGGGACGACACCGTTCTTCCTTGCGCTGTTTATGCTATGGCTGTTCATCCTGCGCCCGCAGCAATGGCCCCATACTGTCCACGACTGGCTGCATCGCTACGAGCCTTGGGCGGCCCTCGGCACCAATCTTGCGGTGCAGTTGTTGCTGGTCTTGCTGCTGTTCGGTATCGGTCGCGGCATCGGAGGTGCGCTGCACTTTTTGCCGAGCTACGGGCCTGCCTTGCCGCTGACGGTGTCCTTTCTGGCGATCCCCTTCGCCCGGATGGTTTGGGACCCGTGGAAAGCGCCGCATTTGAACGATTACCTTGACGAGGCCCTGCACAAGGCGCCCTTGCCCGAAGCCGATGCGGCAGATCCTCTGGCGATGGCGAAATCGCTGCTGGTGCCGCTGGCCGGTCTGCCCGACAGCGCCGATGAGACCGAAGTTGCGGGCCACCTGCTGGCGATGGCTCCACATGTTAATGCCGAGGCATTGCGCACTGCCCTCCTGCACCGCCATGCAAGCGGCGAGGCAACGCGCGCAGAAACGCTTGCGTTGATCTTGCATGCCACTGATGCCGCACTTATCCGCACCGTCCCCGGAGATGGGCCCAACCTTGCATTGGTGGCGCTGCCGCAAGACGCGACCACCATCGCGCGTTTTGCCCGCCGTCTTACCGCCGCCCTAAAGGCTGATCCCGAGGTCTGGGGGAAATGCCCCTCTGTCGATCATTTGGTCGATCTTGCCGATCATTTCGACAATACCGAGGCCGAGGCCCCCCTGCGTGATCTGATCGAGGCCACCAACGCCGCCCAGCCATCAGACGGGCTGGCCTAAGCCCGATCCGCGCGCTAAAAGCGCGCATGAGTGATGAAAACGCCCCCAGCAAGTCCCACGGTCGACTCTCAATCCGCCCGAGCCTTAAGCCGCGCGATCTGATGGCAGAACCCCTGCATGTCACATCGGCGTGGCGGGCGAAAATCATTACGCTGATGCCGGATGCTTTCCCTGGTATTCTTGGCCAATCGCTGACAGGCAAGGCGCTCGACCTTGGTCTCTGGGCGCTCGAAGTGCTTAACCTGCGCCCCTATGGTGTGGGCCGTCATCTGAACGTTGACGACACGCCTTCGGGGGGCGGGGCTGGGATGGTGCTGCGCGCCGATGTGCTGGACGCAGCGCTGACCGATGCGGCCCTTGGCACGTCAAACGACAGGCTGCGCTGGCCGGTAATATATCTGTCGCCTCGCGGAAAACCATTCAACCAAGCGATGGCCCGCCGCTTTGCTGCCTGCGATGGGCTGACCCTGCTGTGTGGGCGGTTTGAGGGTGTCGATCAACGCCTGCTTGATCACCACCAGATAGAAGAAATCTCGCTTGGCGATTTCGTGATGACAGGCGGCGAAATCGCCGCGATGGCGCTGATCGACGCCACCGTGCGTTTGCTTCCCAAAGTCTTGGGCAATGAGGAAAGCACGGTCGAGGAATCCTTCTCTGACGGCCTCTTGGAACACCCGCACTATACCCGCCCCGCCGAATGGAAGGGCCTGACAATTCCCGAAGTGCTCACCTCGGGCAACCACGGCGCCATCGCCAAATGGCGCCAGGCACAGGCCGAAGATATCACCAAAACCCGCCGCCCCGATCTATGGCAGGCCTACCTGCGTCGCAAAAGCTGAGCTGGGCTTTCATACTGGCGCAAATATCCCCGCCGGAGGCGCAGGTTTGTCCCTTACGCGCCCTTGACCCATACCGCGCCAAACCCTATACGCCACCTGTCCGGGGGCTAATCCCCCATCGGGCCCGATTCCCTTTGGCCGTAACGCTTGCGTTCTTCTGCAAGACTGGCCGAAACGTCGGCTTAAAAACGCGAAGACATCTCTGGCGGACTTACTTCGTAGGGATCCGATCGAAGACCAAGAGCTCTGTTGCCGCATCACGTCGGGACATAATCCCGCCAGAAAAGGAAATGCGATGAACCTTATCGCCCAACTCGAAGCCGAGCAGATCGCTGCGCTCGGCAAGACCATCCCGGATTTCAAGGCCGGTGACACCATTCGCGTCGGTTACAAAGTAACCGAAGGCACCCGTTCGCGCGTGCAGAACTACGAAGGCGTCGTGATCGCCCGCAAAGGTGGCGCAACCATCGCGGCCTCGATTACCGTTCGCAAGATTTCGTTCGGTGAAGGCGTGGAGCGTGTATTCCCGCTCTACTCGACCAACATTGACAGCATCGAAGTGGTCCGTCGCGGCCGCGTTCGTCGCGCCAAGCTCTACTACCTGCGTGATCGTCGCGGCAAATCGGCTCGGATTGCCGAGGATGCAAACTACAAAGCCAAAGCGGAATAAGGACCGGATCGATGAAAGACGGAATTCACCCCGACTACCACATGATCGACGTCAAAATGACGGACGGTTCCGTGTTCAAGACCAAAACCACCTGGGGCAAAGAGGGCGACCAGATGGCGCTCGATATCGACCCGCTGGCGCATCCGGCATGGACGGGCGGCAACGCCAAGCTCATGGACACCGGCGGCCGTGTGTCGAAGTTCAAGAACAAATACGCGGGCCTTGGCTTCTAAACTCCCCGCTACTGCGAAAATCGGGCGCATCTTCGGATGCGCCCTTTTGTTTGACCGCTTGCCCTCTGCCTGCCTTGGCCTATCTTGCCGATATGCAGCGAGGTGACCCATGCGACTCATTTACCTGACATGCATGTTTTTTGCAGCAGGACCCGCCCTTGGGCAAAGCGTGACCGAGCGCGCTGCCGGCCTTTACGGCTCGGCCAATGATCCCACGCAATCCTGTTCGGCCAATCCGCACGAGCTTTCTTTTATCGACACGCCCCCGCACGCATTGTTTCGCTGGCGCATGCCGCGCCCCGACCGCGATGGCCGGATGTCGACCGAAGAAACATATGATATGCGCGGCGCCGATGCGACTGCGCTTACGCTGTTGCGAGAAGGCGATGCGCCGCTTGTTGAAACAGGCCGACGTCCCGTTTGGCTTTTGCGCCTCACCGAAGGCGGCTATTGCTGGGGCCGCGCTGACTGGCCTTTGGTGAGGTGCATCGAGCCGGCCGTTCGCTGCGCTACCGACGCTGCTACATCGTGAGCGGGGCGCAAGTTAGCTCTTGCTGGCATCGCAGCGATTGGCCATGAAAGCCGCAGCCGTTTCAGCCCCCTGCGCCGCAAGGACCCCGCCCGCCATGCCCGCCACCCCCCGCCATAGCGCCCCAATAGCCGCGCTGTCGCTTTTGGGCTTCGTCGCCTTTTGGTGGGGGTTGTCCCTCTTGCGTGCCGATCCGAATATCCTGCCCGCCCCGCCGCAAGTGTTGGCCACGATCTGGGCCGAGGCCGTCTCGGGTCGCCTGGTTCATCACATGGCCGCCACCCTGTTTCGCGTCATAATCGCCTTTGGTCTGTCGATGGCGCTGGGCGTGACACTTGGCATTTTGCTGGGTCGACATCCGCGCCTAAATCAATGGGCCGATCCTTGGGTGATCATCCTGTTGAACCTGCCTGCATTGGTGGTGATTGCGCTCTGCTATCTGTGGATCGGGCTGAACGAAGTGGCCGCCATCGCCGCTGTAACGCTGAACAAGACCGCGATGGTTCTGGTGACGCTGCGTGAGGGCAGTCGCGCGATGAACCCCGCATTGGCTGATTTGGCGCAGGTTTATCCTTTGTCGGCCTGGACGCGCCTGCGCCATATCACCTTGCCCCAGTTGGCACCTTACCTTGCCAGCGCCACCCGCAACGGCCTTGCGATCATCTGGAAGATTGTCCTCGTGGTCGAGTTTCTGGGGCGTTCGTCCGGTGTCGGCTTTCAGATCCATCTGAAATTCCAGCTCTTTGATATCACCGGCGTGCTCGCCTATGCGCTTAGCTTTACCGCGCTGATGCTGGTTATTGATTACGCCATCGTGCAACCTTTTGAGCGCCACGCCAACCGCTGGCGCACACCGTAGGGCCCCATGTTCAAATTCCTGATCCTTACCGCTTCGATTTTTTGTACGGCTGTACAGGCTGAAACCCTGCGCATCGCTACCCAAGTCTCGGGGACTGTCAACTGGGAACTGGCGACCATCACCGCGCGCGGGCTTGATGCGGCCAACGGCTTTACGCTGGAAGTCCAAGACGCAGCTGCCGGCCCCGCCGCCCAGATCGCCTTTGAGGGCGGTCAGGCCGATGTCATCGTGTCCGACTGGCTCTGGGTCGCGCGTCAACGGGCCGAGGGGCGCGATTATGTGTTTATCCCCTATTCGCGGGCGGTCGGCGCGCTTTATGTGCCTGCCGGCAGCACGGCCAAGACGCTTGCCGACCTCAAGGGCAGCCAGATCGGCATCGCAGGCGGGCCGGTCGACAAAAGCTGGCTGATCCTGCGTGCCTATGCGCAGGTGGAATATGGCTTTGACCTTGCGGCCCAGACGACCCAAGTCTTTGGCGCGCCGCCGCTGATCTATCAATCGGCGCTGGACGGGCAGTTCGGCGGCGCGATCAACTTTTGGCACTTTGGCGCCAAGATGGAAGCCGCAGGTCTGCGCCCGCTGGTCACTGTGACCGAGGCTGCCGGCGCGCTGGGTCTGAACCCTGACACGCCGCTATTGGGCTATGTCGTTCGCGGAGAGATGCTGCGCGAACAGCCTGACCTGGTTGCAGGATTGGCGAAAGCCTCGCGCGCGGCCAAGGATATTCTGGCGACCGATGACACTGCATGGGTCGCCCTGCGTCCGCAGATGAATGCTAAATCCGACGCTGAATTTACCGCGCTCAGGGCAGGCTTTCGCGCGGGCATCCCCGCCGCTGGGCCTGTAGACGAAGCCGCGGCGGCCAAGATGCTGGCCCTGATGGCAACCTTGGGCGGCGAGGAGCTAGTCGGCAGCCTCAAAACGCTGCCCGCAGGCACTTTTTATACCCCATGACCCAATCTGCCATCGTCCTTGACCTCAGCACTGCCCGTCACGGCGCGACCCCCGTGCTGGGGCCGATTGCACTCGATATCGAGGCGGGCGAGACAGTCGCGATCACCGGGCCTTCGGGCATCGGCAAAACCACTCTCTTGCGCATCCTCGCAGGCTTGCACAGCGATTGGCAGGGGCATCTTGCTGTGTCTGGTCGCGTTGCGATGGTGTTTCAGGAGCCCACGCTGCTGCCTTGGCGCACGGTGTTGGAGAACCTCACATTGACCACGGGACTATCTGCCCAAGACGCCCGACACGCCTTGCTTGAGGTTGGTTTGGGCGACAAGGCGCAGCAGTTTCCTGATGCGCTGTCTCTTGGCCAGCAACGTCGCCTTGCGCTGGCCCGCGCCTTTGGGTTGCGGCCACAGGTTCTGCTTATGGACGAGGCCTTCAGCTCGCTTGATGCGCCGCTTGCGGCTGACATGATGGCGGTGTTTGAAACGCTGCGGGCCAAACGCCCGTTGGCGACCGTGCTGGTCACCCATGATCCGACCGAAGCAACGCGTCTTGCAAGTCGCATCCTGTCGCTCTCGGGCAACCCCGCCCGTTTTGTCGCTTCCCCTCCCAGCCCCTAAACGTGTAGGAAAAGGGCAGAAGACCAAAAGGGACCCGAATATGGCGCATATCATCGTTGTTGGTAACGAAAAGGGTGGTTCGGGAAAATCGACCACCTCGATGCATGTGGCCACAGCGCTTGCGCGCATGGGGCACCGTGTTGGTGCTATGGATCTGGACCTGCGTCAACGCTCGTTCGGCCGCTATGTTGAAAACCGTCGCGCCTTCCTTGCGCGTGTGGAAAAAGACCTGCCGACCCCAAATTATATTGATCTACCCGAGGTTGCACCCGACGATCTGACCCAAGGAGAAAATGCCTTTGACGCGCGCCTGTCGGCTGCCGTGGCGCAATTAGAGCCGATTTCGGATTTCATCATTATCGATTGCCCCGGCAGCCACACGCGGCTTTCGCAGGTCGCCCACAGTCTTGCCGATACGTTGATCACGCCGCTGAATGACAGTTTTATCGATTTTGACCTTTTGGCACGCATTGACGTGGAAACGGGGCGGGTCAAAGGCCCGTCTATTTATTCCGAGATGGTCTGGAACGCACGGCAACTGCGCGCGCAGGCGGGGCTGAAACCGATCGATTGGATTGTGCTGCGCAACCGTCTTGGCGCCCAGCAAATGCACAATAAGAAGAAGGTTGGGGCTGCTTTGGAGGAACTCTCCAAGCGTATCGGCTTTCGTGTCGCGCCTGGATTTTCCGAGCGCGTGATTTTCCGAGAGCTTTTTCCGCGTGGGCTGACGCTGCTTGATCTGCGCGATACGGGTGTTGATCAGTTGAACCTGTCCAATATCGCAGCCCGCCAAGAGCTGCGCGATCTGATCAACGAGCTAAGACTGCCAGGCGTTTCGGTGACCTTCTAAAGAGCCCGAGATGTGTTGCCCGTCGCGCCTCGCGCTGACGACAACGCTCTAGTCGCAGGTCGAACATATGCGGTTCGGCGTCCTGGCTGGGCCGGAACAGATCCATAAAACGGTCGAAGTGTTTTGTAAGTGCCATGGCTTTCATCCTCTCGCCGTCGTGTTAACCCTAGGTTGAGCGCGAAACGCGGCGGCTTTATGTCCCTGATGCGAAGAAAATATGCGCGGCAGCTTGCATTTTTCTGATCGGGCGGCTCCTCTGAGTGCCAGCTCGCTGAAAGGATATGCTTATGCCAAATCCACTGTTCGATGCCATTTTTGCGCCCCTGCATGGGCGAGACACCCCTGTGTTGCACCTGCAAGACGGCCGCCAGATCAATGGGTCTGCCTTTCACGCCCAGATCGCGCGCTTTGGCAATGCGCTGCGGGCCTTGGGCGTCCAAGCAGGGGATCGCGTTGCGGTTCAGGTCGCCAAATCACCTGAAGCACTGGCGGTTTACGCAGCGGCAGTGGGCATTGGCGCGATCTTCTTGCCGCTAAACACCGCCTATACGGCGACGGAGTTGGACTATTTCATTGGCAACGCCACGCCCGCCGTCTTTATCTGTGACCCCGCTCGGGCCGAGGCCCTGACGCCGATCGCAAGCGCGCATGGTGCGTGCCTGCTGACGCTGGACGCTGCAGGGCAGGGTGGGCTGGCAGAGCTTGGTTCCGACCACTCTGCCACCTTTACACCGACAACTCGCGCGGCCTCTGACCTTGCGGCGATCCTTTATACATCGGGCACCACGGGTCAGTCCAAGGGCGCAATGCTCAGCCACACCAACCTGCTGTCAAATGCGGCGACACTTGCCGAACTCTGGCGCTTTACGCCCGCTGATACACTGCTGCATGCGCTGCCGATCTTTCATACACACGGGCTTTTCGTGGCTTCGAATGTCGCCCTTTTGACGGGTGGGCAGATGATCTTTCTGCCCGGTTTTGACGCTGCCACGCTTTTGCGCCTGATGCCGCAGGCCACGGTGCTTATGGGGGTGCCGACGTTTTACACCCGCCTTCTCGACGCCCCTGATCTTGCGCAGGCTGCACGCAATATGCGGCTGTTCATTTCAGGCTCGGCGCCGCTTTTGGCCGAAACGCATCAGGCATTTGAGGCGGCCACGGGCCACCGTATTCTGGAGCGATACGGGATGACCGAGACCAACATGAACACCTCCAACCCCTACTTGGGAGAGCGCCGTGCCGGGACGGTGGGCCTGCCTCTGCCCGATGTTGAATTGCGCATCATGGCGGGTGGCACCGAAGTACCGCGCGGCGAGGTGGGCATGATCGAAGTTCGCGGACCGAATGTGTTTCAGGGCTATTGGCAGATGCCCGAGAAAACCGCCGAGGACCTTACACCCGAGGGCTGGTTCCTTACGGGCGATCTGGCGACGCTGGATGCCGAGGGCTATGTCTCGATAGTCGGGCGCGCCAAGGATCTGGTAATTTCGGGTGGCTATAATGTTTACCCAAAAGAGGTGGAACTTTTGCTCGATGAGGCGCCCGGTGTACTCGAATCTGCGGTGATCGGTCTGCCGCACCCCGACTTGGGCGAGGCGGTCTTCGCGGTCTTGACGCCGCGCAAAGGAGACGTCGTGGACCCAGAGAGCGTTCTTGCCTCAATCCGTGACCGGCTTGCGCGGTTCAAGCAACCCAAGGCCGCTGTAGTTATGGCCGAATTGCCGCGCAATGCGATGGGCAAGGTGCAAAAGGCCCTGCTGCGCGCGCAATACAAGGATTGGTTTGCAGCCACATCTTAGTGGCAGTGGGGCGGTCTGTGGCAGGCAAGCAGCGGTTCAAACCGGGCCACGCTGTGATCTGGATGCGCTAACGGAGGACCGCGAAAGACGGCGGTTGTGCATGGCCGCTGAAACACCCTGCAGACGGAGTGCGCTCTGACGCGTTTTGTCGCCCGACCGTCGCGCCGGTCCGCAGCTTGATCTCTCCTTCCTGAAGCACGTCGGGCAGCAAGGCTATAATCTCGCCAAAAGCAAACAATGCAAAGTCATCCGGTTGCCTTGGTTTGACGTGCGGGTGAATGGGTTTGCCATAGATGGTCGTTAAGAGCAGATTCCCTGGCACACAGGGCCTTTGCGCATTAGCGATAACCGCAGCAGCGATGGCCAGGCGCGAAGGCCAGTCCTGCATCGCCATGCTTTGCGGGCCAGGATAGAAGCTCTCTGTTGCGGCCCCTGCGGCACAAATGATCGCGTGACGCTCCAGCAAAATGTGATGATAGGTGACGCTGTTTACGCCCTTTGCCACCCGCGCTTTGGCAAGACCGATCTCCGCCAGATGTTTTGCCCGCGCCAATAGCCAGGTGCCGTTTGAATCGCGAAGAACGACCGAATGCTGTGGCGAAAGCCGCAAGGGCCGCGTGTTACCAATGGCACCTTTCGGGAAATGGATTGGCTTCCAGTCGGGTCGCGCGGCTAGGTCCGCGACCGCGAGGTGGCGCGACCCAGCCCAAAGCACCCTTTGCGCGCCGTGCGACGTCGTTATGGTATCGCCGACGCCAACAGTTTCAACCGCCTTCCAGCCCGCGGGGGTCAGAATAGGAGTTCCGGCAACGAAACAGGGCAGTCCAATCGACATCATCTCTTGCTTGCTGTCGACCTGACTGACCGAAACGCCCTGCAGGATAATCTTTTCCCCACTGGGAAAGTTCAGAATGGCAAAGCCAGTGCCGTCGCCGACCGTGTCCGTCACCACCACATCATGCCAGGTGATCGGATCGCCACCGAGCGTTCGCAGATCGGATACGTCGAGCTGGTCGGCGGTGCGCCCGCCGGCGGTGGTCATGTCAAAATCGGTGATCGTGTCGACGTCGTCGCCCTGAGCAAAGATGAACGTATCGTTGCCGGTGCCACCCGTCAGCGTGTCGTTGCCATCGCCGCCCGTGATCGTGTCGTTGCCGCTACCGCCATCGATAACATCGTTTCCGGCGCCACCCTTTGCCGTATCGTTGCCCGCACCGCCGAAGATTGTATCATTGCCACTGCCACCCGAAAGGGAGTCATCGCCGGTGCCGCCATCAAGAGAATCGTTCCCGGCGTTGCCGCTGATGGTATCGTTGCCACTGCCGCCAAGAATCGTGTCGTTGCCCCCCCCGCCCTGAAGCAAGTCATTGCCTGACTGGCCGTCCACCCAAGTATTGGTGGAACTTGCCGAGCCGTCAAAGCTGTCGGCGCTGTTTGTCAGAGTGAACTGCTCGACTTCGCTGAAGCTGATCGTATCGCCAGCGACAATCGTTCCAGCTTCCGAGCCGGACAGCACGACAGTCACACCCGAGCTTAGGTTAGACGCGTCAATCCGATCGGTGTCCGTTCCGGTTTCCCCGCCTGCAATCGTATCGTTGCCAGTGCCATTTTCCAGAACGAATGTATCTGCCCCGCCGCCGCCAAAGATGCTGTCCGCGCCCTGACCGCCCCGGATCGTGTCGTTGCCAGCACCACCGTAGATGGTGTCGTTGCCCGAACCGCCTATGATGCTGTCATTGCCCGCCCCGGCGTCTGTCCAGGTTGCGCCGGTCGCTGCAGAACCGTTGATCGTGTCATTGCCCGAACCCGTGACAACACGTTCAATCTGGCTGAAGTTGATCGCGTTAGTGCCACTGGCCAGCGTGCCAGCTTCGGTGCCTGTGTAAGTGACGCTGACCGAAGCGGTCACACTGGATAGATCAAGCGTGTCGTTATCTGCACCGCCCGAGGTGGCTGTCTCACCCCCTGTTACGGTGTCATTTCCCCAGCCGTCAGCAAAGGTGAAAGTGTCGGCATCCGCCCCGCCGGACAGGCTGTCGTTGCCTGCGCCCCCGTCGATAACATCGGCCCCGTCGCCACCAAAGATCGTGTCATTGCCGGTGCCGCCGTAGGCAAGATCGATGCCGCCGTTGCCCTCGATCCTATCGTTGCCATCATCGCCATAAAGCGTATCAGCGCCAGAGCCACCGCGCAGAATATCATTGCCAGCGCCGCCATAAACGATGTTGCTACCTGTCGTAGTGCCCGCAGCGTCGCCGACGACGTCATCGCCGTCCCCTGCAGCGATGACGTCGTTGCCCGAACCATAAACGATGGTGTCATTGCCCGACCCGCCATAGATCGTATCATTCCCAGACCCGGTGGTGATGCTATCTGCGCCACCGTTACCCCCGACAAAGATGCCATTGGAATCTGCTGCGGCATTGATGGTGTCGTTGTATTCAGTACCACCAATCCCCTCGATCTCGATGAAATTGCCGTTGGTGGCCGTGCCGCCGTAAGAGTAGCTCCCCGCGTCATTGCTGGTGAAGGAAACGTTGATGCCGGAAGTCGAGATGTAGTTGGCAAAGTAGATCGTATCCCAATCAGACCCACCCGCGATATAGTCATAGTCGTGGTCATCAGTCACATAGAAATCGTCGTTTCCACTACCGCCGTAAAGGCTGTCGCTGCCCGAAGCACCCGACATCGAGTCATCGCCCGAGCCGCCAAAGACGCTATCATTTCCGGCCCCCGAAATGATATAGTCGTTGCCGGCACCGCCGTAGATCGTGTCATCCCCACCTTCGTCGCTGAAGTTGCCGAAGCTGTCGTTTCCATCGCCCAGATCAACATAGTCGTTGCCCGAGCCGCCGAACACGGTATCGTTGCCGACGCCGCCAAAGATACTGTCGTTTTCGCTGCCGCCGTAGATCAGGTCATTGCCCAGATCGCCGTAGATCGTGTCGGCGCCTGTGCCGCCATCCAGCGTGTCGTCAAAGTTGGGATCGACCGTCGCGGTCGTCGTCTCCATAACCGTAATGACATCCAGCATGTTTGTGGTGCCGGCTTCGTAGATCACCACATTGGTGCCGCCAACCGTGGAATGGTTGAAGGTTTGGCCCGGTCCGACCGTGCCGTAATATTGTCGGTTGCCGCCGCCATCGACCCAATAGACATCAAGGCTGATCGCGGAATTGTTGACGACCGTCAGCGTGCAGGCAGGCCCGCCGCCCGTCGAAGCAAGAGTGGCAAGCGGCACAAAAACATAGTCACCACGCAAAGAGTCGTTGCCCGAACCCCCTGAAATCGAATCCGATCCACTGCTGCCAAAAAGGGTGTCGTTCCCCGTGCCACCATCGATGGTGTCGTTGCCAGAGTTGGCAAAGACAGAGTCATCACCCTGTCCGCCATAGATGCGGTCAGACCCATCTCCGCCGAACAGGATATCGTTCCCGTCATCGCCGTTGATCGTGTCATTGCCACCGTCGCCGTAGGCCAGATCATCGCCCGCGCCCATCGAAATGGAATCGTTGCCGCTGCCGCCCCAGGCCCAATCCCAGTCTGCGTTGCCAGCGACGATCGTATCATCGCCCGTGCCGCCATAGAAATCGTCGTAGGTGTCACCGTCGCCGACAAGACTGTCATTGCCGTCGCCGCCATACATCTTGTCGTAACCGGCGCCGCCATAGATCGTGTCATTCCCGGCATCGCCGTAAAGGCTGTCCTCGCCTGAATCGCCATAGATGGTGTCGTTATCGCCCCCACCATAAACGGAATCGTTCTCGGTCCCCCCAAAGATGGAATCCTTGCCCGATCCGCCGTAAACGGTATCGGCCCCAGCGCCACCATAAACGGTGTCATTGCCCGAATTGGCATCAATGCTGTCGGCGCCCGAGGTGCCGTTGAGCGTATCATTCCCTGTTGTGCCATTGATCGTTGACAAAGATTGCCCCACTTACCCTGTTTTGGTCCGGCCGCTTCCTCACAGAAAAAATCGTCAGGACATTTTGGCCGGGGCCATTGCAAGAAATTCAGGCCTGCACAGAGCGCAGACTGTGTGAAGATACGGCCGATCCGCTAAAGAAAAATTAAAAGCACAATTCGCGGGGAAATCGATCGAGCCCTCAGGGTTGGAAGGTTGGCGTCACGGATCGTGGCGGACAGCCTTGGGTTGATCCTGCGGAGTGGGTTTGCGGAATATTACAGTCCGGTTGATGGCACGGCTTGCGGTGGTGGACGCTTCACCTGGACTGCGGCTATGGTGATTGAATTCCTGACCAACGGACCCCAGACATGAAACGCTCCCGCATCAACGAGATCATGGCCGAAGCCGACGCGATGATCCGCCACTATGGCTTTGTTCTGCCGCCCTTTGCCTATTGGACCCCTGCCGAGTTCACGGCCCATGCGGGCCGCGCCGCCAATGTGATTGGCGCGCGCTGCGGCTGGGATATCACCGATTACGGTGCGGGCCGGTATGACCAGATGGGGCTGTTTCTGTTCACACTGCGCAACGGCCGGCTTGCCGATCTGCAGCGTGGCGGCGGGATGTGTTACGCCGAGAAGCTGTTGATTTCCAAGCAGGATCAGCTGTCACCGATGCACACCCATGTGATCAAGGCCGAAGACATCATCAACCGTGGTGGCGCGACGCTGGTGGTCGAACTCTTTGGCTCTGACGATCAGGGGCGCTTTGCCGATGACAGGGGCGGCACGGTGTTCTGCGACGGCATTCAGCGCGACTATGCGCCCGGCGACAAGCTGCGGCTTGCGCCGGGCGAGTCCGTGACGCTGATGCCCGGCGACTGGCATGCGTTTTGGGGCGAGGGGGGCGATGTGCTGATCGGCGAGGTCTCGACGGTCAATGACGACGAGACCGACAACATCTTTCGCGAGCCGATCGGCCGTTTTGCAACGATCGAAGAAGACGCGGCCCCGACGCATCTTTTGGTCAGCGACTACCGCACATGGCTGGGCTGAGCGCGCCGCGGCCCGCGCCCGAACGGCTGTTGCGCCAGCTCTTCGACCGCGCGGTCGAGGTCGCGGACCCGATGCGGTCCCTGGCGCGGCATCTGCCGCCAGGTTTGCGGGTTTGGGGGGCCGTGCCACCGCAAGCATTGTAAACCTGATTGATTGGCGGCACACCACCTGTAACACATGCCGGGCGTGTCCGGTGACCTGCCGGCGCTGCGTGGCTATGCTTTGCCGCTTTGAAAACGACGCGCGTGACGGCGCAACGAACTGCGCCCATGGGCAAGAAAGGCTTGGCATGCAATCGGATGTGATCATCATTGGTGCCGGACTGTCAGGGTTGCGACTGGCCTCGCTCTTGGCGGATCGGGGGGGCGATTTTCTTGTGATCGAGGCGCGGGGCAAGGTTGGCGGGCGTGTGCTGAGTGAAACCATTGCGGGGGCCGGTTTTGATCTTGGTCCTGCCTGGTTCTGGCCCGGTCAGCCGAGGATTGCGGCACTGGTGCAGGCCTTGGGGCTGCCGGTATTCGATCAGTATTGCGACGGTGCGCTGAGCTATGAGGATGAGCGCGGACAGGTGCAGCGCGGGCGTGGCTGGGCGTCGATGCAGGGGTCTTACCGGATTGAAGGCGGGGTGGCGGCGTTGACCCAGCGCCTTGCTGACCGTCTGCCAGCAGAAAGGCTTTTGCTGAACCATGCCGTGACTGGCCTTACATATGCTCAGGGCGGGGTGCATGTCGCCACCTCGCGGGGGGTGATCAAGGCGCAGCGCGTTGTGCTGGCTTTGCCGCCCCGGCTTGCGGCGCAGTGGAACTTTGCGCCAGCGCTGCCGGCCGCGGTCCTTGCGGCGATGCAGGGGGTTGCGACATGGATGGCGGGTCAGGCCAAGGCCGTGGCGGTCTATGATCGTGCCTTTTGGCGCGAGGCGGGGTTGTCGGGCGATGCGACAAGCCGCATCGGGCCGATGGTCGAGGTTCATGATGCCTCGCCTTTGCAGCTGGCGCCAGCCGCGCTATTTGGCTTTATCGGTGTGCCGCCGGAAGGGCGGCGCGATGTGGAGGCTTTGCGGCAGGCCGTGATTGCGCAACTGGTCCGGCTCTTTGGGCCAAGCGCTGCCGATCCGGTGGCGCTGTGGGTCAAGGATTGGGCATCGGATCCCTTTACGGCGACCGTGCTGGACCAGAGGCCTGCTCTGTCGCATCCTGACGGGCGTCCGCTTGAGGCGCTTCGTGGATTTTGGGACGGGCGCCTGCTTGCCTCGGGGTCTGAAACGGCCAAAACGTTTGCGGGCTATCTCGAAGGCGCTTTGGAGGCGGCAGAGGCTTCATTTGCCTCCTTGCAAAAACCGCTCTGACGCCAGAAGTGAGCGATCGCTGCGCCGACCGTCGAGATCACGCCAGCAGCTTGCCGACGATGCCCCGATAATTGGCGAGATAAGCCTCGCGACGATAGCGGTGCAACCCGTGCTGCGTGCCATCGCAATAAAGTTGCGGGTTCAAAAGCACACGGCGCATCGCAGCGGCAATCGCTTCAATGTCGCCATGCGCCACCAACTCGCCATTCTTGCCCGACACGATCATCTCGCGCGGGCCATAGTTGACATCATAGCTGATCACCGGGCAGCCGTTGGCGAGCGCCTCGAGGATCGAAAGCCCGAAGCCTTCCGTCGTCGTCGGGTAGACCGAGACGAGGGCCTTCTGAAATACTTCAAGCGGGGCGTTGGTGTAGCCCGCAAGCCGTATGCGGTCTTCGCAGCCCAATGCGGTGATCTGGTCGGCCAATCGCTTGTGTCCGCTGCCGACACCATAGATCAGATAGTTGACGCAGGGGAACTCGTCTTTGATCCGGCAAAAGGCCTCGATGCACTCATGGATAGGCTTGCCGATGAGTTCGAGCCGCGAGACGGTTACCAAATCGCGACGCTCGGTCGCGCCGAAATCGCGGGTCTCGCAATAGTGCGGAATGACATGGACCGCAGCGGCGGGTGTTACATCCTGTTCGATCTGTGCCTTGTGCACTTCGGTCGAGGTAATGATCGCATCACCTTTAAAGTTTTCGATCAGATATTTTGATCGGGGCACGATCGCGCCGTCTGGGCCCCGGTGGTCGGCGTGCAGAAACAGGGCACGCTTGCCCTTGGTAACGGGGGCAAGATAGGCCGATGTCACACCATCGAAAAAGACGACAGAATTTTGCAGATCGATCATCTCGAAGACGTTCTGGTCGTAGACGCGGGGCATTCTGCAGATTTTGCCGGTGATCAGGTTGCGCGCAATCACAAAGGTGCGGCCCTTGGTTTTGACCCAACGCACCGGCAGGGATTTGACAAAGTCGGTCGTCTCGGTCGTGCCGTCTGCATTGGTCTGCACCAGCTGGTGAACCACGCCATCAAGCAGCGCATAGACACGTTCGCCGTCCTTGTGCGGCACGCTGCGGATGGTCATTTGGCCAATCGAAGTCGCCTTGGTCTTGTCGGTCATTACGACCGTATCATTCTGAAAGTGAAGTGTTTTCTGTCCAGTGATCTCGCAGCGGTCGGTCTCGGGAAAGTCTGAGTAGGGTGCAACCCCCGCCGCGAGAGCCGCCGCATAACAGGCCTCTGGCACGGTCATTGTGCGCACCCTTGGCGCCAGTGTGCCCTGTGCCTGAAGCGCGGCAAAGTTCAGCTTTTGTCGCAGGCTGTGGTTCAGATTGAGCAAAATCGGATCCATCTCGTCCATCTCGGCCAGCGCATTCATTCGTTGATACACCGCCTTGACTTTGCCGCCGCCGCCCAGTCCGATCCGTTCAAAAAGGCTCAAAACCGGCGTCACGTCGCTGTTAAATCCTGGTTTTGATGTGTCAGAGTTGCTGCCGCGGCGATCTTGCCAACAAGCGCATCATAGTGCGAACCCCTGCCACTGCTCAGAAAACCAAACCATTTTGACAACATCACCTCGGTCTCGTCGCGCCCGGCCGGGATATGGCTGCTGCGGATGTGCGGCATCGCCATGCTGATGGGTTCCGAGTCGTGCCCGTCGATCTTGATCGAGATATAGCCAAGGCCAGAGTTGTCCACGATGGCTGGAAAGCGTTTGTGCAAGGCGTTGTGACCAAAAGAAAAGATCGTCCGCTCGCCGTGAACGCGGATTGCGGTGCCCATGCTGTTGAAGGGCAGATGCGCCTGA
Organism: Pseudorhodobacter sp.; assembly: GCA_024642045.1. GTDB lineage: Bacteria > Pseudomonadota > Alphaproteobacteria > Rhodobacterales > Rhodobacteraceae > Cypionkella. The sequence goes on along the minus strand of JAHEBX010000027.1, from coordinate 7,209 downwards.
TAAACGCAGATTTCGTTGTCTGCGGCATAGTTGGTAATCACCAATCCGTTCGAGCGCGAATAGCTGATCGGTAACCGGTCCCCCAACCGCGTCATATAGCCCCGCAGCTCTTGCACATAGTCATGTGACAGGCAGTCGTCGTCGTCGATGCGGAACTGGACAAGCGGGTGGCCGGCGGCTTCGTTCAGGGCCGCCAGTCGCGGCCAAATGGCTTCGTGAACGGTCACTTCGCGCGAGATAAGAACCTCGAGCCGCGGGTCGCGGGCACACAGTTTTTTCAGCCGCTTTTGGTAGATGTCGGGCATGATGTCAGAGGTTAGGATCAGACAGATGAAATTTTTGTCGGTCTGAGCTTTCAACGACGGCAGCAGAAAGTTTTCGAACAAGAAGAACCGCAGCGCCATTCGGTCGGGCGCATAAAGATGTTCGGCCGTGCGCGTCCGCATCTCAATGATGTCACCGTCGGTCTTGGCTGCGCGCGAGCTGCGCCAGTCCCCTTTGCCACAAAAGGAAAATCTGCAGATGCCAACCGCGGGCTCAAGCAAGAATGTCATCCGCTACCGTCTCCAATCGAAAACCAAATCGGTTATACCGCTATAGTCGCGCGTGGTCTGTGCGCTTGTCCAGCAGGGATTGCAAAACTTGGGCGGCGTTCTGAGACTGCGTGTCGGGCGAGAGGCCGGCGCTTCAGGCCTTTGCAAGTGTCAGGCGCACGCTCAATCCGGGTGCTGCGTCCGCAAGCACTAGGTCGGCACCGTGCAATTCCGCCACCGCTTTTACCAGCGACAACCCAAGACCCGAACCTTGTGTGGTACGGCTTTTCTCCAGCCGGTACAGCCGGCGCAGCACCAGATCACGCTCTTGCGCCGGGATTCCGGGGCCATTATCGGCGACACTTGCCGTAACGCGATCAGGGGTCGTTGCCACCTGACAGGCGATTTGAGTGCCTTGCGGGCAATGGCGAATGGTGTTTTCAATCAGATTTGCAAAGGCTTGAGTCAGCAATTCCTTGTCCCCGAAAATCGTTGCGGGACCATCGGTTTGACAGCTTAGCGTCATCCCCGCATCTTCGGCGACATCGGCATAGATCTCGGCCAGAGTGGACATGATTTCAGCCAGATCGACCGGCGCGAAATGATCGCGCCGCGCACCCCCTTCGATCTGGGCGATGCGTAACAGCGCTGAAAAAGTCTGGTTGATTGTCTCGCTTTCATCCAGCGCGGCGGCAAGGTCGCTCTCTACGGGCATCCCTGCTGCGGCTTTTTCCGCAGCCGTTTCAATCTTGATCCGCAGCCGGTTCAGCGGTGTGCGCAGTTCATGGGCGACATCAGCGCTCACTTGCCGCATGGCTTCGACCAGACCGCTCAGCCGCGAAAGGCTGGCGTTGATCGCAAGCGAAATCCTGTCCAGATCATCGCCGCGCCCCGTCACGGGCAACCGTGCGGTCAGGTCACCATGAGCAACCCGTGTCATTGCCGCCTCTGCCTGCGATAGTTGCCGTTGCACTCGCATGGCTAGAAATGCCCCCAGTGACAGGGTCGCAATCAGCGCGATCAGCGCAGCCCAAACAAAGGCGTTCAGCACGATTTCTTGCAGATCGTCCAGATCGGCGTTGCTGAGCCCGACGGTCAAGTCATAGCCGCCTGCTTTGCCGACAAAGACACGATAGGGGTAATCGGTGACAACGCCGATCCTCTCGGCAGGCAGCGTTGACCAACCAGCGGACAGGGCAACAGCCTCCATATTGCCAGCCAGCACTTTGCCACTGGCATCGCGCAGCAAGTAAACCGTGGCATGATCCGGGCTTGCGTTGATCCGCGTGGTGATCGCTTCGATCAGGTCGGTTTCGTCACCGGCCAGACTGGTCTGTTCAAGCGCGGTGAATATCTCTGTAACGCGGGCGTCTTGGCGGCCTGTCAGTTGCGCGTGCAGCAGGCCATAGCCAAAGCCGCTGGCCAGCATCAGGGTGGCCAGAATGAACAAGGTGACCCCAAGCGCCAGCCGGAATGAGCTGTGTTGCCAAAGTTCAGCGGGGCGCATAAATCGAATAGCCCATATTCTTGACCGTGTGCAGCAAAGTCACCTCAAAGGGTTTGTCGATCTTGGCGCGCAGACGGCTGATATGGGTTTCGACCACTGAAGTCTTTGGATCGAAATGGAAATCCCAAACCCGTTCCAGCAGCATAGTGCGGGTGACCACGCGGCCCTCGTTGCGCATCAGCACTTCCAGTAAGGTGAATTCCTTGGGCAAAAGATCAATCGTCTGCCCGGCCCGCGTGGCCAGCCTGCGCATCAGGTCAAGCTCGAGATCGGCAATGCGCAACGTGGTCTTTACCTCTTGCATCACCGGACGGCGGGCCAGTGCGTTGACCCGCGCCAGCAGTTCCGCAAAGGCAAAGGGCTTGGTCAGATAATCGTCGCCGCCCGCTTCCAGCCCCTCGACCCTGTCATCTATCCCGCCAAGGGCTGTCAGAAACAGTACAGGCACCTTGCGCCCTGCCGCCCGCAAGGCCCGCACCAGCGACAGCCCGTCCAGCCCCGGTATCATTCGATCGACCACAAGCACGTCATAGGTTTCGCGCGTGGCCTGAAACAAACCGTCAGCGCCATCGGGGAGGACATCGCAGACATGGCCATTTTCGGTCAGCCCGCGAGCAACATAGTCCGCGGCGGATTTGTCGTCTTCGATCAGCAAGATACGCATAGGCTTCTTTCGTAGGGGTCAATGCCAGCATAGCTAGGAAATCGGTCTAACACAAAGCTCGCGGCCACCATACAAATCTGTAACCTGGCCGAAAGTCGCGCGTATGATGGCCTGACTAGTGCTGCGATACAGGGTCCGCCGGACCTGCTTCGGAGCTTTATGATGAAACAAATCCTGCTTGCTACTGCCCTGATCGCGCTGCCTGTCGCAGCCTTTACGGGGTTCAATGTCTTTGCCGCCAAGGCAACCACAAGTGCCTCAGCTGTCACGGGGCTTGGCGATATGTCGGTCTTCACCACCATCATCACGGATGTGCAGGCCGATGCCGCCAAGGGTGATTTCGCCGCAGCCAAAACGCGGATCAAGGATTTCGAGATTGCCTGGGATGACAATTCCAAAGGCTTGCGACCCTTGGCGCCCGACCATTGGGACCTGATCGATGGTGCCGCAGATGCGGCGCTGACGGCCGTTCGGGCCTCTGCGCCTGATGCGGCCAAAATCACGCAAACCCTCGCGGCACTGCAGGCCTCGATGGAAGCCACGGCGGTGCAGAAATGACCGAAGTCTTTACACCCAATTTCAGGAACACCTCTATGGAAGCGAACACCTACAACCGCGTGCCGAAAGTCACTGTTGATTTCTGGCTGATCAAACTGATGGCGGTGACGATGGGGGAAACGGCTGCCGACTACCTCGCCGTCAACCTTGGCTTTGGTCTGACCGCAACATCGTTGATCATGACGGCGATCCTGATTGGTGCATTGGTGTTGCAGTTCGGCCAAAAGCGTTATGTGCCTTGGTCTTATTGGCTTGCAGTTGTGCTGATCAGCATCGTCGGCACATTGGTCACCGACAATCTGGTCGACAACTTTCACGTCTCGCTGATTTCGGCAACGATCGGGTTCAGCGTGGCACTTGCCGGAACCTTTGCGCTTTGGTTTGCGTCAGAAAAGACCCTGTCGATTCATAAGGTGTTCACCTTCAAACGCGAAGCATACTACTGGCTGGCGATCCTGTTCACCTTTGCACTTGGCACGGCTGCGGGCGACATGGTGGCAGAGTTGTTCGGGTTGGGCTATCTGGCCACGGGCATCCTTTTCGGGATGATCATCGGATCGCTTACCCTTGGCTATTTCTTTCTGGGCCTTGATCCGATCCTTGGGTTCTGGCTGGCCTATATCTTCACCCGTCCGCTCGGGGCCTCGTTTGGCGATCTCTTGTCGCAGCCTACCAAGTTTGGCGGTATGGGTTTGGGCACCATCGTTACCAGCGCGTTGTTTCTGGCCGCAATTATCGCCATTGTCGCCTATATGAGCGTCAGCCGTGATGGCGAAGAGCGCGTCGCCTTGTAAAAATCGCCGGGCGCTCCGACAGGGGGCGCCCGCATCATACCAAGCCTTGACCGACGGGCTAGAGGGGCAGCGAAAAGCTGGCCTTGATCCGGTCCATCACAACAGTGGTCTTGAAACCTTTGATATCGGGATTGTTGTAAAAGAAATCTCGCGTAAAGCTTTCGTAATCAGGCATGTCCTTGGCACTGACAATCAGCATGAAATCGGTTTCTCCGGTGACATAATAGGCGCTCATCACTTCGATCCGCTCACGCACGGCGCGCTTGAAACGGTCAATGATATCCGAGCGCTCGCGCGCAAGCTCAACGGCAACCAGCATCGTCAGGGGGCGGTCCGCTGCAACCGGTGAAACCACGGCGATATCGGCCTCGATCACTTTGGTTGCCCGCAGCTTGTTCAGTCGCCGCTGCACCGAAGTTGGCGAAAGCCCGACCAGATCTGCGATCTCAGTGCTGGTCAACAGATTGTTGCGCTGCACCTGCTGCAATATCTTTCGATCAAAGGCGTCAATCACGGCGAAATTCCCCACATTATTCTTAAAAACGCCGAAAAGATGCGTCTTGTGCAGATATTCGCATAAATTCCGAATTGGGAAAAGGTAAGCTTGGCAAGTATCTGCAGGGGATCGCAAGCCATGGTAGACCTTCCGTTTGGGGCTGATGAATATGCGGCCAGACTGGCTAAAACGCGGGCCGAAATGGCGGCGCGTGGTTTGGACGCACTCTTTGTGACCGACCCATCAAATATGGCGTGGCTTACAGGGTATGATGGCTGGTCGTTCTATGTGCATCAGGGCGTGGTTCTGACCTTGGAGGGCGAGCCGGTCTGGTGGGGACGCGCGATGGACGCGGTCGGGGCGCAGCGCACGACTTACCTCAGCCACGACAATATTGTCGGATACGATGACACCTATGTACAAAACCCGGCCAAACATCCGATGGAAGACCTCGCAAAACGGATTGCTTCGCGCGGTCTTTCTACGGGACGGATCGGGTTCGAGATGGACAACTATTACTTTACCGCCTCGGCCTATATCGCCCTTCAGCAGGGGCTGAAGTCGGCGCAATTTCTCAATGCGACAGGGCTGGTGAACTGGCAACGCGCGGTGAAATCACCCACCGAGATCGACTACATGCGCCGTGCTGCGCGCATCGTAGAGCGGATGCACACCGTCGTTCGCGACAAGGCCGAGGTGGGGATGCGCAAGAACGACTTGATTGCCGATATCTATCACGCTTCGGTGGTTGGCGCGGATGGGAACTGGGGCGACTATCCTGCGATCGTGCCAATGGCACCTTCGGGTATGGATGCGACCGCCCCGCATTTGACTTGGGACGACGCCCCCCTGCGTGCAGGCGAAAGCACGTTTTTCGAGATCGCAGGCGCCTATCGCCGCTATCAATGCCCGCAATCGCGTACTCTGTTTTTGGGCAAACCACCGCAAAAATACCTCGACGCCGAGCAGGCCGTGCTTGAGGCTGTGGAGGCAGGGCTTGCACAGGCAAAGCCGGGCAAGTTGTGCGAAGATATCGCAGATGCGTTCAACAGCACCCTGAATAAGCACGGCTTTCAAAAAGACAGCCGCTGCGGATATGCGATTGGCCTGTCTTATCCGCCGGATTGGGGCGAGCGCACCATGTCGTTTCGCAGCGGTGACAAGACCGTGCTTGAGGCGGGGATGACCTTTCATTTCATGCCAGCGCTTTGGCTGGATGATGGTGGGCTTGAGATTACCGAGCCGATTGTCATCACCGAGACAGGGGCAGAATGCCTGTGCACCACGCCCCGCGCGCTTGTGGTCAAGGAGTAGCGGATGCGTGACAACCCGATTTCGGCAACGATTGATTTTGCTGCAGCGGGCCTGCAGCACGGCTATTTGCGCCTGCCCCACAGCCGGAATGACAGCGCTTGGGGGTCGATCCAGATCCCGATCACCCAAGTGAAAAATGGGAAAGGCCCTTGCGTGCTGTTAACCGGGGCGAACCATGGCGATGAATACGAGGGCCCGCTGGCGCTGGTTGAGCTGGCCGCAAATCTGAAGGCGGAAGAGGTCAGCGGAACGGTCATCATTGTGCCCTTCATGAACTTTCCGGCTTTTCTCGCAGGCACGCGGGTCTCGCCGATTGATGATCTTAATATGAACCGGGTTTTTCCTGGCCAGCCTGACGGCTCGCCGACCCAAAAGATTGCGGATTACTTTCAGCGCATTTTGTTGCCGATGGCTGATGTGGTTCTGGATTTTCATTCAGGGGGCAAGACACTGGATTTCCTGCCCTTTGCGGCCTCTCATGCGCTGGATGATCCCGAGCAGCAGGCGCGTTGTCGCGCGGCCCGCGATGCCTTCAATGCGCCCTTTACCATCGAAATGCGCGAAATCGACGCTTTGGGCATGTATGACGATGCGGTTGAGCGGATGGGCAAAACCTTTGTCACAACCGAGCTAGGCGGCGGCGGCACGGCCACGCCCTATACGGCCGAAATTGCCCGCAAGGGGCTGCGCAATCTGCTGATTCACACTGGCATTTTGCAAGGCAGCCTTTCCGTTGCTCCGACCCGCCGGCTGTCGCAAGACGACGACCGTTGCTTTCACATCACGCGACATGGCGGGCTGGTCGATTTCGCGGCTACGCTAGGCCAGACCCTTGCCAAGGGCGATCTGATCGCCCGCATCTGGGACACCCGTCACACCGGCCTCGCCCCGCGCGCGGTTCATGCCGCGATGGACGGTCTGCTGGTTGCCCGCCATCACCCCGGCCTTGTGCAAGAGGGCGACTGCCTTGCCGTCCTTGCCACCGAGATCGAAACCTGACCCCTGAAACAGAAAGCCTGCCCTATGCTCCGCAATGATGATCACCTCGCCCAATGGGATCGGGAAAACTTCTTCCACCCCTCCACTCACCTTGCACAACATGCCCGCGGCGAGACACCGTCGCGGATCATCTCGACCGCCTCGGGCGTGCATATCGAGGATCGCGACGGGGTGAAATTGCTGGACGCTTTCGCGGGGCTCTACTGTGTGAACGCAGGTTATGGTCGCACCGAAGTGGCCGATGCGATTGCCGCGCAAGCACATCAGCTGGCCTACTACCACTCTTACGTTGGCCACGGAACCGAGGCCTCGATCACATTGGCCAAGATGATCATGGACCGCGC
>JAHEBX010000173.1 GCA_024642045.1 Pseudorhodobacter sp. | reverse complement strand
TGATGGCGTTCCTGAAGGCGTTGGAGGACCCATTGGCGGTGGCGGGCGGTCGGATGGGGGTGCCGGAAAGCGTGCCCTCGGGCCTGCCGGTGGATCGCTAAGCCGCCTCGGTTGATGGTTAACAAAAGGTTTTCGCTGAGCGCCCGACGCTAGCACTTTCGCAGGTAAGTTTGCGGATGTTGGGCGCATCATTTTCGCTGTCCGAGGGTAACCCCGGCTGCGACTTTACAGCGAGGACGCCAGATGACCGAAAATTCGCCCAGCCTGAACTTGCCCTATATCCAGCCATCGCAGGCGCAAAAGCACGTCACGCATAACGAGGCGATCCGGCTGCTGGATGCTGTGGTGCAGCTTTCAGTGTTGAGCCGCGATTTGACTGCGCCGCCTGCCGCCCCTGCCGAAGGGGATCGCCACATCGTCGCGACGGGGGCCACGGGGCTTTGGGCCGGATGGTCGCTGAGTGTTGCGCTTTGGGTCGACGGTGCGTGGTTGAAGCTGGCCCCGCGCGAGGGGTGGGTCGCCTGGGTTGCGGCAGAGCAGGCGCTGGTTGTCTGGGACGGCACGGTCTGGGGTGCGGTCAGCGCGGGCGGTTCGGGCGGCGGCGGCGGGGCGACCAGCTTTAGCGACGCGGCATTTGGGCTGACCAACGCGGGCGATCCGACCAAACAGGCGCTGTTCGAGCTTGGCGCGATCAGCACGGGCACGACGCGCAGCTTTGCGCTGCCTGACACTTCGGGCGAAGTGGCGGTGTTGACCGGCGCGCAGACTTTTAGCGGCGATAAGACGTTTGCCGGCACGCTGACCGTATCGGCCAGCGCCGCCGCGATTGGCACGGCTTCGACAACGGCGAGCTATGGCGTTGGCACCGGGGCAACGGCAAGCGGTGTGACCAAGACGGTGAACCTTGGCACGGCAGGCCTTGCAGGATCGAACACGGTCGTCAACCTAGGCTCGGCCGTGGCGGGCGCGTTGGGAACCACGGTTGTGAACACCCCAACCGTGACCTTTGCCAATTCGGTGACGCAAGTCGGCATGCCGCAAGCCAATCTGACAGTACAGCAAGTGGGCTTGGGCGGCGCGGTGGCGGACAGCTATAACCGGCTATCGGCCAATACGCCTGCGGTGCTGCTGAACCACGCAGGCAATGGCATCGAGGTGACGTTCAACAAGAACGCAAGCGCCAATGACGCGAGCTTTGCCTTCAAGACCGGCTATTCGACGCGAACTCTGCTTGGGCTTTTGGGCGACGATGATTTCAGCGTCAAGGTCAGCCCGGATGGCGCGGTTTACCGCGAGGCGATGAAGATCGACCGCAGCACAGGGCGCGTGGCGCTGGGCGAGCCGCTGCTGTTGGCCGGGCAGAGTGTGGTTCCGACCCCGCCGCCTGCGGGCAAGCTGGCGCTTTATGCGCGCGATCGCGCGGGGTCCGGCTGGCTGGATGTGCAGCGCCCATCGGGTCGGTTCTTTCCCCTGCAACCCCACTTTGGGGTGAATCGCATTGCGACCTGGGCGCCGTCAACTTCGACCACGGTCAATACCAATGGCATGCCCCGCACGGCCATTGGAACGGTTGCGACACCAACTCTGGCCACGACAAGCCTGTCAACCAGCATCCGGCGCTGGCGGGTGAGCAGTGCCGCGACGGTGGACGCGGTGGCGGATGAGCGTGCGGCCGCTTGGGTCTGTTGGCGGGGCAATGCGGCGGGGCTTGGCGGCTGGAGCTATGTCAACCGGCTGTCGCTGGTGACGCTGCAGGCGACGGGCATGGGCTTCTTTGGGCTCTACGGCTCGACCGCCGCGCTGCCGGTGACCCAGACGCTTGCGGCGGCGGTCAACTGCGTCGGCATCGGGTTTCAGCGCGGCACGCATGCCAACTGGCAAGTGGTGCGCAACGATGCAACGGGCGCGCCGACGCTGACCGATCTGGGGTCGAGTTTCGCGGTGGACAGCACGGCAAATGTGCTATCGCTCTATATCGCGGCCTCGCCCAATGGCGCGGACATCGGTCTGCGCGTGGTGGAAGAAGTCAGCGGGTCGGTGGCCGAGTTTGTTCTGAACACGGATATTCCGGCAGCGACCCAGCTGCTGAGCCCGCGCAACTTTATGAACACCGGCGCAACTGCTGCCGCTGTCGCCTATGATTGTTCGGGTGTTTATATCGAGACCGATTTCTGATCGCCTAGCGCCGATCAGAGGTCTGGCTGCCGTGTTCTTGCGCGAGCAGGGCAGCCAGACCTTCGCGATAGGTGGGGTAGCGCAGATCGACCCCAAGCTCGCCCCGGATCCGGGCATTGCTGACCTTTTTGGACTCACGATAAAAGCTGCGTGCCATGGGTGACATCTCGGCGCTTTCGAAGGGCACTTCGGGCGGCGGCGGCAGGTTCAGCAAGGCAGCGGCGTGGCCCAGAACATCCTCGGGCGGGGCGGGGTCGTCATCGCAGACGTTGTAGATGCGGCCGGGGTCAGGCGTGTTCATCGAGGCCTCTAGCACCAGCGCGATATCAGCGACATGGATGCGGCTGAACACCTGCCCCGGTTTGATGATGCGACGCGCCGTGCCATCACGGACCTTTTGAAACGGGCCACGGTCAGGACCATAGATACCAGCAAGCCGGAAGATGTGGGCAGGCGGGCTGAGCGACCGCCATTGCTTTTCCGCCAACACCCGCAGCACAGCGCGCAGCGATTGCGGCGTGGGCGCCGTGTCTTCATCGACCCAAGCGCCATTGTGGTCACCGTAAACAGCCGTGGTGGACAGATAGCCGCGCCACGCGGCGGGCGAAGTGGCAATCGCGTCGTAGGCCACCTGCAAGAACGGATCGCCATTCTCGTCAGGGGCGGCAGAGGCAAGAATATGGCTGGCCTCTGCGCAGGCTTGGGTCAGATCGCAGGGCCAGAGCAGCGGCTCGACCCCTAGGGCGCGCATCGCATCGGCCTGAGAGGCATGTCGGGTGGTGCCAAGGATCCGCCAGCCCTCCGGACTCAGCCGCGCAGCAAGCGCCGCTGCCGTATAGCCATAGCCAAGGATCAGCACAGTTTTCATCAGGTGGTTCCTTTGCTGCATCCGCCTAGGTCTGCCATGTTTTGCGCTGTCATCAAGACTTCACTTGCGAAATCGCATGTTTCGCCCTTAGATGGCCGATCAAAATCGAGAAGAAAAGCATATGAACGACGAAAAAGCTGTCATCCGGACGCCAGACCACCCCACCGCCGAGATTTTCACCGATGCCGCCGCAGCTGTTGATAGGCTCGAGGCGCTTTATGATGGCGCCACGCGCTTTTTGTCAGAGCATTTCAGTGCGGCTGTCACTGGGGCCAAGCCCTCGACCCGCATTCGCGCCTATTATCCCGAGATCAGGTTGGCGGTGACCAGCCATATCAAGACCGATAGCCGTCTGGCCTTTGGCCATGTCGCCAACCCCGGCATTTACTCGACCACGATCACCCGGCCCGATCTGTTCCGCAACTATCTGATCCAGCAGCTGGAATTGCTGATGCACAATCATTCGGTGCCGATTCAGATAGGCGTTTCAGACACACCGATTCCGGTGCATTTCGCGGTTGCGGGCAATCCTGCGGTTTCGGTGCCGCAAGAGGGTGTGCTGGAGTTCAGCCTGCGCGATGTGTTTGACGTGCCTGATCTTGCCACCACCAATGACGATATCGTCAATGGCACGCGCACCCACAACCCCGATGGCTCGCAACCCCTCGCGCCGTTTACAGCGCAGCGGGTGGATTACAGCCTTGCGCGGCTGTCGCATTACACGGCGACCGATGCGGTGCATTTCCAGAACCATGTGCTGTTCACCAACTATCAGTTCTATGTTGACGAGTTCGAGGCGCTTGCGCGGGCGGCTTTGGCGGACCCGGCGCAGGGCTATACCAGCTTTGTCGCCACCGGAAACCAAGAGATCACCACAGCCGATGGCAAGATTGTCACCTCGACCAAGATCCCGCAGATGCCGACCTATCATCTGAAACGGGCGGACGGGAACGGGATCACCTTGGTCAATATCGGGGTGGGTCCGTCGAACGCCAAGACTGCGACCGATCATATCGCGGTGCTGCGCCCGCACGCCTGGCTGATGGTTGGGCACTGCGCGGGTCTGCGCAACAGCCAGAGCTTGGGCGATTTCTGTCTGGCCCATGCCTATCTGCGCGAGGACCATGTGCTGGACGACGATCTGCCCATCTGGGTGCCGATTCCCGCATTGGCCGAGATTCAGATCGCACTTCAAGAGGCGGTGGCCGAGGTGACTAAGCTGGACGGCTATGAGCTGAAGCGGATCATGCGGACAGGCACGGTCGCGACCATCGACAATCGCAACTGGGAGTTGCGCGACAAATCTGGCCCGGTGCGCCGCCTGAGCCAGTCGCGCGCCATTGCGCTGGACATGGAAAGCGCCACCATCGCCGCCAATGGTTTCAGGTTTCGCGTGCCTTATGGCACCTTGCTTTGCGTTTCCGACAAGCCATTGCATGGCGAGTTGAAGCTGCCGGGGATGGCGTCGGAATTCTACAAAACGCAGGTCGCACGGCATCTGCAAATTGGCATCCGTGCGATGGAGAAGCTGCGCGATATGCCGATTGAACGCATCCACAGCCGCAAATTGCGCAGTTTTGAAGAAACCGCGTTTCTCTGAAGTGGCAAAAACGCCTTATTTACGCGAAAAGGGCTTGCCTTGCGCAAGGAAAGCGTGAAAAGCGAAGCTATCCGCCAGACAGGCAAAACAGGCCCGAACATACAGAATGGGCCCGATCAAGGGATAAAGATGATGAACAAACCGATGACCAAAACCCAGCTTGTTGCTGCACTTGCAGATGCGATGGATGCAGACAAAAAGACCGCGACTTCGGCGCTGGACGCTTTGGCAGCCGTGGTTGCACGCGAAGTCGCCGCTGGCGGCGCCGTGACCCTTCCGGGTCTGGGCAAAGTGGCTTGCAAAGCCCGCCCCGAGCGTCAGGTGCGCAACCCTGCAACCGGCGAGACCATGACCAAGCCAGCTGACAAGCAAGTCAAATTCGCCATTGCCAAGGCGCTGAAAGACATCGTCAACGCCTGATACGCGTTATAGGATGATCTGAAGGGCCGCCCGCGTGGCGGCCTTTTTCATGCGGGAGCGTCAGGATGGATTTTCGAGCAATCGCGATGGGTCTGTGCTTTTCGCTGATGTGGTCCTCTGCCTTTGCGACGGCGCGGATCATCGTGGCGGCTGCCCCGCCTTTGGCCAGCCTATCGCTGCGGTTTCTGATTTCGGGACTGCTTGCGGTCGTCGTTGCGCGCGCCTTGGGCCAGCGCTGGAAGCTGACTAAGGGGCAGGCCCGATCCGTGTTAGTATTCGGGCTGTGCCAGAACGCAATTTATCTTGGGTTGAACTTTGTGGCCCTGCAATGGACCGAAGCCTCGCTTGCCGCGATCATCGCCTCGTCGATGCCGCTGATCGTTGCGCTGCTCGGTTGGGGTTTGCGGGGCGAAAAGGTCTCGGCCATCGGGTTGCTGGGGCTGCTTGCGGGATTTTCCGGCGTGGCACTGGTGATGGCAAGCAGGGTCAGTGGCGGCGCTGACCCCTTTGGCATCCTGCTGTGCCTCGCGGGTGCTGCGGCGCTTGCGGTGGCGACGCTGACGGTGCGATCGGCTTCATCTGGGGGCAATCTGCTGATGATCGTCGGGCTGCAGATGCTGGTGGGATCGGTGATCCTTGGCGTCGTTGCTGTGGTGAGCGAGCCGCTGACGGTGCAGATTTCGGGCAAGTTTCTGCTGGCCTTTGTCTATCAGATCATGGTGCCGGGACTGGCGGCGACGATCCTGTGGTTCAAGCTTGTGGGGCGGGTCGGGGCGGTGAAGGCAGCAGCGTTTCACTTTCTGAACCCGTTCTTTGGGGTGCTGATCGCGGCCCTGCTGTTGGGCGAGCATATCCATCTGACCGATATGATCGGCGTGGCCATTGCGGCGGCGGGGATTTTGGCAGTGCAACTGTCGCGCATCAAAACCCCCGCCTGAGCGTCAGGCAAAGCTGAGGGCAGCCTCGTCGTCTTGCAGCACCTTGAGCCGTGCAGGCCGCGCCATACACCGCGCAACCCAGTCTTGGATCAGCGGATCGTCCGGCGTGTTGTTGAACCACGCATAGGGCGAATGCACCAACAGATCGGCGGCGCTATACTTGTCCCCCAGCAGCCACGGGCCATGTTCGAGTGCTGCGCGGAGGCGCGCGGTCAGCTGTGGCACCTCGCGGAAGGTTGCTGTCAACGAGGGATGGCTGATCTTGCAAAAATCAAGGACCAGCACCGGCTCCATCACCCCCTGATACCATGCCATCCATGTCAGAAAGCTGCCCCATGCGGGCGTGCCAATTTTTGGCGCCAGATCAGAGGGATACAGCGTTGTAAGATAGGTCATAATCGCGCCGCGTTCGGTGATGATATGACCGTCATGCACAAGGCAGGGGGCCTTTTTTTCAGGATGGGGATTTTTGGGATCGGGCGCGCCGGTGCCGGTTCTGGCGCGCGTGATATCGACAAGGCGCATGTCGATCTGATCGGCTATCCCCAGCTCTTCGATCAGGGTCAATATGGCGGACGAGCGCGATTGGGGGGCGTGGTAGAAGGTTAGCATAGCAAACTCCTTGTGTGATCCGATAAGGAGATTATGCTGCACCCATACTGCCAAAAACTGTCAGGATGTTATGGCCAAGTCTGATCGTCTGTTCCGTCTGCTGACGGCCTTTCGCCTGCTGCCGCAGCCGATTACTGC
>JAHEBX010000026.1 GCA_024642045.1 Pseudorhodobacter sp. | reverse complement strand
GCGCGCAAGCCGTCAGCGCCACCAGCGCCAAAGCCGCAATCGCAAGAACAACCTGTGCTGAGCGCATCGTGTAAGCCTCCACCAGCCCTTTGAGTTTCGTCTTAGCCTATCAATCCGCCCCCGTCACGGGGTCTTTCGTCGCTTGGGCCCCGGCTTGGCGGTTCCACGACCGGTAAACAGCACCAAACCGACCGCCCCCGCAAAGATGGCGATATCAGCCACGTTAAAGGAATAGGGATTTTCAAAGCCACAACAGGCCATGGTGATAAAATCGGCCACGGCGCCATAAACAATGCGGTCCACGACATTGCCAAGCGCCCCGCCAATCAGCAACCCGCCGGCGACCATCGACAAGACACCCGCCTTTTCGCGGTAAAGCCAGTAGAGCACCCATGCTGAAATGCTCACGGCCACCGCGATCAGACCCCAACGCGCCACGTCAGCGGAGTTAGAGAACAACCCGAAATTCACACCGCGATTCCATGCCATGCGAAAGTTCAGATAGGGCGGGATCACATCCACCTCACCGCGCTGCAACAGATCCAGCTTTTGCACCACCGCCCATTTCGACAGCTGGTCCAGCGCAAAGACGATCAGAGCGGTAATGGAAAGCGCACGCATATCAGTGCCGGAAATGTCGCTGGCCAGTGAACACCATCGCCAGCCCTGCCTCATCGGCTGCGGCGATTACCTTGTCATCGTTCATGCTACCCCCCGGCTGGATCACCGCTGTTGCCCCGGCTTCTGCTGCGGTCAGCAGCCCGTCAGGGAAGGGAAAGAACGCATCCGACGCCACAACCGAACCTTTGGTCAGCGGGCCGGGCAAGCCCAGCGCTTCGGCCATATCTTCGGCTTTACGCGCGGCAATGCGCGTGCTGTCGACACGGCTCATCTGGCCTGCCCCGACACCCACCGTTGCGCCATCTTTGACATAGACGATCGCGTTGGATTTCACATGTTTGGCCACTTTCCACGCGAACATCAGATCGGCAAGCTCGGCCTCTGTCGGCGCACGCTTGGTCACCACCTTCAGGTCAGCGGGGGTGACGCTGTCAACGTCGCGGTCCTGCACCAGAAAACCACCCGCCACTTGCTTGAAGGCAAGGCTTTTCTCGGCGGGGTCCGGCAAGCCGTCAGTGGTCAGCAAGCGCAGATTCTTTTTGCTGGCAAAGATCGCCTTTGCCGCATCGCTCGCGCCCGGAGCAATCACCACTTCGGTGAAAATCTTGACGATTTCCTCGGCAGTTTCGGCGTCCAACGGCTGATTTAGGGCCACAATCCCGCCAAAAGCCGAGGTCTGATCGCAGGCATAGGCGCGCAGATAGGCCTCTTTCAACGTGGCCGCCTTCCCAACACCGCAGGGGTTTGCGTGCTTGATAATCGCACAAGCTGGCCCTGTGTTCGCGAATTCGGTCACCAGCTCAAATGCGGCATCGGTGTCGTTGATGTTGTTATAAGACAGCTCTTTACCCTGCCACTGCTGCGCCGTGGCCACGCCCTGACGCTGCGAACCGTCGGAATAAAACGCCGCGGCCTGATGCGGGTTCTCACCATAGCGCAGCCCTTGCGCCAAACTTCCCGCAAAAGACTTGCTGCGGGTAAAAGGCTGTCCGATCTGTCCCGACAGCCAAGCCGAGACCGCTGTGTCATAGGCCGCCGTGCGCGCATAGGCGGCCAGCGCCAGCTTTTGTCGGAACGCCATTGTCGTGGCACCATCATTGCCACGCAGCTGATCCATCAGCCCCTCGTAGTCTGACGGATCCGTCACAATCACCACCGAACGATGGTTTTTTGCGGCCGAACGAATCATTGCGGGCCCGCCGATGTCGATCTGCTCGATACAGGCCTCATAGTCGCCGCCCTTGGCCACGGTTGCCTCGAACGGGTAAAGATTCGAGATCACCAGATCAATCGGCTCGATTCCATGCGCGGCCATCGCCAGCAGATGCTCGTCATCATCGCGCAGCGCCAACAATCCGCCGTGAATATTCGGGTGCAGCGTTTTAACCCGCCCGTCCATCATTTCAGGAAACCCAGTGACGTCGGCCACATCACGCACCGCAAGCCCTGCCTTGCGCAGCATCGCCGCCGTGCCCCCTGTCGACAGCAATTCCACGTCTGCCGCCGCCAAAGTTCTCGCCAATTCCAGCAGCCCTGTTTTATCGTAAACCGAGATCAGCGCGCGGCCGACGGGAACAAGATTGGTCATAGCGGAACCCTTTCGCTTGGATCAGATCGGAACCAGAAAATCCTCACGGTCCAGATCACGGATGGCCAGCGGAGTATCCTGTGCTTTCGCCAAGGTCCAGCCGATCCGTGTCTCCTGCTCGATTGCGCGCGCATAAAGCACGATCTGCTGCGTCGGGCGCGGCTTCAAGCGGGTCTTTTCCAGATAGATCGAGGGCTCCAGCGCCAGCTTTGCCTGACCATCGTGACGAAACACCCAGATCTCGCCGCTTTTCAGTGCCAACGACACCGCCGAGCCGCCCAGATCGAGCGCCGCATCAACATCCGGGTGCAGATGAAACCGGATCGACAGGCCGACGCCCTCCATCCGTCCCTCGGTTAGCACTTGCTCAAAGCGTTGCTGCTCGACGGCACTCTGCGCCATCAGCACATCGATACCCGACAGTTTGCGCCCGTCGGCCGACAACAAGAGATCGCGTGCGTGGGTCAGCCCATGCGTCGCCGACCAGCCCGATTGCGCCAGATAAAGATGCGCGCCCTCGGGCAGCGCGGCCTGCTGCAGTGACGTCACTTCAGCACGGTCCACCAGTACCTCGCGCCCATCGCCCGCGCGCAGGCGCGACGAGGAATACCCGTCAACGGCCAGCGTCGAATGCGAGGCCGTCGCCCGCCCGGCGCGCCGCCAGTCACTGCCAAACGCCCCCCCAGAGCCGCAATTGACGATCACTGGCCGCCGCCCCGAGGTCAGCTCGAAGGCCCCGGTCGACGCATGGGCGCCCCGCCCCGCGCGCGCATCCGGCGGGGCAGCGGCATCCACGATCACTGTGGTCCGCCCGCCCGCCAGACGCGCGAAGCCCATCGCAAGTTTTGGCAAAGCCTGAGTGGTTGGCCGCAACCGAGACGCCGCCAAGGCCTGATCGAGCCGTCCCTCGGCGCCACGTCCGCCACCATGAAACCGCGCCAACCCGCCATCGGCATGCCGCAACTGCCGCAAGCAAGGCGCAACCCGCTCCAACGCCTCGACCAAGCTCAGCGGTGGAGGGTGCCCCGCCTCGGTCAAGGCCTGCTCGGCCCAGGTGAGCAGGGTGAACACCTCTAACAGTTCTTCGGGACTGCGGGTGGGAATGCCGCCCATCGCATCAATTTCGCGCGTGCAATCCTCGGCCAGCGCCACTACAGCCGGCACCACGCGCGACTCCATCCCGGTCAAGGCAAGCCCTGCATAGATCAACCCGGTCAACGCCTCAAAGCGCGGCAGCCCCGCCGCAGCATGCTTCCATCGCCGTGACAGAAACACCACCTGCGCCGAGAGGCTGCGAAAATAGGCCTCGGACTGCGCACGATCCTGCCCGTTCAACAACAAGATCGCATGGTTGATCCAGCGGATCAGCCGCCGTCCGGTCAGATCGGGGGTCCAGCCCGGCCCCTTGCCCGCGCCAAAGCGAGCGATCCAGTCCCAGACCCAATCGCGCGCCCGCGCCCGCGCTGCCGCATCCCCCAAAGCCGCCAGATCGTCGAGCCAGGTAAATCCGTGCATCGCTTCAACCGCCGCAGCATCTTCCAACCCGATGTCCCAGATCGAGGTGTTCGGGGCCTCGGTGACCTGACCGGCAAAAACGAAATTCCCCGCCACCAGCTGGCGCCCGCGCGCATAAAGTCCGATGGTGCGTGGCTCGGGCTGCGAGACGAAACCGCGCGCGGGGGCCGCACGCATCGCGCGCCACATCGCCAGCCTGTTGCCCAGGCTTCCGCTTGTCGAATTTCGCTGCATTGTCGTCCTGCGATGGCCCCTTTGCCCGCCTGAGGCGGATCATTGCGACGATCTTAGCCACGCAGGCCGCCTCTGTCACCCGTGCAGAACCGTCGCACGGCGGAAAAACAGAAACTCCGGCCACCGCCGGGTGCCAAAGCCGCCGCAAGGGCCTCGATGGCCCGCGCGACGGCTCCTCCGTTCGGGTCAGTGCTGCACGCGCTCCATATATTGCGCAAGGCCGCGCACCTGTCCCAGCCAGCTGTCCAAAATCTTCGGATCATGCGGCGCAGGATGCACACCAGCCGCGATTTCGCGCTTCAGAACCGATTCCACGGCAAAAGACACCGGCGTTGACACCAGCCGCGCCATCGCCGAGCCGCGCGCATCGCCCCAGGCGTCCAGCGCCCAGGTCTCATGGAACACCACTCGCCCCTCGCGCTCGGCCTTGAGCGAGACGAACAGCACGACACGGTCAGGCTCGCCGGGCGCATAGGCATTGTTGCGCAGAAATTCTGCCGCCATCTCGGCCAGCCGCGCGTCGCCTGCAGGCCCCTCCAGCCCTTCGATCTCGCGGAACACCGGGCCCCAGGCCTCGGTCCAGCCGTTCAGGCGAATGGTACCGCGCACGAAATCGCGCACCTTCCACGCCTTGTCGAACCGATACTCCGCCATAAACGGATAGCTGTCGCGGTTGGGATAGACCTCGAAGCTTTCGGGCTGCGGCAAAGGCGCCTCATAGCGCGTGATTGCATCCCAAGGCCGCGCTACCCGCAGCTCGCTAAAATTCTTCAGGCTGCGCGAGGGCGAGCGCAGCGCCTTGAGCACCCCCACAGGTGCCCAGGAAAACTTATAGCGGAACGGGTTCGGGATCTTTGGAACGCCACCGCAATAGCTGGTGAAAGACAGCACGTTTTCAACACTATAGGCCGGCGAGGCGCGATAGCGCGCCACCAGATCATGCGCCATCAGATGGTCGATGCCGGGGTCAAGCCCGACCTCGTTGATCGACACCAGCCCAGTCTCGCGAAACGCGTGGTCCAAGGCCGCCATTTCCGGCGCAATATAGGAAGACGAGACGAAATGTGCACCCTTCTCAAGGCAAAGCCGGGCGATCGCCACATGCTGATCGGCGGGCAGCATCGAGATCGCAACATCGCCCTTGTTCAGCGCCGCGGCCAAAGCCTCCAGCGAATAGGCGCGGATGTCTTGGGTCAGATCGCCCACAGCCTCGCGCGCTTTTTCCACTGTCCGGTTCCAGACCACCACGTCATGGCCGTTCTCAATCAGACGCCGCAGTCCCGGCCCCGACGAAAGCCCGGTACCACACCAATGAATCGTCATCCCGCTTCTCCTTTATAGTCCCGCGCTATGGCGCTTGAATTCTGCCATCGCGCGCCCCCAAACACCCGCATCCAGATCACTCAGCGTCAGCAGGCTGGGCAGCAACTGGGCGGCGTAATCCTCGCTGCTCTCGACCGGCAACATCGAGGGCAAATTGTCAATCGCCGTCACATCCAGTGGCGGCTGCTCGGCCACACGCAGCGCGGGCGCATCCCAATCTGTCACCCGATCATAAACCTTGATCGGCGAGAATTCCGAGGTCGGATCACAGGCAATATCGCCGATAACTGTCAGCTTGCGCGGGGCGGTCAGGGCGGTTTCTGGCACAAACACGGGGCACCCCGGCCGCGCCAGAATCGCGTTCAAAAAGATCTCGTGGTCCAGAATCTGCGGAAAAGGTCCACCGCTGGCCGTCTCGGCCATATCCCATTTGGTCACGGCAACGTCCAGCGCGGCACAGAGGTCCGAAGCTCCCTTCCCCACACGCCCCAAGGCGCCGATCACAATCGCGCGCGGCCGCCCCATCTGCGCCATCTCGGCCCGCAGGTCGGCCAGCAGCGCATCCTTGCCGCCATATTGGCGCACGGGTCCCGCAAGCTCGCCGCGCTGCTGTGCGGCCCAGCATTTAAGGCTGACTGCCGCCCCCGCATAGCCCGCCCAATAGCCAAAGGCCGCAACGCGACGCCCGGTTTCATCGACCAGATACTCAAGGTCATAAAGGCTGCCGCCTCCCGCCTTGAACCGCTGCAACAGAACGCGCCCCGCGGGCTGCCCTTTATAGGCATGGCCAAACATGATGTGGCGATGGGTCAGCGGCGTGCCATCCTCGGGCAATTCCTTGAGCCCGAAGATAATCGCATCGGCGGGGGCCTTGGGCCACAGATTCTCGGCCACGATCTCGCAGCCCGCCGCACGATAGCCGTCGATTGGCACCGCGCGCACCGAGCTTTGCTCGACCGTCACACGGATACCAGCCTTGATCAGCGCCGCCGCCCCTGTGGGCGAAAGGCCCACGCGCTCTTCGTTCGGCCGCTGTTCAGCGCGCACCCATAGATGTGTCATGGCATTTTTCCTTCCAGTCGATACCCGCGCCGCAACGCCCGCTTGCGCCAGCCTTCGGCTGCCAGACACGCCTCGCGCAGGTTTGAAAACCACACCAACAGATGCGCGCCACGCCGCCCCTTTGGCCCCCATTCGCGGACCACAGAATATTCGCCAAACAAATTATAGGCGATATCCACGCGATAAAATCGCGTGCGGGGCTGGCGGTCATTGGTCAAAACAAAGCTCAACAAGCGGCAGCTCCTTTGGTGCTTTGCCCCAGTCCTATCAGAATTGGCGGCACACAAAAGAGCTTACGTTCGCAAACAGTGGCCTTGGCGACGCTGTGCCGCTATCCTGATCGCACAAGTGGTGAAAAGGGTATCGGCATGGGATTGTTCGCACTTTTGACGGATGTGCTGTTTGTTGGCCATTCACTCGTTGGTCCGACCCTGCCCCCAATGCTGGAATCTGCGCTGCGCCAGTCTGGCGACACCTCGCGGGTCGAAGCGCAGATCATCAACGGCGCGTCTCTTGCCTATAACTGGGACCATTCCGCGGAAGCCGAGGGCGTGGATGCCAAGGCCCGGCTGGCCGCACGCCCGGCCGATGTGCTGATCCTGACCGAGGCGCAACCGATTGCCGGAAATATCAAATACTCGTTCACCGCCCAGAACGTGGCCCGCTTTGCCGGTCTGGCACTTGAGGCAAACCCGAACACGCGTATCTTTGTCTATGAGACCTGGCCCAGCCTGAAATCGGGCCCCGGCACCGAAATCAAGGACGATCCAGATGCAGGCACCCCTTGGCGCGAACGCATCGCGCTGGAATTGCCTCTGTGGGAAAGTGTAGTCAGCCAAAGCAGCACGCTGGTTGGTCACGAGGTCAGGTTGATCCCGGCAGGACAAGCGATGGGTCGGCTGGACGATACGATCCGCGCGGGCAAGTTGCCGGGGATCACAAACATTCAGGATATGTTCACCGACGACATCCATCCCAACGGCAAGGGCCTCTATTTCATCGCAATGGTGCAGACCGCCGCGATCACCGGCAAAACGCCAGAAGGGCTACCGGCCAAGATCACCCGCGCCTGGGCCAGCCGTGACGCAGTGTTGAGCGAGGCTCAGGCGCGGGTGCTGCAACGCGTGGCTTGGGACAGCGTGCAGTCCTATGTTGCGGGCAAGACAGCCGCGACCGAGCAGGCAAGCACTGTCGCGTTGGGGCAAATGCCCGCAGCGCAGGCAGCAGAGCCGCCAAGTTTTCCCGCGATCACCAACACACGTCTGGCGCTTGGGTTGGCGGGCATCAACGACTGGTCAGTGGAGCAACCCTTTCTGGACGTGATGAAAACCGCACGGCCTTGGATTGGGCATCTTCCAGACCAGTTTGGCGGCTGGGAAGAGGCAGACCTGACCCGCGCCGGGGCGCTTGACCCGCAAGGCTGGCCGACCAAAATTCCGCCCCAGATCACCGGCATCAGCACGCTGATATTGACCGATCTGCCACAGGACGCCGGCGGCGTCGCGGGGCGGTATCTGTTGCGCTATCAGGGCAAGGGCAGCATTGAGGTCGCGGGTCGCGCCCAAGGGATCGAGACGGCCCCCGGCAGTATCAGCTTTGACTACACCCCCGGCGATGGCGCGGTGTTCATCAATATCACCGCCCTCGACCCCGCCGACCCGATCCACCGAATCAGCGTGGTGCAGGCCTCGCGCGCGTCCCTGCTGGACAGCGGCGCGATCTTTAACCCCGACTGGCTTGCCCGTATTCGCGGCGTCAAGGGGGTGCGGTTCATGGACTGGATGGCCACCAACAATTCCACCTTGTCACAGGTCGCGGACCGACCCCTGCCCGAAGACTACAGTTATGCCCGCAAGGGCGTGCCGGTCGAGGTGATGGTTGCGCTGGCAAATGAACTCAAGGCCGACGCATGGTTCACCATCCCCCATCTGGCAACCGACGACTTTGCCCGCAAATACGCTCAGGTGGCACATGATCAGCTGAACCCCAACCTGCGCGCGCAGGTCGAGTTTTCAAACGAGGTCTGGAACTGGCAGTTCACACAAGCCAACTGGGCCGAAGCACAAGGCAAAAAGCGTTGGGGCAAAGAACACACATGGGTGCAATACTATGCACTGCGGGCAAGCGAAGTGGCAGACATCTGGCGAGAGGTGTTCAAAGACGCGCCGGATCGGCTGGTGCGGATCATCTCGATGCAGACAGGTTGGCTGGGGCTGGAAAGCCAGATCCTCGATGCCCCCGAAGTGGTGGGCGAAGGCGCGCCGCCACCGTTCAAGAGCTTTGACGCCTATGCAGTGACGGGATATTTCAGCGCCTTGCTGGGATCGGACAAGAAATTCGTCGCGGTTAAGGGCTGGCTGAAACAATCCGCCGAAGCTGCCCACGATCAGGCGGCGCTGAACGGTTTAAAGGGCGCCGAGGCCGAGGCTTATGTGGCCGCGCACCGCTTTGATCTTGCCGACAAGCTGGCCGCCAAAGAACTTCGCGACGGATCGGTCACGGGTGATGCCACCGACAGCCTCAAATATGTTCTGACCGAGATACTCCCCTATCACGCCGCGATCGCGGCAGATCGCGGACTGAAACTGATGATGTATGAAGGTGGAAGTCATGTGGTCGGCACTGGCAGTCAGATGGAAGATGAAGCGCTGAGCGCGTTTTTCACCCATTTCAACTTTACCCCCGAAATGGGCGCGCTTTATGCCGAAATGATGGCAGGCTGGCAGGCGCAAACGGATCAGCCCTTCAACGCCTTCGTCGATATCTATCGCCCCAACAAATACGGCTCGTGGGGTGCGTTACGCCATCTGGGCGATGACAATCCGCGCTGGCAGGCGCTAGCCAAAGGGTGCGTTACATGCTGAGCGTGATCATCCCCGCCTCGAACGAAGCGGGCTATATCGGCGCCTGTCTGCAGGCGGTGTTTGCCTCGCCGCCGATAGGAGCCGAAGTGATTGTCGTGGCCAACGGCTGCCGCGATGCCACCGCCGAGGTGGCCCGCAGCTTTGCAGCCCATGCGCAGGCAGCAGGCTGGGCTCTTCATGTGCTGGATCTGGCGCAGGGCGGCAAACCCAATGCGCTCAATCAGGGCGATGCGGCGGCGAGCCATCCGATGCGCGTCTATCTGGACGCAGACGTTGTGGTCAGCCCCGAACTCTTGGGGCAGATTGCGCAGGCGCTGTCGGTTGACGCCCCACGCTACGTCGCGGCGACGCCGCAGATCCCGCCTGCGCGCAGTGCCGTCACCCGTGCCTATGCCCGCTTCTGGCAAAAACTGCCCTTTGCGCAATCCCACGCGGGCGGCTACGGGCTGTTTTCGGTCAATGCTGCGGGGCGTGCCCGTTGGGGTGCCTTTCCCGACATCATTTCTGACGATACTTTCGTGCGTCTGCAATTCCTGCCCCAAGAACGGCTGCAAGTGCCTGCCCAATATGATTGGCCGATGATCGAAGGTTTTGCCGCCCTGACCCGAGTGCGCCGGCGTCAGAACCTTGGCACGGCCGAGATCGCAAGGTTATACCCCGATCTGATGCCGCGCGAGGCGAAGCCGCCGCTGCCGCCTCAGCGGGTCGTGCGGCTGATGCTGGCCGACCCGCTGGGCTTTGCCACCTATGCCGTGGTCAGCCTCGCGGTCAAAGCGCGCAAGACACAAGGCTGGGCGCGCGGGCGCTAAAGGTCAAAGGTGGCAAAGACGGGAACGTGATCGCTGGGCTGGTCCCACCCGCGCGAGGCGCGCAGGATGCGGCTGCTGTGGCCCGCATTGGCAATATCGCGGCTTGCCCAGATATGATCCAGACGGCGGCCCTTGTCAGCAGCGTCCCAATCGGCCGCCCGATAGCTCCACCAGCTGTAGATCTTGCCTTCTGGCAGGTCATTGCGGGTCACATCGGCCCAGTCGCCTGCCTCCATCACCTGATTGAAATGCTCGACCTCGATTGGCGTATGGCTGACGATCTTGAGCAGCTTCTTGTGGTCCCAGACATCATCCTCCCGCGGGGCGATGTTCAGATCGCCCACCAAAATCGCGCGGTCGGGCTTTTGCCAGCGAAAATACTCGCGCATATCGGTCAGGAAATCGAGCTTTTGACCGAATTTTTCATTCTGATCGCGATCAGGAATATCGCCCCCTGCCGGCACATAACAGTTGTGGATCGTCACGCCGTTTTCCAGCTGCGCCGCCACATGCCGCGCATGACCCATCGCGGCGAAATCTTTGTCCCCCGCATCCATGATCGGCAGTTTCGACAAGATCGCAACGCCATTATACCCCTTTTGACCGCGGGCGACGATATAGCGATACCCCAGAGCCTGAAACTGCTCGAGCGGGATCTTGTCCACCGGGCTTTTGCACTCTTGTAGACACAGGATATCCGGCTGCTCTTCAGCCATCAGCCGCGCCACCAGACCTTCGCGCAAGCGAACCGAATTGATGTTCCAGGTGGCAAGAGTGAAGGTCATCGCGCTGCTCCATATATTGTGGCCGCAGCCTAAGCGCTGATCGGGCTGATCTCAACCCATCCGACGCTAGTCGTTAAAGCGCAAGGACGACATCTTGCACAGATCGACGCCCTGTCGCTCGATCGCATTGCCATCTTTGGTGATGAACCGCAGATCAAAATTGCACACATCCTTGCCGTCAGCGATGGTCACTTGCCCCGTCTCACCGGGCTTGAGCACATCGCTGGTCAGAATATCTTCGCCCCAGGCATTCGCACCATGGGCCGAGACATAAAGCTCGTGCAGATCGACCGAGCTGCGATTTACCAGATCAAGCGTCAGATCCTCGGCCAAAAGCGGCGAGGCCGACAGCACGGCGGTAAAAAACGCAGCGGTGCGGATCATGATCAACATGGGTGCTCCAATCCTTGCGAGGGTCAAAACGACTTCCCGGTCAAGCCGCCATCTTTCGCGCCAGCTCGCAAAACGCAAGAGTTCACGGCGCAAAAAAAACCCGGCCTAAGAAGCCGGGTTAGGTCCAACAGGGAGGTAATAAGTCAAAGTAGCACGAAAATGCCTGTTTGAACGTCGCTAAGAGAACAAGAGTGCAAAGCATGGCTTTTTAGCCACAACCCCCCGTTGCGGAATGTCCCGGGATCTGGGCTGAGCCGCGGCGCCTGAAGGCCAACCGTTCGGCAAAAAAAGGCCGGGCACGAAGCCCGGCCAGGTCCAACAGGGAGGAATGCTGTGTCATAACCCCGGCACAGCAAGGGGAACCAATTGAGCGTAGATAGTCACCCATACGGGCAACAATAAGGCCCAGAGGTGACCAAAATGTTAATTTACGCGACCAATTTATAGCCGCCGTTTTCGGTTACCAGCAAGCGCGCGTTGGCCGGATCCGACTCGATCTTTTGACGCAAGCGGTAGATGTGGGTTTCCAGCGTGTGGGTGGTCACCCCCGCATTATAGCCCCAGACCTCGTGCAGCAGAACATCACGCGCGACTACGCCTTGTTGTGCCCGATACAGGAACTTCAAGATGTTGGTTTCCTTTTCAGTCAAACGCACCTTTTTGTCCTTGGCATCAACCAACAATTTCTGCGCCGGTTTGAAGGTGTATTGCCCCATCTGGAACACTGCATCCTCGGACTGTTCATGCGTGCGCAGCTGCGCCCGGATGCGGGCCAAAAGCACCGGAAACTTGAACGGTTTGGTCACATAATCATTCGCGCCCGAATCAAGGCCCAGAATTGTGTCGCTGTCGGTGTCATGCCCCGTCAGCATCATGATCGGGCATTTCACGCCGGTCTTGCGCATCCGCCGGCACAGCTCGCGCCCATCTGTATCGGGCAGGCCGACATCAAGGATTACCAGATCATAAAGACCCGCTTTGGCTTTCTCCATCCCCTCGGCGCCAGTTCCGGCCTCGAAGACATCGAAATCTTCGGTCATCACCAACTGTTCGCTCAGCGCTTCGCGCAGATCGTCGTCGTCATCGACCAACAAAATTTTCCGTAGCGTCGCCATTGCGGCCTCCATCTCACGGTGAAAATCGGCGGGCTGTGTGGCCCTGTGTCCTATCAGATGCGCCTTGATCACCGTTCCGACAAGATATGCTACAGACGGCTCACGCGCTCGTGTCGCCCGCCGCGCAAATGTTTCAATTTCGCCCCGTTCCCCCTATGATCAGCGCAGAAATTTGACACAAAGGACGCAGATGAGCCGCCTTGACCTTATTGTCAGCCCCTCTGGCACGCGGTTTATGAACCGCCGTTTCGCTTGCACTGTCGGGCGCGGTGGTTTCAGCAACGTCAAGCGCGAGGGTGATGGCGCTACGCCGCAGGGCGTCCATCGCATCGTCGGCATGCTCTTCCGCCCCGACAGAATTGCGGCCACGGCCCTGCCCGACTGGGCCTTGCCGATCCGTCAGGGCGACTTGTGGTCGGACGACAGCAACGACCCCGACTATAACCTGATGGTCAGCGCCCCCCATC
This sequence comes from Pseudorhodobacter sp., assembly GCA_024642045.1. Taxonomy (GTDB): domain Bacteria; phylum Pseudomonadota; class Alphaproteobacteria; order Rhodobacterales; family Rhodobacteraceae; genus Cypionkella. The sequence continues at coordinate 13,689 of JAHEBX010000026.1, read as the reverse complement.
CCTACAGCCATGAACGCTTGCACCGCGCCGACCCACTTTACGATCTGATTCTGATCACCGACTGGAATTGGCCCGAAGCCACCGCTGGACTTGGCTCAGCGATTTTTCTGCACCGCTGGCGAGGGCCATGCCATCCGACAGCGGGCTGCATCGCTTTTGCACCCGCCGATCTGCTATGGATCGCCAATCGACTGAAACCGCAATCTCGGGTCATCATCCGCAGCTAGGCTTCCCAAAGCGATTTGAAAATCGTATCCTGCAGAAACTGGCAGGGAGGCCAGAAGGGAGAGAATTCATGCCCAAGGCAACCGCGAAACCGGATGATCTGATTTTCCAACTGCGCAAAGCCCGCTCGGCCTCTGATCTGGAACCGATGCTCGACGCCCTCTACGGCAGCCACCCCGATTATGCCCGCTTTCGCAAGGATCTGGACAAAGCGCTCGCCACGGCCTGGAAAGACCGCCCTGCAGATCTTAAGCAATTGGATTTGCAGCGGGATCTGGAACCGGACTGGTTCCAGCGCGCGGATATGGCGGGCTATGTTTTCTACATCGACCGCTTTGCCGGCACTCTGAAGGGCGTGCTGGATCATCTGGACTATCTGCAAGACCTTGGCGTCACATATGTGCATTTCATGCCCTGCCTGAAGCCACGCGAGGGCGATTCCGATGGCGGCTACTCCGTGATGGACTACCGCCAGATCAACCCAGATTATGGCACGCTTGACGACTTCAAAGCGGTTGCGACCCAGCTGCGAGAACGCGGCATTTCGCTCTGTATCGACCTTGTGCTGAACCACACCGCCAAAGAGCACGAATGGGCCAGAGCCGCTGCGGCAGGCGACAAAGCCGCGCAAGACCTTTACTGGATGTTCGACACGCCCGAGCTTCCCGAGGCTTATTCCAAGACCTTGGTCGAGGTTTTTCCCGACAACGCGCCGGGCAATTTCACCCATTATGATTTTGGTAAATGGGTCTGGACCACCTTTAACGAACACCAATGGGATCTGAACTGGACCAATCCCCGCGTCTTCCTTGAAATCACCAAGATTATGTTGCACCTCGCCAATACCGGTGTCGATGTGCTGCGTCTTGATGCCGTTGCCTTCATGTGGAAACGCATGGGCACCCGCTGTCAGTCCGAACCCGAAGTTCATATGATCCTGCAAGCCCTGCGCGCCTGTTCGCGCATCGCGGCCCCGGCGGTCATCCATCTGGAAGAGGCGATCGTCAGCCCGCAGGAAATGCTGCCCTATCTTGGTCGCGGCAAACACGATGGGCGTGAGGGCAACCTCGCTTATCATAACTCACTGATGGTTCAGTTCTGGAGCGCGCTTGCCACCCGCGACACCCGCCTGATGACGCATGTTCTCGGCACCCATTTCCCTGACAGACTGACCAATGCGACCTATGCGACCTATATCCGCTGCCACGACGATATCGGCTGGGCGGTCACCGACGAAGACGCCGCCGCCGTCGGGCTGAACGGCCCTGCCCACCGCGCTTATCTGTCCGATTTCTACGAAGGCGGTTTTGCGGACAGTTTTGCGCAAGGCGTGCTGTTTCAGGTGAACGAAGCGACAGGTGACAAGCGGATTTCGGGCAGTTTCGCCTCGCTTGCCGGTCTGGAAAAGGGCGAGCCCGAGCTGGCGCTGCAGCGCATCCTGATGGGCCACGCGCTTATCGCGGCATTTGGCGGCATCCCGCTGATCTATATGGGCGATGAATTGGCGATGCCGAACGATTATTCATATCGGAATAATCCGGATCATGCCCACGACAGCCGCTGGGTCCACCGTCCCGCGATGGATTGGGCCTTGGCTGCTAAGCGCCACTCGGGCAATTCGCTTTCGTCGCAGTGCTTTCTTGGCACCCAGCACATCCTCGCCCGCCGCCGCGCCACAGCCGGACTGCATGCAGCGCATCCGACCACAATCGTTGAAACCGGCAATGCCGCGCTTTTCGCCGTGCAGCGTGGTGCTCCGACAGGGCCGATCCTCTGCCTGTTCAACTTTTCCAACCATTGGCAACATGTGTCAGGCGGCTGGCTGCAACGCCATGGCATAACCCATTGGCATGACGCGCTTTCCGATCAGATCGTCACCCTGCACGGTGATCATTTGGCGCTGCCGCCCTATGCCCGCGTCTGGCTGACCTAGCCGTAGTTTCGCGCGCCAAAGATCGCCGAGCCGACGCGGACATGGGTTGCGCCCGCCGCAATCGCTGCCTCGAAATCGCCGCTCATCCCCATCGACAGGCCCGCAAGCCCGTTGCGCGCAGCCATCCCGGCCAGCCTTGCGAAATGCGGCGTCGAATCCTCAGCCTCAGGCGGAATACACATCAGCCCCGAAAGCGGAAGATCCAGAGCCCGCGCGCTTGCGATGAAACCATCCAGATCCGCAGGCAAGACGCCCGCCTTTTGCGGCTCTGCCCCTGTGTTCACCTGCACGAAAAGCTGGGGGCACGTCCCGCGCGTCTGCGCCAGTTTGGCCAGCTTTTCGGCCAATGACGGGCGGTCAACCGTGTGAATCGCGTCAAACAACTCCACCGCGACCTTGGCTTTGTTGGTCTGCAGAGGCCCGATCATATGCACGGCAACTGCACCGAATTCCACGCGAAACGCAGGCCATTTCGCCACCGCCTCTTGCACGTAATTCTCTCCAAAGACCCGATGCCCCGCCGCCAGAACCTCACGCACCCGCGCGTCAGGCTGCACCTTACTGACCGCGATCAGCTGAACGGATGCCACGTCGCGCCCCGCCAAAGCACAGGCTCGCGCGATCCGTTCGGTGATACTCTGCAATGACATATGGCCCCCTTTTTTCCCTATCTGCCCACAGTCACGCCGAAAAGGAAAGATGCGCAGCGGTTGAACTCCTTTTGCCCGCAGCTTAGAATCTCGCAACAAGAATTTGAGGTCCGCATGAGCGTGAACATCGACAAAGTGCTGCGAACGGCGAAGTCCGAGATCAAGGCTGGGCGCCCTGGCGCTGCCCGCAGTGAAGTCTTGCTCGCGCTGGAAACCTTCCCCGCGAATTCACGTCTCTTGACTGCCCTTGCCGAGGCACAGCAGGCGACGACAGGCCTGCCCGCCCGCCCGTTTGGTCCGCATCATCTGCAACATTTTCTGGCCGTGAAAGAGCGCTTCGGCCTGAACCCTGCGATCGAAGAAATGGCCGCCGCCTGCCGGTTGAACCCGACGCATCCCTGGCCGCACGGCATTCTTGGCGCGGCCCTGATGGAAGCAGAGCTTTTGCCCGCCGCGATCGTCTATCTGTCCAAGGCCTTGAAACTTGACCCGAACTTTCGCGAAGCGGGGGTAAACCTTGCACGGGTGCACGAAAAGGCTGAGCAATTTGGTCAGGGCCTCGCGGTTATCGACCAGATTTTGTCGCAAGACCCGCATTTCGCCCAAGCCCTCGCCTTGCGCCCCAAACTGCTTGCGCAATTGCAACGCGACTCAGAGGCGGTGAGCGCCTATGAAACATATCTTGCCAAGCACCCAGACGACAACGAAGCGCGTATCGGTCTTTCGGCCTGTCTGACCAATCTTGGCGACGGGGAAAAAGCCCGAAATGTTCTGGACGTGGTGTTGCAAGTGGACCCGACCCACGCAGCGGCGCTGTGCAATCTGGGCAACCTTGAGCTTTCGGACGGTCATATCGAAAACGCCTGCGCGCTGTTCGAACAGGCCTTGTCTGCGAATCCACGCTCTGCCATCGCGTTCTTTAACCTGTGTCGCGCGCGGGATTTCAACGCTGATGATCCTATAATACCGCAAATGCTGGCTTTGGATCGCGACCCAAGCCTTGGGGCGACCGAGCGGGTGGCACTGCATTCCGGTCTTGCCAAGGTATTCGAGGATATCGGCGACGCGGACCAGAGCTTTGCGCACCTGCAAAAGGCCAATGCTCAGCGTGCAGGCCAAGCGAATTACAGCCTTGAGACGGATCGCGCCCTGCTTGCCGACTATCTGCGCCGCTTTGCGCCCTCGGCCCCCGCGCTGTCGGTGCCAACAGCACCGCACATTCCGATTTTTGTGCTAGGAATGATGCGATCTGGTACCACCTTGACCGAGCAAATTCTGTCGGCGCACCCACTTGTGCATGGCGCGGGCGAGTTGGAAACCCTGACGCGGCTGGTGACGCAGGAAACAGCGCAGACCGAGGGCAGCTTTGACGCGACGGCCCTGCTGCGTATCCGCTCGGGATATCTGGCCGGGCTGGCAGCTGAAGCGGGCGATGCCCTCTATGTCGTCGACAAGATGCCGGCCAATTTCCGCTATATCGGCTTGATTCGCAAAGCCCTGCCCGAGGCCCGCATCCTGCACATGCGGCGCGATCCGGTGGCGGTGTGCTGGTCGATCTATAAAACCCTGTTTACCAATCTGGCGATCGGCTATGACACCTCGCTGGACGATACGATGGGCTATTACGACCTCTATGCCCAGATGATGCAGGAATGGCGCGCGGGCTATCCCGACGGGTTCATGGATGTCGATTACGAGGCGCTGACCCGCGAGCCCGAACCGATGATCCGGCGGATGCTGGACTATTGTGGCCTGCCGTTTGATCCCGCCTGCCTTGCGCCGCAAGACAATCAGCGTGCTGTGCGCACAGCCTCGGTGCGACAAGTGCGCTCAGGGATCTATCAGGGCAGCAGCGGCAAATGGCGCAAGTTCGAGCCGCATCTGGCGCCGCTGATCGAACACTTCGCCAAAGCCTGAAATGACAAAACAGCCCTTCGGGGCTGTTTTTGTTTGCGCCAGATTGTTGGGCTTTCTAACCCCCAAAAGAAAAGAGCGGACCCAAGGGCCCGCTCTTTCCAAAGTACCAATCCGTTAGGATTAGAACGACATTGCAACGCCGAGGTCGAACACTGCTTTCGAACCGTCGTTTGCTTTTGCGATGCCGCCTTTGACGGTTGCGCCGCCGCCGAGGTCATACGCTGCGCCAACACCGAAGGCCTCAACGCCGTCGAAGTTGGTTGCGCGGTAGCCAGCGCCCGACGAGAAGAACGCGGTCATGTTGACGCCGTTCATCGCGTAGTCAGCCGACAGAGCGTAAGCGGTCTTTTTGGTCTGGCCAGCGGTCAGAACGTTGTTCGAAACGTACTTGGCAGCCAAGGTCACGCCGGAGAAGGTGGTCGAGCCCTTGAGCGAGGTGCGCTTCTGAGCGGTGGTGTCTTCGTAGCCCAGAGCGACGGTGTACATGTCGGTCGAGTACTTGGCAGCAACCGAGATTGCTTTGTCAGCACCGGTCGGCTGGCCGAGGCCCAAGCCGAACGACAGAGCGCCTGCCGAGTAGGTGTACAGAGCGGCGGTCTTGGTGTTGCCAAGGTTACCGATTTCGTTCAGCGAACCCAGACCGGTCAGACCGACCGACGAAACCTGGCCAACCAGAGCGTCTGGAGCGCCGGAAACGTCGCCCATTGCGATTTTGCCGAAAGCGCCCGAGATGAACACGGTCGAGTCGCCGTTTGCGGTGTTGCCAACGCCCGACTGGTCGTTACGAACCGAAGCGCCGAACGACAGGCCGCTGTCGGTTTCGCCCGAAGCTGCAAAGCCGATACGAACGCGCGAGGTGAACTCGACTTTTTGGTTGGTTGCGAGGTTGGTCGCGCTGATTTGGTTGGTGACGCCCATACGAACAGCGCCGGTCACTGCTACTTCAGCAGCTGCAACGCCAGCGGTTGCTGCGAGAACGGTGGTAGCAAGAAGAATCTTTTTCATAGGTTTCCCTCATTGATTTAAAGGTGCGGCCCAGATCAGGAGGATCCGATTTGGGTATGGATGCTATTTCGCCCCTGCGGCCCTTGATTGCAACTTGAACCAGCGCCCAATATCCAAACACGCAAAAGTTGGTGCAGTCTTGCCACAGTGGCCAAAGCGGGGTTTTCGCCTGAATTCCCTGACTTAGGCCTCGCGCCTGTCCAGCTGTGGCCGCTTTGCCCTGCCAGGTTGGCCCGAAACCCCTTGGCAGTGCGAAACCTCTAAGCTAGACAGACTTTAAGCCACTTCGGGGGACCAGATGCGTTCAAATCGCGTGTATACTACTGTAATAGCATCTGCACTGCTGTTTAGCCTTGCAGCCTGTGGTGGATTTTCCAGTTCGGGCAGTGGATTGTTCAGCCGCAAACCCGCCACGACTACGCAGGCCAGCACATTTGACCGCCGCGCGGCAGCCCGCGCCCAGACCGCCGCCTTGGAAAAGGCAACGGGCGAGGCCAAGCCGAAATCGACGATCTGGGATATCTTCCGCCCGTCGGAAAACCCGAATTCGACCGTAAATGTGAACAAATATCTGTGGAGCGCCTCGCTTGAAGTGCTCAACTTTCTGCCCATCGAATCGGTTGACCCCTTCAGCGGCGTGATCGTGACGGGGTATGGCACGCCTCCGGGTGGCGGGCGCGCCTATCGCGCGACGATTCTGGTGAATGACCCAGCGCTGGACGCCCGTTCGCTGACCATCACCATGCAAACGCGGGGCGGCGGCCCGGTCGCACCGGAAACCGTGAAGGCGGTCGAGGATGCGATTTTGACTCGCGCCCGCCAATTGCGCATTCAGGACACCAAACTGTAAGGCCCGCAAAGCTGGCAGTTAAAGCCGAGCGGCAGAATAGGGCTTTGGCAGGGCTGCTCGGTGTGATTCGACCGCGGCTGACGTGCGAGGCGACAGAGCCTGCGCTGATCCCCTCTCGTCCTCGTGGCCCCGCCAAGCACCGTTTTACGAGATGAAGTGTTCTGATGTTTGGGCAGCACGAAATGGTCAGAGCTTGATCCGCGTGGTACGACTCGGTCAAAGCTGGTGATTTCTTCCGTTTTCGTTGGTGACACTGGACCTTGCCCCTTGCATGGGTGTAATCCGTGCCGAACTTCGGAGGTCCTTGATGTCGCGCTACGAACCCAAATCCATCGAACAAAAATGGCAGGCCGTTTGGGATGAGGCGGGTGTCTTCACCGCGCGTCACGATCCGGCGCGACCCAAGTATTATGTACTCGAAATGTTCCCCTATCCATCGGGGCGCATTCATATGGGCCATGTGCGCAACTATACGATGGGCGATGTTGTGGCGCGTTATAAGGCCGCGCAAGGGTTTTCGGTGCTGCATCCGATGGGCTGGGACGCTTTTGGCATGCCCGCCGAAAATGCGGCGATGGAGCGGGGTGGCCACCCCAAGGACTGGACTTATGGCAATATCGAGGTGATGCGCGACCAGATGAAGCCCTTGGGTCTGTCGATCGACTGGAGCCGCGAATTCGCTACCTGCGACCCTGAATACTATGGCAAACAGCAGGCGATGTTCATCGATATGATGGCGGCGGGGCTGGTCTATCGCAAGGCCGCCGTGGTCAATTGGGATCCGGTCGATATGACCGTGCTGGCCAATGAACAGGTCATCGACGGCAAGGGCTGGCGCTCGAACGCGCCGGTGGAGCGTCGCGAGTTGACGCAGTGGTTCTTCAAGATCAGCGACTATTCGGGCGAGCTTCTCGACGCGCTGGACGGTCTGACCAACTGGCCCGAAAAAGTGCGTCTGATGCAGGCCAATTGGATCGGTCAGTCGCGCGGACTTCAGTTTGCCTTTACCACGCATAACGCCCCCGAAGGCTTTGACCGACTCGACGTGTATACCACCCGCCCCGATACGCTGATGGGCGCCAGCTTTGCCGCGATCAGCCCGGATCACCCGCTTGCCAAGCATCTCGAGCGTCACGATCCCACCGTCGCCGCCTTCCTCGCTGAATGTCGCAAGGGTGGGACGACAGCCGAAGCGATGGAAACTGCAGAGAAAATCGGCTTGGATACCGGCATAAACGTGCTGCATCCGTTCGACAACAATTGGCAGCTGCCTGTCTATATCGCCAACTTCGTGCTGATGGATTACGGCACGGGCGCGATCTTTGGCTGCCCTGCGCATGACCAGCGCGACTTTGAATTCGCCACCAAATACGACCTGCCAATCCAGCCCGTCTTTGTCGCCGAAGGCGCGATTGATGCGCATTTGACCGAAGCCTATATCCCGATGAAATCGGAGCGGGTGCAATATATCCGCGGTTTTGCGGGGCATGACGTGCAAACCGGCGAAGAGGCAGTCGCCGCGGCAATCGAGGCCTGCGAGGCGCGCGGCGTCGGGCGCGGTGTGACCAATTATCGCCTGCGCGACTGGGGTATCTCGCGGCAACGCTATTGGGGCTGCCCGATTCCGGTGATCCATTGCGACGCTTGCGGTGTAGTGCCGGAAAAGAAAGAAAACCTGCCGGTCGAGCTGCCCTACGATGTCACCTTCGACATTCCCGGCAACCCGCTGGACCGTCACCCGACATGGCGCAACTGCAGCTGCCCCGCCTGCGGTGCGCCCGCGCGACGCGAGACGGATACAATGGACACCTTTATGGATTCGTCATGGTATTACGCCCGCTTTACCGCGCCCGATGCCATCACCCCGACCGATATGGCCGAGGCCGACTATTGGATGAACGTCGATCAGTACATCGGTGGCATTGAACACGCGATTCTGCACCTGCTCTATTCGCGCTTCTTCGCCCGCGCGATGTATGTCACCGGCCACTTGCCGCAAAAGGCCATCGAGCCTTTCAACGCGCTATTCACCCAAGGCATGGTCACGCACGAGATTTACCAGACCCGCGACGACAAAGGCCGCCCCGTCTATCACTTGCCCGAAGATGTGACGACCATCGCCGTCGCCGACCGCAAGGTTGTCGTTCTGGGCGACGTGCCGGTGCCTGAAGAGGACGAGATCAGCGATGTTAACGCCTGGATCCAAGGTCTCAGCGACGAAGGTCTGTTGGTTGAGGTGATTCCCTCCGCCAAAATGTCTAAATCGAAAAAGAACGTCGTCGACCCGATGAACATCATCGAGGCTTTTGGCGCCGATACCGCGCGCTGGTTCGTGATGTCCGACTCACCTCCCGAGCGTGACGTCGAATGGACCGCCGCAGGGGCAGAGGCCACCTTCAAGCATCTCTCACGCGTCTGGGCTCTCTGTTCGCGCATCGGCGACATGCCGGCGGACCATCAGGGCGTCGGCGACGACGATCTTGCACGCGCAACAGCCAAGACGGTGGATGAAGTCACGCGGGCCATCGAAAGCTTTGCCTTCAACAAGGCGATCGCGGCGCTTTACGGCTTTACCAATACGCTCAGCAAAGCCAATGCCTCAACCGCCATAATGAAGCACGCAATCCGCACGCTTGCGCAGCTGATGCAGCCGATGACCCCGCATATGGCCGAATCGATCTGGGCCTATCAGGGCGGCGAGGGGCTTTGCGCCCGCGCAGCTTGGCCTGTGGCTGATCCGGCGCTGTTGATCGACGAAACCGTCACCCTGCCGATCCAAATCAATGGCAAGCGGCGGGCAGAAATCAGCGTGCCTGCCGATATGCCTGCATCCGAGGTTGAAAAACGCGCACTGGCAGACGAAGCTGTGGTGAAGTTTCTTGCCGGCGCGCCGGTCAAGAAAATCATCGTCGTCCCGGGGCGTATCATAAATGTTGTCATTTAACCGCCGAACCTTGCTTTGGCTGCCATTGGCCCTCGCGGCCTGCGGCTTTACCCCCGCCTATGGACCGAATGGGCCGGCGGCTGGGCTGCAAGGCAGCGTTTCGGTCGCCTCGCCCGATGACAAGAACAGCTTTGATCTGGTGGAACGGCTGGAGGAACGCCTTGGTCGCCCCAAGGCCGTGTCCTATGACATGACCTATACGATCAAGACCGAAGCCGTCGGCGTGGGCATCACCCCCGACAACGCCATCACCCGCTATAACCTCAAGGGCAGCATTGACTGGGCGCTGATCGCGCGCGCTTCAGGGGCGCGGGTAACGGGGGGCGAGGTGCACAGCTTTACCTCCTATTCGGCCACAGGATCGACCGTCGCAGGCCTTTCCGCCGAAGAAGACGCCGCGCGCCGCCTGATGCGTCTGCTTGCCGATCAGATTGTCGAACGCATGCTCGCGACCTCGGGCATCTGGGCGCAATGAAACTCGCCGGAGCCGAGGCCAGCCGCTATTGCGCCAAACCCGATCCAGCCCGCGCGGGCCTGCTGATTTTCGGTGCCGACAGCATGCGTGTGGCGCTCAAACGCCAAGAGGCCATCGCCGCGCTGATCGGCCCAGAGGGCGAGGCCGAAATGCGCCTGACCCGAATTCAAGCCTCCGATCTGCGCAAAGACGCCTCGCTTCTGGCCGATGCAACCCGCGCGGTCGGCTTCTTCCCCGGCCCGCGCGTAGCCTTTGTCGAAGATGCCACTGACGGGTTGACCGCCACCGTGGCCGAGGCCTTGCAAGGTTGGCAAAAGGGCGATGCGCAGATCGTGGTGACGGCTGGCAACCTTACCGGCAAATCCACCCTGAAAACCCTGTTTGAAAAACATCTGAACGCTGTCAGCATCGGCCTGTACGACGACCCGCCCACGCGCGAGGAAATCGAGACCGAGCTGCACAAGGCCGGCCTGAGAAACATCCCCGCAGAGGCCATGAGTGACCTGACCACCCTCGCCCGAGCGCTTGATCCGGGCGATTTCCGCCAAACGCTGGAAAAGATCGCGCTCTATAAATTCAACGACACCGCGCCGCTGACACCGCAGGAAATCCACGACCTCGCCCCCGCTACAATCGAGGCCGAGGTCGATGACCTTCTTGCCGCTGTCGCGGATCAAAATGCCAATGCGATCGGCCCCTTGATGCGCCGGCTCGAAGGCCAAGGCGTGCTGCCCGTCACACTGTGTATCGGAGCCCTGCGCCATTTTCGCGCGCTCCACGTCGCCGTGACCGACCAAGGCGGCATCTCGTCTGGCCTGATGAAAGCCCGTGTTTTCGGCCCCCGCCGCGACGCGATGCAGCGCCAGGCCAGCACCTGGGGCATGCACAAGCTGGAAACCGCGCTAAGCCTGCTGATCGAAACCGATATGACCCTGCGCTCTACCTCGCGCGCGCCCACGATGGCGGTGATGGAACGCGCCCTGATCCGCCTCGCCATGCTGAAAAGGTGACCCATGTATACTCTTGTAGGCTCCGTCAAAACCCGCGCCGCCCGCCCACTCTGGCTGCTCGAAGAAATGGAACTCCCCTTCACCCACATCGCCGCAGGCCCACAATCGGATGAAGCCCGCGCCTTCAGCCCTGTCGGCAAAGTGCCCGTCCTGATTGAGGACAACATTCCAATCACCGATTCCACTGCAATCCTGACCTATCTTGCCGACAAACACGGTCAATTCACCGCGCCCGCCGGCAGCCTTGCACGTGCCGCCCAAGACAGCATGACACAATTCCTGCTGGATGAATTCGACGCCCTGCTCTGGTCCGCTGCCCGGCACAGCTTTGTGCTTCCCGAAGAACACCGCCTGCCGGCGATCAAGGCCTCACTCAAATGGGAATACGCCCGCAGTCTGGCCCGCCTTGACGCGCGCCTGCAGGGCCCCTTCCTGATGGGCGCCGCGATGACCATCCCCGACATCATCGCCACGCATTGCCTCGGTTGGGGCCAAGCCATCAAATTCGGCACCCCAGAGGGTCCGCTTGCCGACTATCTCGCCCAGATGCGCGCCCGCCCAGCCTTTCTGCGCGCGATGGCCCGCTAGGCTTTCAGACTGGCCTAAATATCCCACGGGGGAGCCCGCAGGGCGTGGGGGTGTGAAACCCCCATTGCGCCGCCTCAGGCCCGCCGAAGCGTTCCAACCAACGCGACCGCCCCGATCAGCGTATTGGATATCGTGCCGTATTTCAGCACGTTACGATGCAGCAAATCCAGGCGCGCTTCGCTCTCTTCGCTATCGACCACAATCTGGTAATTGATCCGCACCAACTTGGGCGGCGCATCCTGACGAATCGCCTCCAGCCGCACTTCCACACCTTCAACCGCAAAGGCCAAAAGCGGTTTCACCCGTTCGACCCCTTTGATCATGCAGGCCGCCAGCGCAGCCAGCAGCAGCTCCACAGGATTAAACGCGTCCTCGCGCCCCGCGAGATCGGTGCCAAGCACCACTTCGGCCGCCTTGGCCTGCGCCAGGCTTCCTTGCGCATCAACGCGATGCGCGACCACCTTATATTCCATACCGCCCTCCAAATGCTGCCAACTTAGCACAAAGCCGACGCCTGCCCTTGACCTGTCTCAAACCTGAGGTGAACAAGGGGCAAACAACGGATGAAGCCAATGGTCAAAACCCAAACCCCGATCCAGGCCTTTCTTGCCCCGCTCGCCAAACTCGCGTTGAAACACCCCGAGCTCGAAGCCGAGGTCATCTGGTCCAAGGACGGCGCCTGGCAGGCGCAGGACGACGACGCCGAATATCTCGATGGCGAAGAAGTCCCCTTTTATGCCGAAGGCCTGATGATGGAAGGCTTTGCCCTGCACTACCAGATCCTTGCCGAAGCCGAGGCGCCCAAATTGCCCGTCCACATCCGGTTGTTCTTTTGGCAGCTCAATCCCCCCGCACTGCCCGCCGCAGAGCCTGACCTTGCGGTGATCGGTTCCGCCACATGGACCGTCTGATCCGAATGCTCAAGGCGCTCGGGCCCGCGCTGCCCGCAGGCAAACCAAGCGAGGCGCTGCGTGCGGGTCTGGGCGCGGTGTTTGGTCTTGGGCTGACAGCAGTGCTGCTCTGGGCCCTGCAGGGCGGCGGGGCGGGGCTGCTGGCCCATCCGCTGCTGATCGCGCCGTTCGGCGCCTCGACCTATCTGATCTTTGCGGTGCCCAACAGCCCGCTCGCGCAGCCTTGGTCGGCGGTGGTGGGCAATACGGCCTCGGCTCTGGCCGCGACTGCGGTCGTGCACACGGGTTTGCCCGTAACACCCGCCGCAGCCCTTGCTGTTGGCGTTTCGGTGCTGGCGATGGCGAGCTTGCGTGCAATGCACCCGCCGGGCGGGGCGGTGGCGCTAGCCACGGTGCTCATGGCCACACCCGCGCATCTGCCGACGCTGAGTTTTGCCCTTTTCCCTGTCGGCATGGGCACTGCTGCTCTGGTCTTCTTGGGCATCTTGTGGAACCGCGCCACTGGCCGCGTTTATCCGTTCCGCCAACCCTCGGCGCCGGTGCCCTTACCGGCAAGCGACACACGCCTGCCTGCCGAGCTTTTGGCCCACACATTGTCGCGACTGCGCCTTGACGCCAACCTTGGCACCGAGGACCTTGCCCGCCTGATCGAAGCCGCGGAGTCCGAAGCACTCACCAGCCGCCTCGGCCCGCTGACCGCCGCTCAGGTGATGACCGCCAATCCCCTCTGCGTCGCACCTGACACGCCGCTGCCTGAGCTTGCAGCGCTATTTCGCAAACACCGGTTCAAGTCCCTGCCGATCCGGCGAGACGACGGCAGCTTTGGCGGTGTGGTGGTCCAATCGGCTCTGGTCGGCATCAGCGACCCTGCACAGCGCGCGGCAGATTTGGCTGACACCACCGGCCCCTATGTCAGTGTCACCACGCCGCTGTCCGAACTGGTGCGCCTTATCGTCGAAGCGGGACAACCTATGCTGCCCGTTCTGCGCGGTCAAACCCTCGCTGGCCTGATCACCCGTTCTGACATGATCGCCCTGCTGTCGGGCCACCGCCACCCCTAAGATTGAACAGGGGGCTGCTTTGGTTCGCCCGCCGCGGGCTCGGGAACGTCTGTCTCTACAACCACTGGCTCGGCCGTTGCGGCTCGGATCTTGCGAATGATATCCGCCGCCCAGATCCGT
>JAHEBX010000025.1 GCA_024642045.1 Pseudorhodobacter sp. | reverse complement strand
CAAATGAAGGTGGCGCACCCAGCACGATTCGAACGTGCGGCCTTTGCCTTCGGAGGGCAACGCTCTATCCAGCTGAGCTATGGGTGCCTGCGCTGTCTATAGCGGTTGCGCGCGCGACCCGCAACGCGAAATCATGCGAAAAGTTCGTGACAAAGCTCGAGCGCCGAAACCAGCGCATCGACTTCTTCCACGGTGTTGTAAAGCCCGAACGACGCGCGGCATGTGGCGCCAACACCCAGATGCTCCATCAGAGGCATGGCGCAATGTGTGCCCGCGCGCACCGCAATCCCGCGCTTGTCCAACACGGTCGAGACATCGTGCGCATGCGCCTGCCCTTGCAGCGTAAAGGAAAAGATCGCGCCCTTGGTGTGCGAATTTCCCTGCACGGTCAGCCAGTTCAAACCCGCAAGTTTTGTGCGGGCATAGTCGCGCAACTGCCGCTCGTGGGCGGCGACATTCTCCATCCCGAGGCCCATAAGATAGTCCAGCGCCACGCCCATACCAATCTGCTGCACGATACCGGGCGTGCCGGCCTCGAACTTCATCGGCGGGTCGTTATAGCTGACCGCATCGCGGGTGACCTCGCGGATCATATCACCGCCACCAAGAAACGGCTGCATCTCGCGCATCCGGTCCGAGCGGATATAGATTGCGCCCGACCCGCTCGGGCCATAGAGCTTGTGCCCGGTAATCGCATAGAAATCGCAGCCAATGGCCTGCACGTCGACTTTGCTATGCACAGCCGCCTGCGATCCGTCGACCAGCACTGGAACCCCCTTGGCCCGCGCGCCCGCACAGATGGACGTCACATCGACCACGGTGCCCAGCACGTTTGACATCTGGGTCACCGCCACCAGTTTGGTGCGCGGCCCGATCGCGTCAATCACCGCCTGCGGGTCCAGATCGCCATTGGCGTCGATCTCGACCCATTTCAGCACAACGCCTTGCCGTTCGCGCAGAAAATGCCAAGGAACGATATTGGCATGATGCTCCATCACGCTCAGCACTATCTCGTCTCCGGGCTGCAACCTTGGCGCCGCCCAGCCGTAAGAAATCAGATTTATCGCCTCTGTGGTGCCCGAGGCAAAGACGATCTCATGCTCGGATCCTGCGTTCAGAAACCGTGCAACGGTGTGGCGCACGGCTTCGTATTTGTCAGTCGCAAGGTTAGAAAGATAGTGCAAGCCTCTGTGAACATTTGCATATTCAAATGAATAGGCCTGCGTGATTGCGTCAATCACCACCTGAGGCTTTTGCGCCGAGGCGCCGTTATCAAGGTAAACCAGGGGTTTGCCATTCACACTGCGCGACAGGATCGGAAAATCGGCGCGAATGCGCGAGACATCATACATAAGCTTAAGCTCCTGTCGGAATGCCGATGCCAAACAGCCCCAGCGTGAAGGAAATCAGAATGATGGTCAGCAAGATCATCCCCAGCACTTTCAGCGCCGAACGAAATCCATGCAGTTCTGCGATGAAACTGGCCAGCATCCACAAGAACACGGCATAGGTGAACAGCCCCAGCAGGACCGCGAGTTGAAACGAGACCACCAGCACCGCCATCTGAACGATCTGGATAAGAATCAACACGGCTTCCAGCCAAGCCAGCAGCGCCAGCGCATCCGACAGCCGCCCCCTGCCCCCCATAGCGCGGCCGATCCCCATGATCAGGCCAAGCCCCATAATCAACAAAACGCCCTGCAACACCGCAAGCCGCAATGGGCTGGACAGCAGCATGTCGTATCCGGCCTGAGCGGCGTAAGGCGAGAGCTTTGACGAAATCACCGAGAGCAGCGCCGAAACCACCACCGCAAGCGCCACCCCCAGCCAGCCGACGCTCGCCGGCAGCTGCATCGCGATGATCTGGCGCGCGACCCTCCGAGGTGCCAGCAACGTCATTTTTGCAGCTTCCAAAAGGGCCGCCAAATCAAACTGCATCGCTGGTCTCCGCTACCCACAACATTGATATCCACATCCACAAAAAGCCCGCGCCAACCACCGCTTGAACCAAGGTCAGCTGCGCCCCGGCACCGATCATTCCCGCGACAAGGCCTTGCAGCAAAACCGCCGGGCTGACGCACAGCAAGGAGGCAAACAACGCCAACCGCGCCCGATAGTGGATCCCCTGCCCGCCAAACAGTTTGGTCACCCAACGGCTGAGCGCTGCAACAAGATACCAGAACGGCACCGAAGCCAAAAGCGCAAGCCCCGCGGCAACAAGCCGCTGCACCATCGGCACCTCGGGCTGTTGCAGGCTTTGCCGCGACAGCAGCGGCCAGAGCGACACGAAAGCCAGCACAAGAAAGGCCACCAACAGGCTGAAAGCAAAAGGTTCTGACACGCCCCGCTGAATATGGCGGCGCATCACCGCCTTGGGGTGAAGCCAGCCCTGCACAATATCTGTGGTGACAGACATCTAGGCTGCATCCCCGTGCAGCCAGTCCTCAAGCCGCGCCTGGACCGCTGCCGCAAGCGCCTCATCCTCGATTTCGCCAATCGCTTCGGCCAGGAACGACAGCACCAGCAGCGCCTGCGCCTTGGCCAAGGGCACCCCGCGCGAGCGCAGATAGAACAGCGCCGTTTCGTCAATCGCGCCCGAGGTCGACCCGTGGCTGCATTTCACGTCATCGGCATAGATTTCCAGCTCGGGCTTGGCCAGAAACTGGCTGTCTCCATCCAGCAACAGCGCCTGGCTGATCTGATAGCCGTCGGTCTTTTGCGCCCCCTGTTTGACCAGGATTTTGCCCTGAAACACGCCAACCGCGCCGTTTTTCAGCACTTTTTTGAACACCTGCCGACTTTCGCATCGCTCGGCTGCATGGGTGATGAACACGGTATCGTCGTGATGAAACGCCCCATCGCCAAGCGCTGTGCCTGCAACATGCGCCGACGAATCGTCGCCCAACAACTCCAGCACCGCCTCGTTGCGGGTCAGACGGCCATTGCCCGACATGGTAAAAGACTTGAAGTTTGCATCCTTGCCGATCCGCGCAAACAGATGCGTCACCTCAAGTCGCGCGGCATCCCGCCCCTGCGCCCTGATGTGATGAAACCGCGCGCCATCTGCAAGCTCGACTTCCATGACGCCATTCAGCCGCCCGGCGGCCTGCCCGCTCTCAAGCACCGTCACTTCGGCCGCTGATTCAACCTTAATGCAGTGGTGCAAGATGACATCAGAAGCCATTGATTCTGAGATATATACAATAGAAATAGGCTTGAGAGGGTGCCCCGTCACGCGGATCAAACAGCCTTCAGTTGCGAAAGCAGTGTTCATCGCCGCCAGCGGACGCGCGACCGGGTTTTGACCGCGTGCCTCCAGCACACCATAAAGATCACGCGCCCAATGGATGTCACCGGTCGCAGCGCTCAGAGGTTCAATGCTGACCCCCTCCATGCCAAGCGGGTCCGAGCGTTCAGCATCAAATACGCCATCGACGAAGACAATTTTCAACGCTTCAATTTTGGCGAAAACCTCAGCATCATTCGCAAGCGGAGCTGTCGGAGTGATCTGTGCCGCGTTCAACAAACTCGGGTCGGTATAGCGCCAGTATTCATCGCGCCGACCCGGCAGACCGATTGCCGTCAACCGCGCCAAAGCGTCAGATCTTGCCGCGGCTTGCCAGCCGCTTTCATCGAAGCGCAGCGCGGCCAAACGCGGCTCAAGCGCATCGCTTTTGGGTTTGGCGCGGGCCATCACGCGACCCCCGCCAACAGATCGGCATAGCCGTTGTTCTCGACCTCCAGCGCCAGTTCCGGCCCACCGGTCTTGATGATCCGCCCCGCCGCCATGATATGCACCACGTCGGGCGTGATGTGATCCAGCAGGCGTTGATAGTGCGTGATCACCAGAAACGAGCGGCCTTCCGAGCGCAGGGCATTTACGCCCTCGGCCACGAGTTTCATCGCATCGACGTCCAGACCCGAGTCGGTCTCGTCCAGAATGCACATCTTGGGTTCCAGCATTGCCATCTGCAGGATTTCGTTGCGCTTTTTCTCGCCGCCCGAAAAGCCCACATTGACCGGACGCTTGAGCATGTCGGCGTCGATCTTCAACAGTTTAGCGCGCTCGCGCACGACCTTCAGGAAGTCGCCGGCCGACAGTTCAGCCTCGCCACGCGCCTTGCGCTGCGCGTTCACCGCCGTGCGCAGAAACGTCATGTTGCCAACGCCGGGGATCTCGACCGGATACTGAAATGCCAGAAACAGACCTGCCGCCGCCCGCTCTTCGGGTTCCATCTCCAGCAGTTCGGCACCCTCGAGTTGGGCCGACCCCTCGGTCACCTCATAGCCGTCGCGCCCCGACAGCACATAGGACAGCGTCGATTTGCCCGACCCGTTCGGGCCCATAATCGCATGCACTTCACCGGCGCCGATTTTCAGATCGACCCCCCGCAGGATCACCTTGTCTTCTTCTTCAAGTTTGACATGCAGGTTCTTGATTTCCAGCATCTTTTTATCCTTCAAAGTCACTCAGCGCGTGAGCAGAAATGTTTGCATGATCCACAGCAGCCGCTCGGGTGGCACTGCCATGGGGGTGAGTTCGAACAGGGCCATATTGCCCACCATCTCGGCCGGTTTCGCCAGCGTCTCTATCTGGTGATATTCACGCCGGTCCTTGTAATCGTCCCACAGCACCAACGTAGGCTGTGTGATCCGGAACTGGGTCGCCAGAAAGCACCCGGCCCGAAACCGCCCGTCGATCAGCACCACGTCGGGGTGGCGAAACGCGGGCAAATCCCAGACGCTGAGCGGATAGCCCGGCCAGTCGCGAAAGTTTTTCTCGCCTTTGGGAAACGCCCAAGCCTTGGTCGGCCCAATATCGGCATGCAGCAGCGTCAGATCCGCTCGTGGCGGGTTCTGGGCAAAGTAACCCTGCATCATTGCCAGCCACTCGGCATCGCTTTCGACCGAAAACACGGTTTTGCCCGACATCTCGGCCGCCACCACCGTCGAGCCACCCGACCCATATTCAAGGATCACACCGGCCTCGGCATAGGCCAGTTGCAACAGCTGCCCCTCGGCCTCTGGCATGGTCAATTTAGGGCGGGCGATCTGGGTATTCATACGTCTGCGACCGGTTCCACCTGTGGGATCACAAGAAAATTCTCGTTGACGGGATAACGTTTGAAACGCTCTTTGATTTCATAGGCATTCGCCTTGCACCACGCAAAGAAGCCTTCGTAATTCTGTCGATCCACTTCGATGAAAATGGTTGGCTTCCATGTCGCAATGGTTTGCGAAAGACCAGAAAGCACTGCAAGTTCCATACCTTCCACGTCGATCTTCATAAAATCGACCTGTGCGCCATCCAGGGCTACGTCCCCGACGATAACCTCCAGCTGGCCACCGTCAGCCACCATCTTGCCTGCCCCAAGGTTCTTATCCGGCACCTGCATCGAAAGCCCCTCGGCCGCATGATCCGAAAGACCCTTGCCCAGAAACCGCAGATCACAAAGGCCCGTCACCCCGTTCAGGGCAAGGTTTGATTGCAAGACTTCAATCGCGACCGGGTTGGGCTCAAAGGCAATGAGTCGCTTGACCCGCAGGAATTTCAACGCAAACACCGCGTGATTGCCGATGTTCGCCCCGATGTCGCAATAGACGCTGTCGGGCGGGCACCAGCGCCGGATGATCTCCAACTCTTCCGGTTCATAGAAATTGCCCCGGGCGTGATGTTTCTGGATGGTGTCGCGCGGATTGGTAATGGTGAAAAATACCGGTTCGCGCCAGATTTCAGCGCGAACCACCCGACATTCGGGCGTCATTGTTGAAGTCTTGTTGACCGGCCGCTTGCCCATGCCCGGTTAACCCACGCTGCCTTCCAACGAGATCGCAACAAGGCTCTGCGCTTCCATCGCAAATTCCATCGGCAGCGCTTGCAGCACTTCCTTGCAAAAGCCGTTGACCACCAGAGCCACAGCCTCCTCCTCATCCATTCCGCGCGAGCGGCAATAGAACAGCTGGTCGTCGTCAACCTTGGAGGTGGTGGCCTCGTGTTCCACCCGCGACGAGTTGTTCTTCACTTCGATATAGGGCACGGTATGCGCGCCGCATTTGTCGCCGATCAGCAGGCTGTCGCATTGGGTATAGTTGCGGCTGTCGACGGCCTTTGGGTGCATGCTGACCAAGCCGCGATAGGTGTTCTGCGCCCTGCCCGCCGAGATGCCTTTCGAGACGATCCGGCTTTTCGTACGCTTGCCCAAATGGATCATCTTGGTGCCGGTGTCAGCTTGCTGAGCATTATTGGCGATGGCGATCGAGTAGAACTCGCCCTGACTGTCGTCGCCGCGCAGAATGCAGGACGGGTATTTCCAGGTGATCGCCGAGCCGGTCTCGACCTGTGTCCACATTACTTTTGCGCGATCCCCGCGGCAATCCGCGCGCTTGGTCACAAAGTTGTAGATGCCGCCGACACCGTTTTCGTCGCCCGGATACCAGTTCTGCACGGTCGAGTATTTCACCTCGGCGTCCTTGAGGATCACCAGCTCCACCACCGCCGCATGCAGCTGGTTGGTATCGCGTTTTGGCGCGGTGCAGCCTTCCAGATAGCTGACATAGGCCCCCTCGTCAGCGATGATCAGGGTGCGTTCGAACTGGCCCGTGTTCTCGGCATTGATACGGAAATAGGTCGAAAGCTCCATCGGGCAGCGGGTGCCTTTCGGGATATAGACAAACGAGCCATCCGAAAACACCGCCGAATTCAGCGTGGCAAAGAAGTTATCCGACTGCGGCACCACGGAACCGAGGTATTGCTTGACCAGATCGGGATGATCCTTGATCGCCTCAGAAATCGAGCAAAAGATCACGCCCGCCTTGGCAAGTTCGGCCTTGAAGGTGGTGCCCAGCGAAACCGAATCGAACACAGCATCCACGGCTACACGCCGCTCGCCCATCTCCTCGGCACCTTCAACACCGGCCAAAAGCATTTGTTCTTTCAGCGGAATTCCCAATTTTGCATAGGTTGCCAACAGCTTCGGGTCGACCTCATCCAATGATTTCGGTTTCACCGCCATACTTTTGGGTGTCGCGTAGTAATACTGATCTTGATAGTCGATTTCAGGATAGTTCAGCATCGCCCAATCGGGCTCTTCCATCTGCAGCCAGCGTTTATACGCCGCCAGCCGCCATTCCAGCATCCATTCGGGTTCGTTGTTCTTGGCCGAGATCAGCCGCACGATTTCTTCCGACACGCCCTTGGGCGCGTAGTCCATTTCGATTTCGGTAGACCAGCCATGCTTATAGCTTCCGGACATCGCAGCCACGGTCTCGATCGTCTCGCGATCCACTCCGTCACGCACTTCCACTTCAACGTCTGACATGGCTTTCATCCTGTTTATCATGGCGTTGCCGCCCTATCTTCACGCAACACGTGAAAGAATACGTCTATAATCCCGGCCCCAGCACTCGGCAAAGCGCAGAACCTGTTCCTCGGTCACGTCAGGCCCCAGCGACACACGGATCGCCTGCCCCGCCGAAACTTCGTCAAACCCCATCGCGCGCAGCACCCGGCTGGCCTTTACCTTGCCACTGGAACAGGCCGAACCCGCAGAAATTGCAAACCCTGCAAGGTCCATTGCCATTACCTGAGTCTCGCCCTTCCAGCCCGGCGCAATCACGTTCAAAGTGTTCGGCAATCGCTGCACGCTATTCCCGACAGAAATAGTATTAAATCCCTGCGCCGACAATGCCTGATTTAGAATATCTCTAATTTCGGCCACCCTTTGCCAAACGCCTTCGGCCAGATCGCGCGCCGCCGCCTCGGCCGCCGCGGCAAAGCCCGCAATGCCGATCAGGTTTTCCGTCCCTGCCCGCCGTCCCATCTCTTGCCCGCCGCCACGCATCTGCGCCGCAACATCCACGCCACGCCTCAGAACCAGCGCACCGATGCCTTTGGGTCCGCCGATCTTATGCGCTGAAACCAGTCCAGCCTCGCATCCCAACCAGTTGAAAGCGATCGGCAATTTTCCAAACGCCTGTGTAAGATCCGACACCGCCAGCCCGTGTGGCAAATCTTGTACGATCCCCGTTTCGGAATTGGCCAGTTGCAAGGCCGTGCGCGAGGGATCAGCCACGCTCACCTGTCCCTGCGCATCCACCGTCAGATCGGCCTCGCACCAGACGGCCACCGCGTCATGCTCGACCGCCGCGCAGTGCAGGCCCCGCCCCGCGCAGGCCAGCGCTGCGGCCTCGGTGGCACTTGAGGTGAACACGACATCCGCCCCTTCTGCGCCCAACGCTGCCGCAATCTGCCCGCGCGCGCGCTCCATCAGAGCCTTGGCCGCGCGCCCCTCGCGGTGCACCGAAGACGGGTTGCCCAGCACGTCCATCGCCGCAATCATCGCCGTGCGCGCCTCGGTGCGCAGCGGCGTCGTTGCATTCCAATCAAGATACACCCGGCCCGCCATCGTTTATCCTGCCTTTGCCCAAAGCGCGCTCATTCGTCCACCACCCGGAACAGGGCCGGCACCGCAGGACACGGCGTCATCTCGTTGGCGATCACATCCGACAGCCGCGTCTGGTGCAAAAACACGTAGACGTTGGCCGAAAGCCCTTCCCACAGACGGTTGGTCAGGCTCTGCGCCCGTGTCCCGGACACACCGCCACTTGCGCCCGCCCCCGAATGCATGGCGTCGACGTTTTCCTCGACCGCCTCCATCACCTCGGAAATCCGGATCGCGTCGGCCGATTTGGCCAGCCTGTAGCCGCCGCCCGGCCCGCGCACGGCCTCGACCAACCCTGCGCGACGCAGCTTGACGAACAGCTGTTCCAGATAGGGCAGCGACAAATCCTGACGCTTGGCGATCTCGGCCAAAGACATCAATTCGTCGCCCGCGCCCTCGGAAAGCGCCAGATCCGCCAGTGCAACCATCGCATAGCGCCCCTTTGTCGAGAGTTTCATAGGCTCCACCCGTCCAAATCGTTGACTTTCCATTGACGACAGGGGCCGCGCCGCTTAACTCAACCCCAGTCCATGAGCGACGATCTGCCGCTTTAGAATGGTTCTAGGATATCCGAGCGAATTCGTCAACAAATCGCTCCAACAGACACGGGAGTGTTCATGCCCGAAGTTATTTTCGCCGGTCCAGAAGGCCGCCTCGAAGCCCGTTATCATCCGCAAAAAGAGCGGGACGCGCCTATCGCCATCGTGTTGCACCCGCATCCCGCTTATGGTGGAACGATGAACAACAAGGTTGTCTACAACCTCCACTATGCGTTCTACAATATGGGTTTCACCGTGATGCGGTTCAACTTCCGTGGCGTTGGTCGTAGTCAGGGTGAATACGACATGGGGATCGGCGAGTTGTCTGATGCCGCGTCGGCGCTGGATTACCTGCAATCGATGAACCAGAACTCCAAGCACTGCTGGGTCGCGGGCTTCTCCTTTGGCGCTTGGATCGGCATGCAGCTCTTGATGCGCAGGCCTGAGATCACCGGCTTCATCTCGGTGGCCCCGCCGGCCAATCTGTATGATTTCTCGTTCCTTGCGCCCTGCCCTGCCTCGGGTCTGATCATCAACGGCACCGCAGACAAAGTGGCCCCGCCCAAGGATACGATCAATCTGGTCAACAAGCTGCACGAGCAAAAGGGTATCACCATCACCCACACCCAGATTGAGGGCGCCGATCACTTCTTCAAAGACGAAGAGGCGCATATGAAGCCGATGATCGAGCATGTCTCGACCTATGTGAAACGTCGTTTGGGGGAGGTTTCGCGCTAATGTCTGTGCTTGAAGATATGGGCGACGCCCTTGCTCGTGACGTGATCGCTGCGATGGAAGAGCTGGGCGACGACCGCTTTTTTGATAAGGTGTCCAAGGTGTTGCTGGATGCCTCCCCGACCATGCAAGAGGCGTTCCTGACCGCATTTCGCGTCCGAGTCGCCGAAAAGCGTGGTCGCGCGTTTATTGATGCGGCACTGAAGGCCAAGCGTGAGGGCCGCGAAGGCCCCCGCGTCATCATGGATACGGGCGGCGGGCATTGACCGACCGCCTCGAGCAGCAATTTGCCTTCCTGAACGAGGCAGACAAGCTGAAATCAGTGCTGCGCGCCACCACTCTGGTGGATGGCTCGCGGCGTGAAAACTCTGGTGAACATTCCTGGCATTTGGCGCTTTATGCCTTGATTTTGGCGGATCAGGCCGATCCCGCTGTCGATATCACCCGCGTCATCAAGATGCTCTTGCTGCATGATCTTGTGGAAATTGATGTCGGCGATGTGCCGATCCATTCCGCCAATGGTCAGGCCCACGGCAGTACGTCCGTACAACAGGCGGAATCTGAGGCGGCGGATCGGATTTTCGGCCTGCTGCCCCCCGATCAGGGCCCTGCCCTGCGCGCCCTCTGGGCCGAGTTCGAGGCCTCGGAAACCCCCGACGCGATCTTTGCCAAAAGCCTTGATCGCGTGCAGCCTGTCATGGCCAATCTGATGTCGGGTGGCGGCACTTGGATCGAATACAATGTCACGGCGGACCAGTTGCAAACCCGCGTTGGCGCCAAAATCGCCCGCGGTGCCCCGCGCCTCTGGGCATGGGTCAAGGCCAAGACAGCGCCCTTTTTCGCATAATCGCGACAATACGGTATACCGTCGCATACCATCTTTCCTTTTACAGAGTTTTCGACTACACCACGCTTAAGCGAATCCATAACTTCAAGGGGCGGATATGACCAAAATCAAGGTGGCTAACCCCGTCGTCGAACTTGACGGCGACGAGATGACCCGGATCATCTGGGATTTCATCAAGAAAAAACTGATCCTGCCCTATCTGGATCTTGACCTGAAGTATTACGATCTGGGCATCGAAGAGCGGGATCGCACCAACGACCAGATTACCATCGACTCCGCCCATGCCATCCAGAAATACGGCGTCGGCGTCAAATGCGCGACCATCACGCCGGACGAACAGCGCGTCGAGGAATTCGGCCTGAAGCAGATGTGGAAATCGCCCAACGGCACCATCCGCAACATCCTTGGCGGCGTGATCTTCCGCGAGCCGATCATCTGCAAGAACGTCCCCCGCCTCGTGCCCGGCTGGACCCAGCCGATCGTTGTGGGCCGTCACGCCTTTGGCGACCAGTACAAAGCGACCGATTTCCGCTTTCCGGGTGCGGGCAAGCTGACGATGAAATTCGTCGGTGAAGACGGCACCGTGATCGAGAAAGAAGTCTATCAGGCGCCATCCTCGGGCGTTTACATGGGCATGTATAACCTTGACGACAGCATCATCGACTTTGCTCGCTCGTCGATGAACTATGGCCTGCTCAAGGGCTGGCCGGTGTATCTGTCCACCAAGAACACCATTCTGAAGGCCTATGACGGCCGCTTCAAGGATCTGTTCGCCAAAGTCTATGCCGAGGAATTTGAAGACAAGTTCAAGGCCGCGGGCATTCACTACGAACACCGCCTGATCGACGATATGGTTGCATCGGCAATGAAATGGTCGGGCGGCTACGTCTGGGCTTGTAAGAACTACGACGGCGACGTGCAGTCTGACACCGTGGCGCAAGGCTTTGGCTCGCTGGGCCTGATGACGAGCGTTCTGATGACACCCGATGGCAAGATCGTCGAGGCAGAGGCTGCCCACGGCACCGTGACCCGCCACTACCGCCAGCACCAAAAGGGTCAGGCAACCTCGACCAACTCGATCGCCTCGATCTACGCGTGGTCCGGCGGGCTCAAGCATCGCGCCAAGCTTGATGGCAACGATGCACTGATGCGATTTGCCACGACGCTGGAAAAAGTCACCGTGCAGACCGTCGAAGACGGCTTCATGACCAAAGACCTTGCCCTGCTGGTCGGTCCTGATCAGAAATGGCTCACCACGATGGGCTATCTGGAAAAGGTTGATGAGTATCTCAACAAGGCCCTTGCAGGCTGATGAACAAGGGCCGGAGGTGATGCCTCCGGCCCTTTTCCTTGATAGATTATCGGATCAGGCGCGAAACAGCATGTCGGTTCCGCTGATCCGCTCGGCCCGATAGCCGAATTGCTCCAAATAGACGCCGACCGCGTCAGCACTCTCTTCGCGCGCCGAGACTTCAACCCAAAGTGCTGGCTTGCGCTTGGTCAGAATGGCTTCGGCCCCCATCAGCACATCCATCTGCATTCCCTCGACATCGATCTTGATCAGATCGAGATTCTCCAGATCTTGCGCTTCCAATACATCGTCCAGCGCAAAGAGCGGCACCGTGCCATCGGCTTTGGCCTGATAGGCCGTGCCGCCCAGATTGCGGGGATTGAAGCGCACCATTTCGCCAAAGCCGGCTTCAGCACCGATCAGGCAATCATAGGCCAGCACCCGGTCTTCAATATGGTTCAGCAAGATGTTGTTGCACAGGGTGTTGAACGCATGCGGCATCGGTTCGAAACACAGGACCTTGGCCGCCCCCATCACCTTGACGAAGTTGAGCGTGTGATTGCCGATATTTGCGCCAATATCACAGACCACCGACTTCGGGCCGACAATCCCAAAGGTGAGCATTTGTGCTAACTGTTTTGCTTCGTAAAAGTTGCGGTTCTTCAGGATCACGCGTTGAATGTAATCTTCTTGCGCATCCGGCAACGACAGGCTCAGGCGCTGCGCCCCCGGGCCGTTGAAACGCAGGATATGCCCCGCTTCCAGCAGTGCAATCCTTTGCAGATAGACCTGCTCTTCAATCTGCTTGTTCAGCTGCTCGAGCTTTGTCTCCAGCGGAGTGATGTCGAAAGCCTCGTTCGTTTCGACGGCTGCAAGATGTGCCTGCTTGAGTGCCATAGGATGCCTCTTTTTTCTCTTCCCCTTTAAGAACCATTAACCGTGGTCAAATCGCGGCAAAGTTGAGGTAATTGTGGTTCAATCACGCCTTTGTCGCTGATTTTGCAGCAATCACGGCGACTTTAACCCACAAGCCACGGTCTGGCAGCGCATTCATCAAACTTCCAAGGTTCCTCTGGTGTTTTCGCTGCATCTGCGATATCGCGCGGCTCAAAGCTGACAAATGAAAGTGACCCTCCCGATGGAGCTCCGCAACATCGCCATTATCGCGCACGTCGACCATGGCAAGACCACCCTCGTTGACGAACTGCTCAAACAGTCCGGCTCGTTCCGTGAAAACCAGGCCGTGTCCGAACGCGCCATGGACAGCAACGACATTGAACGCGAGCGTGGCATCACGATTCTGGCCAAATGCACGTCGCTGGAATGGGGCGGCGCGCGGATCAATATCGTCGATACCCCCGGCCACGCCGACTTTGGTGGCGAGGTGGAGCGTATCCTGTCGATGGTTGATGGCGTGGTTCTGTTGGTCGATGCCGCCGAAGGCCCGATGCCGCAAACCAAATTCGTGACCTCCAAAGCCTTGGCTCTTGGCCTGCGTCCGATCGTGGTGCTCAACAAGGTCGACAAGCATGACGCCGAACCGTCGCGTGCGCTCAATGAGGTGTTTGACCTCTTTGCCAACCTCGGTGCCGACGACGATCAGCTTGATTTCCCAGTGCTTTACGCATCGGGCCGCTCTGGCTGGGCGGATGTTGAGCTTGACGGTCCGCGCAAGGATCTGACCGCGCTTTATGAGCTGGTGATCAAGCATGTTCCCGAGCCAAAGCAGATTGCGCGCCGGGCCGAGCCGTTCCAGATGCTGGCAACCACCCTTTCTGCCGACCCGTTCATCGGCCGCATCCTGACCGGCCGTGTCGAGGCTGGCACCCTGCGCGCCGGCGAAACCATCAAGGCGCTGTCGCGCGATGGCGAAAAGCTGGAACAGTTCCGCGTCTCCAAGGTTCTGGCCTATCGTGGTCTGGTGATGACTCCGATTGATGCCGCCGAAGCAGGCGATATTGTCACCCTCGCGGGTATGTCCAAAGCCACCGTCGCCGACACGCTCTGCGCGCTGGAAATCGACACCGCGATTCCGGCACAACCTATTGATCCGCCGACTATTTCGGTCACATTTGGCATCAACGACTCACCCCTTGCGGGCAAAGAAGGCTCCAAGGTTCAGTCGCGTGTGATCCGCGAACGTCTGATGCGCGAAGCCGAAGTGAACGTGGCGATCAAGATCTCTGACACCCCCGGCGGCGACGCTTTCGAGGTTGCCGGTCGTGGTGAATTGCAGATGGGCGTGTTGATCGAAAACATGCGCCGCGAAGGCTTCGAGCTTTCGGTGTCGCGCCCGCGCGTGCTGTTCTCTGACATCGACGGGGTGAAATCCGAACCCATTGAAGAAGTCACCATTGACGTAGATGACGAATACACCGGCGCTGTGATCGAGAAAATCACCGGTCCCCGCAAGGGCGATCTGGTGGAAATGAAGCCCGCAGGCGTTGGCAAAACCCGCATCATCGCGCATGTGCCGTCGCGCGGTCTGATCGGCTATCATGGCCAGTTCATGACCGACACCCGCGGCACGGGCGTGTTGAACCGCGTGTTCCACGGCTGGGCCCCGCACAAGGGCCCCATCGAAGGGCGTCGCCAAGGCGTTCTGATATCGATGGAAACCGGCGTTTCGGTGGCCTATGCGATGTGGAAACTGGAAGATCGCGGCCACTTCTTTATCGGTGTGCAGGAACCGGTTTACACAGGCATGATCATCGGTGAACATAGCCGCGACAATGACCTTGAAGTAAACCCGCTCAAGGGCAAGCAGCTGACCAACGTGCGCGCCTCGGGCACCGACGAGGCGGTACGCTTGACCACTCCGGTCAAATTGAGCCTTGAGCAGTGCATCGCCTATATTGACGATGACGAACTTGTCGAAGTGACGCCGAAATCGGTCCGGATGCGGAAACGCTTCCTTGACTCAAATGAACGCAAACGGAACAAGAGCAAAGACTAAAGAAAACAAAAACCGCCCCTTGGGGCGGTTTTTTAATGTGCTGTATGAAGTCAGGCGGCCAAAGCAAGTTTGCAGGGCAGGAACGGTTCTACCTTCACACTGTCTTGGTCAAAGGTACAAAAGGTCGAGCTTTCGATCACGTTCCAGCCGCCTTCGCCGTCCTCCAACGGTTCTGACACCACCGCCATGCCACCCCGTGTTGCGGACCAACGATAGTACAGTGACGGCGCCAGCTCATCCGTCGCATAGCGCACCGCATAGAGCCGCTTGCCATCCGAAAGAGCCGCCGTCATCCGCAGATAGGGCAAGGCCCCCTTTGCCCGCGCCAGGCTGATAAACCGTGCTGAAGCCCGCTCGAGTGCCGCGCGCGGGTCGCCATCCAGCCCCTCGCCAATCGCCACCAGAAAGATCGCCTCAGAATCGGTCGCACCTTTGCGATCACTGTAAAGCTGCTCGGGTATCATCATCTCGGCATCGCGACGAAAGGTGTCAAAGCCGCCAATCTGACCGTTGTGCATGAAGGACCACGCACCATGGGTAAACGGATGGCAATTGTTACGGCTTGTCGCCGTGCCGGTCGAGGCGCGCACATGCGCCATGAACAAACCCGAGCGCACCTGCGCCGTCAGACTCTTGAGGTTGGGATCAGACCAGGCCGGCAGCACATCACGGTAGAGCCCCGGTTCCGGGCGGTCGCCATACCAAGCCACGCCAAACCCATCCGCGTTGATCGCAGAATGGCATTGCGTCGCACAATGGCTTTGATGGATTAATGAATGCCCCGGACGGCTGATGATTTCCTCAAGGAAAATCGGCGCGCCCACATATGCTGCCCAACGACACATCGTCTACCCTTTCGCCTGCGGGCCATTACGGCCTCATTGCGAACAGATTACCACATAACGGAATGAAATCAGCACAATATTCCGTCAAATGCAGCTATTCGCCGATCTCTTCGACCACCATCAAATCGCGCACCGAAGCGCCCTTGGCATGGGCAAGTGCGGCCTGATATGCGGGCGAATTATAGCAGGCCACCGCGGCCTCAAGGCTGGGAAAACGCGCGACGACATTGCGCGCGCGATCCCGACCTTCAAGCTGCACATAGCGTCCGCCACGGGCCAAAAACACCCCGCCATGCGCCGCGATTGCGGGGCCCGCACCTGCAGCATATTTGCCATAGGCCTCGGCGTCGCTCACCTCGACATGGGCGATCCACAGAGCGGTTGTCATGCTACGCCTCCAATGCCGCGCGCACGGCCGCAAGGGCTGCGTCGGCAAGTGCGATATCCGCGCCGCCCGCCTGCGCCATATCCGGTCGCCCACCACCGCCCTTGCCTCCAAGCGCCTCGGCTGCGGCCTTGACCAGTGTCACCGCCGAAATCCGCCCCGTCATATCGGCTGTGACCCCAGCGGCCACTGCAGGCTTGGCGCCGGTATCTGCGATCAAGACCACTGCGCCCGAGCCGATCTGCGACTTCATCTCGTCTATCAGCGCTGGCAAATCCTTGCCCGAGATGCCCGAAATCACTTGAGCAATGAGCTTTACGCCGTTGATTTCCATGACATCCGGCCCGCCAGACCTGCCGCCCATCGCGACTTCGCGGCGCAACTGGGCCACTTCATTGGCCAAGGCGCGGCGTTCGTCTTGCAGCGCTTTTACCCGATCAAGCACATCGCCTGCATGGGTTTTCAACGCAGCAGCAACTTCGGCCAGCCGTGCATCCTGCGCACGCAGATGGTCCAGTGCCGCCTGCCCCGACAGCGCCTCGATCCGCCGCACTCCCGAGGACGAAGCGCTTTCGCTCATCAGAACAAAGGCACCGATATCGCCCGTGCGCGCCACATGCGTGCCGCCGCAAAGCTCTAACGAATAGGTCCGCCGATCAGCGCCCTTGCCCGAGCCATCCAACGCGCCCATCGACACCACGCGCACTTCGTCGCCGTATTTCTCGCCAAAAAGCGCCTGCGCACCTAAGGCCCGCGCGTCGTCCGGCGTCATGATCCGCGTCTCGACCGCCGTGTTCTGCCGCACATAGGCGTTGACCTCGGCTTCGACAGCCGAAATCTCGGCCGGTGACATCGCCTGGCTGTGGCTGAAATCAAAGCGCAAGCGGTCCGGCGCGTTCAAGCTGCCGCGTTGTGCGACATGTTCGCCCAAAGCCCGCCGCAGCGCCTCGTGCAACAGGTGGGTGACCGAATGGTTGGCGCGAATGGCGGCGCGGCGTGCGTGGGTGACCTCGAGCTTTGCGGCTTGTCCGCGCAGGATCGAGCCTTCGACCACGGTGGCAAGGTGGATGAACACCCCCGCCGTCTTTTTGGTATCGGTGATTTCAGCCATCCCCGTGGTGGTTCGGATCAGACCAGTGTCGCCAACCTGCCCGCCGCTTTCCGCATAAAACGGGGTCTGGTTGACCATCACCTGCACGGACGTCCCAGCCGACGCCTCGCCCACTTCGGCGCCGTCGCGCACCATCGCCAGCACCTCGCCCTCGGCCGTTTCGGTGTCATAGCCGAGGAATTCGGTCACGCCCTTGTCTTGCGCAAGTTCAAACCAGATCGTCGCATCCGTCGCCTCGCCCGAACCAACCCAAGCAGCGCGCGCCTTCTTGCGCTGCTCGTCCATTGCGGCCTCAAAGCCCTGCACATCGACGCCGCGGCCTTTTTCGCGCAGCGCGTCCTGCGTCAAATCCAACGGAAAGCCATAGGTGTCGTAAAGTTTGAACGCCGCTGGCCCTGGCAGATCGCCGCCCTCAGGAAGGCGCAGCAACTCGTCATCAAGCAGCTTCAAGCCACGGTCCAACGTGGTACGAAAGCGGGTTTCCTCCAGCCGCAACGTCTCTTCGATCATGCTTTGCGCACGACCCAACTCGGGATAGGCCGCCCCCATCTGCCGTACCAAGGATGGAACCAGTTTGTGCATCACCGGATCTTGGGCACCCAACATATGCGCATGGCGCATCGCGCGGCGCATGATCCGCCGCAGCACATAGCCGCGCCCCTCGTTCGAAGGCATCACGCCATCTGCGATCAGGAACGAGGTCGAGCGCAAATGGTCGGCAATGACGCGGTGGTGCATCTTGCCGGGGCCGTCGGGATCTGAACTGGTCGCCTGCGCGCTCGCCTCGATCAGGCTGCGCATCAGGTCGGTGTCGTAGTTGTCGTGCTTGCCTTGCAGCAATGCGCCAATCCGCTCCAGCCCCATGCCGGTGTCGATCGACTGCATCTCAAGCGGACGCAGTGTGCCATCGGCAAACTGTTCATTCTGCATGAAAACGTTGTTCCATATCTCGATGAAACGGTCGCCGTCCTCCTCCGCCGAGCCCGGAGGACCACCCCAGATATGCTCGCCATGATCGTAGAAAATCTCGGTGCAAGGACCACAGGGGCCTGTCGGCCCCATGCGCCAAAAATTGTCGTCGCTGGCAATGCGGATGATCTTGTGCTCTGGCAGACCTGCGATCTTTTTCCAGAAACCAGCCGCCTCGTCATCGGTGTGATAAACCGTGACCAGCAGCTTGTTCTTATCCAGCCCAAAGTCTTTGGTCAGCAATTCCCAAGCATAAGCAATGGCTTGCTCTTTGAAGTAGTCGCCAAAGCTGAAGTTGCCCAGCATTTCGAAAAACGTATGATGGCGCGCGGTATAACCGACGTTGTCCAGATCGTTGTGCTTGCCGCCCGCGCGCACGCATTTCTGCGCCGTGGTTGCCCGCTTGTAGTCGCGAGTTTCGACGCCGGTAAAAGCGTTCTTGAACTGCACCATGCCCGAGTTGGTGAACATCAGGGTCGGGTCGTTGCGCGGCACCAAAGGCGAGCTTTCAACCACGCGATGGTCGTTGCGCGCGAAGAAGTCGGTGAAGGTCGAGCGGATATCATTCAACGAAGGCATAGGTTTGGGCCCCCAAAAGGCTGGATACGGGTGTTGCCGCTTCGTTTATCCCTGCAAGGCGGGCCTGTCCACGCCTTGATTGCATCTGAACAAAAAAGGCTGGAAACCTGCGTTTCCAGCCTTCGGTTTTAGGGTTTGGCGCGATCAATCGTCCAGCAGCGGCGTTTCCTCAGCGGCCATGGCGAAATCAAGCCCATTCGCGGCACGGATCTTGTCCTCGATGTCCAGGGCCATTGCCGGGTTCTGCTTGAGGAACAGCTTGGCATTCTCGCGCCCCTGCCCGATCCGCTCATCGTTATAGGAATACCAGCTGCCGGATTTTTCGACCACGCCCGCTTTAACCCCGATATCGATCAATTCGCCAACCTTCGAGATGCCTTCGCCATACATGATATCGAATTCAACTTCGCGGAAGGGCGGCGCCACCTTGTTCTTCACCACTTTTACGCGGGTCGAGTTGCCCACCACTTCGTCGCGATCCTTGATCGCACCCGTCCGGCGAATATCGAGGCGGACCGACGCATAAAACTTGAGTGCGTTGCCGCCCGTCGTGGTTTCGGGGCTGCCGAACATGACGCCAATCTTCATCCGAATCTGGTTGATGAAAATCACCATGCAGTTGCTTCGGCCAATGCTGGCGGTCAGCTTGCGCATGGCCTGGCTCATCAGGCGTGCCTGTGAGCCCATCTGCATATCGCCCATATCGCCTTCGATTTCCGACTTGGGGGTCAGTGCCGCAACCGAATCGACAACGATCAGGCTGACTGCGCCCGAGCGCACCAGCGTATCGACGATCTCAAGCGCCTGCTCGCCCGTGTCGGGCTGACTGATCAACAGCTCGTCCAGGTTCACGCCCAGCTTTTTGGCATATTGCGGGTCAAGAGCGTGTTCGGCGTCAACAAAGGCGCAAACACCGCCCTTTTTTTGCTGCTCGGCCACAACATGCAGGGTCAGAGTCGTCTTGCCCGAGCTTTCCGGGCCGTAGATCTCGATAATCCGCCCTTGCGGCAGTCCGCCGATCCCCAGCGCGATATCCAGCCCCAGCGAACCTGTCGAGGTCGCCTCCACATCCATCACCGCATTGTCCTGGCCGAGCTTCATGATCGAGCCCTTGCCAAACTGCCGTTCAATCTGTGCCAATGCGCTTTCCAGCGCTTTCGCCTTATCCATATCGCGCTTCCCGTTCAACTCGAGTAGATTTGCCGCTGCCATTTGCTATGCCCTTATTCCATGCTTGCATCCAGGCGGCAATCGCCGAGATGTTCTCTGTTTGTTTACTCCTTATGGGGGTAAAAAGAGAACATTTCAATCAAATTGTCGCAAGATGACTGTGCATCAGCAAGATTAATGAATAGTTACTGATCTTGAGGGGCAAAGATGTGATCTTACAAAGTGTCAATTGAATTGAGCGTGCACGGTTTCGGTCAGGTCCGAAAGAGAAAACGGTTTGGCCAAGAAGGTCGAATTGGGGATCCGGGCTTGGCCTTCTGACAGTGATTCTTCGGCATAACCTGATACGAAGATCACCCGCACATCTGGACGTGTCTGCAGCGCTTTGCGTACCCAAGTTGGGCCATCCATGCCCGGCATCACCACGTCTGTCACAAAGATGTCGATGTCGAGCTTGGGGTCATCGAGCAGTTCCAGCGCCTGTTCGGCACAATCGGCCTCCAGCACGGTAAAGCCGCGCATCCGCAGCGCCCGACTGGCGAATGCCCGCACAGGCGCCTCATCTTCGACCAAAAGCACCACACC
Organism: Pseudorhodobacter sp.; assembly: GCA_024642045.1. GTDB lineage: Bacteria > Pseudomonadota > Alphaproteobacteria > Rhodobacterales > Rhodobacteraceae > Cypionkella. The sequence continues at coordinate 6,054 of JAHEBX010000025.1, read as the reverse complement.
GTCGCCCTGACGCACCACATTCGTCTTGGCCACAGCGACGGGCTCTTCCAACGGCGCGCCGTGATAGATCGGGAAATAGAGCTGGAAAACGCTGCCTTCGCCTTCCTCTGAGTCGACAAAGATATATCCACCCGATTGCTTTACGATGCCATAGGCCGTCGAAAGCCCAAGTCCAGTACCTTCACCGACCCGCTTGGTGGTAAAGAAAGGTTCGAATATCTTGGTCATGCGTTCTGGCGGGATGCCGAACCCTGTGTCGCGCACGCGAATGATGGCGTATTCGCCCGCGGGCACGACGGCCCGATCGCGCCGCAACTCTTCGCGCAGTTCAAGCGCCTCGGTCTCAATCGAAATCGTGCCGCCCGAGGGCATGGCATCGCGGGCATTCACCACGAGGTTCATGATCACCTGCTCGAGCTGACGCTTGTCCGCACGGATCGGGCCAAGATCGGATGCGTGCGACAGTTGTAAGGTGACCCGTTCGCCCACCAAACGGTTCAGCAAATGCGTCAAGTCAGAGAGCACATCCGAAAGCTCAATCCGCTCAGGCTTCAGGGTTTGCTTGCGTGAAAAGGCCAGCAGTTGCCCGACGAGGGCCGCGGCACGATTGGCGTTCTGGTGGATCTGAATCAGATCCGAATACTGCGGATCATCGCTTTTGTAACGCAACAGCAGCAGGTCGCAATGGCCTGAAATCGCTGTGAGCAGGTTGTTGAAGTCATGTGCAACCCCCCCGGCAAGCTGACCGATCGCCTGCATTTTCTGACTTTGGACAAACTGCGCCTCCAGCGTTTTGAGCGCCGTTGCATCCTGCAAGACGGCAAGCACACCAGGGCGTCCCAATTCAACCATCCGGCGCAGGGTTACCTGAATGAACACCTCGTCGCCCAGTTTCCGCGCGCAAAGTACCTCTGCCCCGCTGGGGCGTTGTTCTGAGGCGATGTCACAGAGCCAATCGGCCACGGGACGCCCTAACCCGTCGAACATCTCGTGGAACTGTTCCGGCGTGCCGTCCAGATGCATCAATTCTCGGGCAACCTTATTGGCTTGCAAGAGATGTCCTTTAGGATCGAACTTCAGCAGCGCCACAGGCACATGTTCGAAATCGGCGAGCATGGAGGTGTCGTGATGCCCGGCAGAGACCGGCAGCAGATAAATTTCCCTTCGCTCGCCATGCCCATCCACCTCGGCCAGAATGGCGCGGATAGGGCCTTGGGCCGAAGTCACCTCGATCTCTTCGCCAGACCGAAGAACCTGAGTGTTGAAAATCCGATCCAACCGTTTAGGCCGCCCGCCCAGCAAGCGGCGCATGGCATCATTGCTGAAAAGCACAACGCCAGCACGATTGGCGGTCAACATCGGCAGGCTCAGGGACTCCACACCCCGACCTGCGCTTGTTCGATCGGCGAAATCCTCCAGCCGCCAAAGATAGCGCTGCGGCGTAATCTTATGCACCGAAAGACGCGTGTGCCCGCGCTGGGTTGCGACATCTTCGCGTGCTGCACCCTGACTGTTGGCGCGACTTTGCAGACGGTAAAGCACCGCAGAGGGTGCCGCGAAATGATCTTTTAGCGCTGCGACCAGTGTGCCCCCATCACTCACGCCAAAGCGTTGCTCTGCCGCAGCGTTTTGATGTCCGATCTGTCCGTAGGCGTCGGTCGTAAAACAAGGGGTAGCATCCTGGCGCAGCAATTGGATCAGTCGCGCCTCCTCTCGTTCTGCCCGCCGCGCCCGAAGCGCAAATGAACCCCGTTGCAGCAGCACCAGCAGGATCATCGTCAGCGCCGCCGAAACCAGACCGACGCGCCAGATCCACACATCCGTCATCACCGCAAACATGCCCAGAACCGCAGCTGCCGTCAGCAAGACCAAGGGGCCACGCCCCAGTGAAACCGGCGCTCTGAAGGTCTTGGTTACCTGAAGGTGCGATCCAGCCACTTAATCCTCCAAACGGATTCGTTGAGCCTTAGTCATAAGCGGTAGAATCTTAATTCTAACTTAATCCAACTCGGTCGAGTACACCCCTAAGTTGCTAAGCAATCAACCCCTTCGCGTCAACAGCGCAACAAAGAACCCATCACCCCCCTGCAGCGGGCTGAAACGTTGATTTTTCGGGCAGATCCACCCCGGTGTGCGCGCCAAAAAAGCCTCGATCTGCGCCTCGTTTTCGTCGCGCAACATCGAGCAAGTGGCATAAGCGAGCCAACCCGTCGGGGCCACAAGCGGGGCCGTCTCATCCAGAATGTGCGCTTGAATGCGCAATAGCTCATCAAGTTTGGACGGTGTAAGAGCCCATTTCCCCTGCGGATCGCGCCGCCATGACCCCGATCCCGAACAGGGAACATCTGTGAGGATCAAATCGTAAGGGGCTGTTCTATCGACATTTTCAGATATCGAAAAAGCGACGCCTGCCCGCTTGGCGCGTTCGGGTAGATCGCGCATCCGACGTGAGTCCGCGTCATGGCAAAACAGTGAAATATCGGCGCAAGCTGCCATCGCCAAAGCCTTGCCGCCGCCGCCGCAGCAGTAATCCAGAACGCGTTGTCCATCGGCCAATGGCAACATCTCAATAACCGCTTGGCTGGCCGCATCCTGCAGTTCGACCACACCAAGTTCATAAGCCTGAGATGTATGGATTTTCCTTGGATTTTCAGTGACCTCTAACGCACACTTCGCCAAAGATGTCGGGCGCGTGACAATGCCACCGGCTGCCAACATGGCCTGCGCCTCGGTGAGATTGGCCTTGCGTCGGTTCACCCGCAGAAACACCGGTGCCCGTTTGCGCAACTGCTGCATCACAGCATAAAGATCGTCGCCTAATGATCTGGCTAAAAGAGGTAATATCCAATCCTGGCAGTCCAGATCGGTGGCTTGCCCGCCGGTAAAAGGCACTTCGCTTGCCTGCACGGGCGCAGGTGCGTGCCCTTGCCCGGTAAACAGGTCTGCGCCATCGCCACCCTGCGCTCGCAAACCGCCAAGGATCAGGCCGCGCCCGGTTTCCGCCCCCCCCAGAGCCGCAAAGGAACGCTTGCAGCGCAAGGCGTCAAACACCAGATCGCGCACTGCGTGACGGTCGCCGGACCCGGCAAAGCGACTGGCACGGCCCCAATTGATCAGCGCTTGTTCGGCTGCAGCCCCCGCCAGGATCCGGTCCAGCACCTCGATGGCCGCAGAAAGTCGTGCTGAAGGGGTCATTTCGGGGTCCTTTGGTCACATTGGCGGTATCCCTGCCTATAACTGCGACGAAAGGCGCGCAACTCCCCTCGCAATCTGACACAAGCCCCCCATCTATGAAGGGTTGAGTGAGGCAGGATGCAGGACAGATCGCGATTTTCAGCAACTCTGCGCGAGGCCGTGACGCAGGGAGACGGTGACAGGATCACACTGCAAACCTTGGTCGAGGGCATGCGGTCGCAAGCTGCTGCCAGCTTGATGCTGCTGTTTGCGTTGCCCAACACCTTGCCCAGTATCCCAGGCACTTCGGCGGTGACGGGATTGCCTCTGGTCTATGTGACGTTGTGCATGATGCTGGGCCGCCCGCTGATCCTGCCGCGGCTTTTGGGCGAAAGATCCTTGTCGCGCCGGGGTCTGCAGGCCGGGATTGACCGCATCATGCCAGGCTTGATCAGGATTGAGCGGTTATTGCGGCCCCGCTGGTCGTTTCTGACAACCGGGGCGGCGCAGCGCGGGATGGGTGCTTTGTGCCTGTTTCTCAGCGTGTTGATCATGCTGCCAATTCCGTTTGCAAACATCCTGCCTGCGCTCAGTCTGATCATCATTGGGCTGGGTCTGCTGGAAAGTGACGGTGCTTTCGCGCTTGGGGGTGTGGCGATGGCCGTGACATCGGTTGCAATTGTTTTGGTAATCTATGGCAGCCTGATCATGGGTGCGCTGGCGCTGTTGTAAAAAAGGCCTCCCGAAGGAGGCCCGATACTTTAGCCGACGCGGTAGTTCGGGCTTTCGCGGGTGATCTGCACGTCATGCACATGGCTTTCCTTGAGCCCCGCGCCGGTGATCTTTACAAAGGAACAATTCGCCCGCATCTCGGCCACGGTTGCACAGCCCGTATACCCCATCGCTGCGCGCAAACCGCCGACCATCTGATGAATGACCGCCGCAGCCGAACCCTTGTAGGGCACCTGCCCCTCGATGCCTTCGGGCACCAGCTTGTCGCTGGCCGCATCCTTTTGGAAATAGCGATCCGCCGAGCCGCGCGCCATCGCGCCCAGCGAGCCCATGCCGCGATAGGCCTTGAACGAGCGTCCTTGCCACAAGATCACTTCGCCCGGGCTTTCATCGGTGCCCGCAATTGCAGAGCCCACCATCGCACAGGACGCGCCCGCCGCAATCGCCTTGGCAAAATCGCCCGAGTATTTGATCCCGCCATCCGCGATCACCGGCACATTGCCAGCCGCGCGCGCCGAATCCATGATGGCAGTCAGCTGAGGCACGCCCACGCCCGCCACGATCCGCGTCGTACAAATCGACCCCGGCCCGATGCCAACCTTGACCGCATCGGCCCCTGCGCCGATCAGCGCCCGCGTAGCCTCGCCCGTGGCCACGTTACCGGCCACGACCTGAACCTTGTTGGACATCTTCTTGATGCGTTCAACCGCCACAGCCACCCCTTCGGAATGTCCATGCGCCGTGTCGATCACCACCATATCGACCCCCGCTTCGATCAGCGCCATCGAGCGCTCAAAGCCCGCATCGCCCACGGTCGAGGCCGCAGCCACGCGCAGACGCCCCATTTCATCCTTGCAGGCCTGCGGGTTGAGCACCGATTTCTCGGTGTCCTTCAGCGTCAAAAGCCCCGTCAGCTTGCCCGCGCCATCGGTCACCAACAGCTTTTCGATCCGCCGCGCCTTCATCAGCGAAATCGCCGCATCACGGTCAACAGGCTCGCGCAACAGCGCAAGGTTTTCCGACGACATCATCGCATGCACCGGCGTCTTGTCATCGCTAGCAAAGCGCATGTCGCGGTTGGTCACAATCCCCAACACGCGCCCATCCTTGTCCACCACCGGAAACCCGGTGATCTGATAGCGCTCCATCAACAGCTTGGCATCCCCCAGCGTCTGATCAGGCGTCAGGGTGATCGGCTGATACACCACACCGCTTTCGAACCGCTTGACCCGAGATACCTCTCGCGCCTGCGTCTCAAGATCCAGATTGCGGTGGATCACCCCAATTCCGCCCGCCTGCGCCATGGCAATCGCCATGCGGCCTTCGGTCACCGTGTCCATCGCGCTCGACAAAAGCGGGATGTTCATCCGGATGCTCTGGGTGACAAAAGTCGAGGTATCTGCCTCGGAAGGCAGCACCGAGCTTGCCGCCGGCACCAGCAAAACGTCATCAAAGGTGAGCGCCTCGCGAATCTCCATGAAAGCCTCCATCGGGTTCAAGTGGGAGTGTTCGTTTGACGGCTCCCTGTTTCACCGATCACGCGCAATGGCAAGACCCATTCGCCCCCTTGCGGTCAAATTTGATCCCCTGCACAGTGCGACAAAGTTCAGAGGCCTGCATGCGCGTCGCAATCGTCGAAAACACCCGCTATACCCACCACGGCCAGATCGGCGTCGCGCTGCACGAGGCGGGTGCGATGATTGACCTCTATCGGCCTTGGTGTGATGGCAAGCTTCCGGCAGAGGGCAGCTTTGATGCGTTGGTGGTTCTGGGGGGCGAGCAAAACGCCCGCGCCGATGCCACGCATCCCTATTTGCCGGACCTTGCGGCTTTGATGCACGAGAGTGCTCTTTCGGGTAAGGCGACACTTGGCGTTTGCCTTGGCAGCCAGATCCTTGCGCGCGGTGCAGGGGCGCAAAACCTGATCGGCACCGCACCCGAATTTGGCTGGGTTCAGGTCTCTTTGACCGAGGACGGGCGCAACGATCCGGTTCTTGCGCATTTACCGGAAACCTTTGACATCTTCGAATGGCACTCTGACACCTTCACCGCACCACCCGAGGCGGTGATCCTCGCCCAAAATGCCCGCGCACTGCAAAGCTACCGGATCGGGCGCGCAGGCTATGCCACCCAGTTTCATTTCGAGGC
>JAHEBX010000172.1 GCA_024642045.1 Pseudorhodobacter sp. | reverse complement strand
TCCCAGAGCATTTCCTGTGTGCCATTGCCATGATGCACATCGAAATCGACCACCGCGACTCGGGCGAGGCCGTGATGGTCCAGCGCGTGTTTTGCCGCGATGGCAACGGTGCCGAACAGACAGAACCCCATCGCGGTTTCAGATTCGGCGTGATGGCCGGGCGGGCGCATGGCGACAAACGCCTTGGAGCTTTCGCCCGCAAGCACGGCATCGACGGCAGCACAGGCACCACCCACGGCGCGCGAGGCGGCCTCGACCGAGCCGGGGGACAGATAGGTGTCGCCGTCAAGCTGCGCCAAGCCTGCGCTGGGCAGGGCTGCGCGCACCCGCGCCAGATAGCGCGCGGGGTGGCCGCGGAGCAGATCGGCTTCGGCGGCCATCGGCGCGCTACGGCGGCTGACCGCAAGGCCAGCAAGACCTGCATCGACAGCATCCATGCGCGCCACCTGTTCGGGGTGGCCTGCAGGCGTCAGATGCGCACGGCTCGCAGGGTGGCTAAAGACCAGCACCATGCCTCAATCCGGTTGCAGCATATAGCCTTCGCCGCGCACGGTTTGCAGGTAGCGTGGCTGCTTGGGGTCTTTTTCGATCTTGCGGCGCAGGCGGGTGATCTGCACGTCGACGGCGCGTTCCTGACCGGCCCCTTCTTCGCGCGGCATGTCACCGACGAGTTTGTCGCGCGACAGCGGTGTGCCGGGCTGCGCCGAGAACACCCGCATCAGGGCGGCTTCGGTCGATGTCAGCCGCACCGGATCATTGCCGTGCCACATCTCGCCACGGTCGATGTCATAGCGCACCGGACCCATGTGCAGCACCTTGGGCACCGACCCGCTGACAGTCTGCGCAGGCATCCGGCGCAAAATGGCGTTGATGCGCAGCAAAAGCTCTTTTGGCTCGAAGGGTTTGACAAGGTAGTCGTCTGCGCCTGCCTCCAGCCCCTCGATCCGGTTCGAGGTTTCGCCTTTGGCTGTCAGCAGCAGGATCGGCACTTTGAGCGTGCGGCGCAGATCGCGGGTCAGGGTAATGCCATCTTCGCCCGGCATCATCACATCGAGCACAAGCATATCGAAATCGAGGCCCGTCAAAAGACGGCGGGCCTGCGCCGCGTCACGCGCGACCGAGACGAGAAAGCCGTTGCGGATCAGGAATTTCTGCAACAGGCCACGGATGCGTTCGTCGTCATCCACCACAAGCAGATGCGCGGGTAGTTCGGTCATGGCTGGCCCTCCTTGAGGGTTTGATACTGTTTACGCTGCTCGGGGTCCATCATCGCTTCCAGCACGGTGCGAAACCCTTGCACGGCGGCAGGGCCTGCGGCGCGGTAGGCGGCACGCATCCGCGAGCGCTGGGCATCGGAGAGTTCACGTTCCAATGCGGCCCCTTTGGCGGTGAGGTAAAGGTGGCGTTCACGTTTGTCTTTTTTGCCAACGCGGGCCTCGACCAGACCATCCTCGAACAGGCTGCGCAGCACACGGTTCAGCGATTGCTTGGTCACGCCAAGAATCGCCAGCAGATTGCCAACCGTGGTGCCCGGCGAGCGGTGGATGAAATGCACGGCACGGTGGTGGGCGCGGCCATAGGCCATGCCCTCCAGAATGCGGTCAGGGTCGGCAGTAAAGCCGCGATAGGCGAAGAACATCGCCTCGACGCCCTTGCGGATGTTTTCATCGGTCAGAAACAGCAGGCTTTCGCCGCCAGTAGGTGCTTCGGCCATTGAGCCCTCCTCTTGCGGTGAATTTACGTCAGTCTTGTTGACATTCCAAGTCATAAGGTTTAGCCAAAACGCGATTTCGCGCAACTTTATGTCCGGTGTGGACCTAATTGGCGCAACTTATGCAAAATGGAGGCCGAGATGGCAGGCTATGATGATCGCGACGGGTTTATCTGGATGGACGGCAAGCTGGTAGAGTGGCGCGCGGCAAATGTGCACATTCTGACCCACGCGATGCATTATGCCTCGTCGGTGTTCGAAGGTGAGCGGTGCTATAACGGCAAGATCTTTAAATCGGTCGAACATTCCGAGCGGCTGCGCAAATCGGGCGAGCTGCTGGACATGCCGCTGCCCTATTCGGTGGCGGAAATCGAGGCGGCCAAGGAGGCGACGCTGAAGGCCAACGGGTTGACCGACGGCTATGTGCGCGCGCTTGCATGGCGGGGCGCGGGCGAGGATATGGGTGTGGCGGCCAAGCGCAACCCGATCCGTATGGCGGTGGCGGTCTGGGCTTGGGGCAATTACTATGGCGATGCCAAGACCAAGGGGGCAAAGCTGGACATTGCCAAGTGGAAGCGCCCTTCGCCCGAGACCATCCCGCACGCGGCCAAAGCGGCGGGCCTGTATATGATCTGCACGATGTCCAAGCATGCCGCCGAGGCCAAGGGCTGTTCGGATGCGATGATGTTTGATTATCGCGGCTATGTGGCCGAGGCGACGGGGGCGAATATTTTCTTCGTCAAGGATGGCGAAGTGCATACCCCCAAGCCGGATGCGTTCCTGAACGGGATCACGCGGCAAACGGTGATCGGGATGCTGAAGGCCAAGGGCATCGCCGTGCATGAGCGTCACATCATGCCCGAGGAGCTGGAGGGTTTTCAGCAGTGCTGGCTGACCGGCACGGCGGCGGAAGTGACGCCTGTGGGGCAAATCGGCGATTACAATTTTGAAGTGGGTGCGCTGACCCAAGGGATCGCGACCGATTACGAAAAGCTGGTTCGCGCCTGAAAAATACAAGCCCCGCGCAGGGTTGCGCGGGGCTTGGGTTAAAGCCGGATCACCAGATGGGGCTGGCCGTCCGAGGTGCGATCAAACGAGCGCCCGTCACAGCCCACGATCTTGGTGACACGGCGGCGAAAGTTGGAAAAGCTGTCGAATGTCACCACGTCGACCGCTTCGGCAAAGTCCAGCACGACGGAATAGCGGCCATCGGACAACCGGGTGACGCCCAGCACCTCGGCCACAAAGGGCTGTTTCAGATAGTGACCTTCGACAAGCTGCCCAAGCGCCACTGGCGGATGCGGGCCGTTGCCGATTTTGGCATGCAGGGTGTTCCAATCCCTGAACCCGAGGCTTTTGGCGAGGAGTTCAAGCGATTGTGAGTGGGTGATATCTTGGCCTGTGGCCAAGAGCGAGGTGCGCAGCGCTTTGGCCTGGGCCTTGGCTGCGTCAAGAGAGGGGAGTGCACCCGTCATCGGTTGGTGAGTCATCGGTTGGTCCTTTGAACCGCCGAGAGATATGCCTGGTGCCTGCATTGCCAAAGCGCCTCGGCTGGAAAGGATCAGCAGATGCAAATTCCGGGCTTCACCAAGGCGGATGCCAGCAGGCGGCGGGGGCCGGGCCCCTGCCGCCTGCGATAGGGCGGCCTGCGCGGGCTGTCAAGGATCAGACCAAAGCGACCCGCACCAAAAAAGCCCGCCACAGTCGCACCGGCAAGTGCTTCTGTGGCGGTTTAAAAAGTATTTGAAGCGTTTTCAGGCGCTTCTGGGGGAAAAGTGCTTGGAACTAACAATATGTGCCGTTAGGCACTTGTTAACCCTACGCCCGTTCCCCGTTTTGAAATATCACCCGTAATGGTGAAAATAGCGCGGGCCCTGCGCTTTTGTTGGACCCGCGGCAACTGTCAGGCCAATTCGCCGCGTTCGATCCGCAGGAATTCCTTTAGGCGCGGGGTTTGCTCCTCACGCAGGCGGGGCTGCTGACGCAACACCTCCCACGGCGACTTGGCAGCGGATTTTTCGATGCTCAGAAAGTGTTTGCTGCGCCCACCTTGAGACGACGTGCGATGATCGGCCAGATGCTTGGTCATGGGATCCTCCTGTTTCATTAGGTCACTCTAGCACGTTTTCAGTAGAATTTCTAAAACCTAAGGTAGAGCGCGGCAAAGAATGGCCGCTGGCGGCCAAGCGATGCCTGTGGACGAACCCTTGTCAGAGTTGGTATCACTCGCGCACGGTGGCCCGAATGGCGGGTTGGCGTGATGGCCGGAGAGCACCTTGAACACCCCATTTTTTCGCTCGATTGCGCTGCTGGCTTTGACTGCGATGCCGGCTGGCGCAGAGGTTTCCTTTGTCAATCGTTCGGCGGCATTGCCGCTGCGGCAGAGCTATGAGGGGGCGTGGAACCACTATGTCGGCGGCGGGTTGGCGGTGCTGGATTGCAACGACGACGGGCTGCCGGATTTCTATGCGGCGGGGGGTGCTGCGGCGTCGCAGTTGTTCGTGAATACCTCGACCAAGGGGGGCGCGATCAGCTTTGCCGCGGCCCCTATCCTTGCCCTGAAAGATGTGACGGGCGCCTATCCGATGGACGTGGACGGGGACGGGATTCTGGATCTGGTGGTGTTGCAGGACGGGCCGAACACGCTGTTGCGCGGCGAGGGTCAGTGCAAGTTTGCGCCCGCGCCTGCGCAGTGGGGGTTTCAGGCTGGTAAGGAGTGGACGACTTCGTTCAGTGCGACCTTTGAGGCCGGGCAAAGCTGGCCGACGCTGGCCTTTGGCAATTATGTCGATGAGACCAACCCCAAGGGGCCGTTCGAGGCCTGCGACAAGAATTATCTGATGCGCCCCGAGGGCAAAGCCTTTGGCGCGCGTATCCCGCTGGAGCCGGGGTTCTGCGCGCTGTCGATGCTGTTTTCGGATTGGAAGCGGACGGGCACGCCCGATCTGCGCGTCTCGAACGACCGGCAGTATTATGTGCGCAATGGGCGCGAGCAGATGTGGCATATGACGCCGCTGGCGGAATACACCGAGGCCGAAGGTTGGCCCACGATGAAGCTGTGGGGGATGGGCATTGCCAGCCGTGACATCACGGGGGATGGGTTGCCCGAGGTGGTGCTGACCTCGATGGGCGATCAGACCTTGCAGATTAACCTTGGCAAGGGTGTGATGAAAAACGCGCCCTATGCGATTGGCACCTATTCCAGCGTGCCCTATTCGGGTGACGATGGGCGAGCCTCGACCGGATGGCATGCCGAGTTTGGCGACATCAACAATGACGGGCGCGACGATTTGTTCATCGCCAAGGGCAACGTGGAACAGATGCCGTCGAACGCGATACACGACCCGAACAATCTACTGATCCAGCAGGCCGATGGCAGCTTTGTGGAAAAGGGCGCGGTCACGGGCGTGGGCACGACCGAGCGGTCGCGGGGGGCGGCTGTGGTGGATCTGAACAAGGACGGGTTGCTGGATCTGCTGGTGGTGAACAGGCGTGCGCCGTTGGAGGTCTGGCAGAACACGACGGCAGGCGCTGGGCATTGGCTGGCCGTGGATTTGCGCGCGGAGGGGGCCAACAGCCGTGCCGTGGGGGCTTTTGTCGAGGTCAAGCAGCCTGACGGGCGGATCGAGACGCAAGAGCATACGGTGGGCGGGGGCCATGCTTCGGGTGATGCGGGCCCGCTGCATTTCGGCATTGGTGCTGCGGATCGCGTGCAGATGCGCGTGATCTGGCCCGAAGGCGGTGCATCGGACTGGCAAGAGGTGCAGGTGGACAGGGTGCTGCGTGCGACGCGCGGTGCCGGGGATGAGCTGACTTTGACCGAGGAAAACTGAGCCATGCAGCGTTTTGGAATTACCCTGAGCCTTTGTCTGATCGCGCCCTATGCTTTGGCCGAAGCGCCTGCCGTGGCGCCTTTGACGGAGGCAGATTTCCCGCAGTTTTCGCAGGCCGAGATTGATCTGGGTCAGCAGCTTTTCTGGGATCGCGAGCTGTCGGGCAACCGCAACATCGCTTGTGCCACCTGTCATCATCCCAAGTTCGGCACCTCGGACGGGGTATCGCTGGATATGGGCGAGGGGGGGATCGGGCTTGGGCCAGACCGCAAGCCCGACCCGAATGATTACCCCGAGCAGCGGATTCCGCGCAATGCGCCTGCGCTGTGGAATGTGGGCGCGCATGGGTTCACGGTGTTGTTTGCCGATGGGCGGATCGAAGCAGACCCCGCGCGGCCCAGCGGGTTTCGCACCCCGATGGAAGACGAGATGGTGACGGGGTTTGCCTCGGTTCTGTCGGCGCAGACGATGTTTCCGGTGCTGTCGAGCGACGAGATGGCGGGGCATTACGAGGAAAACGAGATTTCGACTCTGGTGCGGCAGGGGCGGATCACGGGGGAGGATGGTGCTTGGGCGGCGATTGCCAAGCGGATTGCTGTGATCCCTGCCTATGATGCCGCGTTCAAGGCGGTTTACCCCGAAATCGCGGCGGGGCGGGCGATTGGCTTTACCGATATTTCGAACGCAATCGCCGCCTATATGACGTTTGATTTCAAGTCTGACACGGCACCGTATGATGCCTATTTGCGCGGCGAGGCGGCATTAGCGCCTGCTGCCGAAGCCGGACGTGTGCTGTTTTACGGCAAAGCTGGGTGTGGCACCTGTCATAGTGGTGCGCTGATGAGCGATATGAAGTTTCACGCGATGGGCGATCCGCAGATCGGCCCCGGCAAGGGCGAACGGTTCGAGCATCACCAGCGCGACACGGGGCGGATGCGGGTGTCGAACCACCCAGAGGACGCCTATGCGTTTCGCACGCCGTCGTTGCGCAACGTGACGCTGACCGCGCCCTATGGCCATGCGGGGACGTACCGCGATCTGGAGGCCTATCTGCGCCAGCACATTGCTCCAGGGTCCGCGTTGGCAAGCTACGATATCGCCAATGCGATCTTGCCCGCAATGGACGTGGGCAAGCCTGACATGGCGCCAGGCCCCGAGGCTGCGAATTACGAAGCGATTGCGAAGGCGGTCAAGGTGCCTGCTGTCACCTTGGACGACGCAGAGATCGCGGCGCTGATGGCGTTCCTGAAGGCGTTGGAGGACCCATTGGCGGTGGCGGGCGGTCGGATGGGGGTGCCGGAAAGCGTGCCCTCGGGCCTGCCGGTGGATCGCTAAGCCGCCTCGGTTGATGGTTA
>JAHEBX010000024.1 GCA_024642045.1 Pseudorhodobacter sp. | reverse complement strand
ATCGCCACCAATGCCGCAGGCTCTTTGCGCGCCGACATCCGCCCCGGCGATCTGATGCTGCTGAGCGACCATATCAACTTCTCTGGCCTGAACCCGCTGATCGGTGAAAAGACCGACGCACGGTTTGTGCCGATGACCACAGCGCATGACCCAGACCTGCGCGCGGCCCTGCGCGCCAGTGCCGAAGCGGTTGGCGTCCCCCTGCCCGAGGGCGTCTACGCCTGGTATTCCGGCCCCTCGTTTGAAACCCCGGCCGAGATTCGCGCTATCAAGATCCTTGGTGGCGATGCGGTCGGCATGTCGACGGTGCCCGAGGTGATCCTTGCGCGATTTCTGGGGCTGCGCGTCGCCGCGATCTCGACCATCACCAACATGGCAGCGGGCTTGTCGAGCGAACAAATCAGCCACGAGCATACCAAAGCCATGGCACCTTTGGGTGCGACGAAACTGGAACAGGTGCTTCTACATTTCTTAACTCACCCGTTTTAGCGCCCCCAAGGGTTTGACAAGCCAAAAAAAACCGCTCATCCCTATATTACCCTTTTCTCCAGCAGGCGCCGTGCCATGCAGATTTACCTCCCCATTGCCGAGGTTTCGATAAACGCCTTTCTCTTGCTGGGGTTGGGCGGGATCGTCGGCTTTTTGTCGGGGATGTTCGGGGTGGGCGGCGGCTTTCTGATCACACCACTCTTACTGTTCATTGGCGTGCCGCCGGGCGTGGCGGTTGCAACCGGAGCAAACCAGGTGGTGGCCGCTTCGATCTCGGGCATGCTGGTGCAGATGAAGCGCAAGGGCGTCGATTTCGTGATGGGAACGGTGCTGTTGGTCGGCGGTCTGATCGGCTCGTTCATCGGCGTTCGTGTCTTCGCCTGGATGACGGCGCTGGGGCAGATTGAACTGTTTGTGCAGCTGTCCTACGTGCTGTTTCTAGGGCTCATCGGCGGCATGATGTTTTTTGAAAGCCTGCGCACCATCCTGCGCAACCGGCGACAGGGCGTTGCCCTTCCCGTGCGGCGCGCGCATATCCACACTTGGGCGCATCGGCTGCCGCTGAAAATGAAATTCCGCGTCTCTGGGCTTTATATCTCGGTGATCCCGCCCATGGTGATCGGCGCGTTGGTGGGCTTTTTGTCGGCAAGCATGGGTGTCGGCGGCGGCTTTATCCTCGTGCCTGCAATGATCTACCTGCTGGGCGTGCCGACGCGGGTGGTGGTGGGGACATCGCTGTTTCAGATCATCTTCACCACCAGCTTCACCACCCTCATGCACGCGGTCAACAGCCAGACCGTCGATATGCTGCTGGCGCTCTTGCTGATCGTTGGCGGTGTGATCGGCGCGCAGATCGGTTCGCTGGTTTCGATGCGACTGCAAGCCGAGCAGCTGCGCATTCTGCTTGCTCTGCTCGTGCTTGCAGTCTGCTTCAAGATCGCACTTGATTTGCTGTTGCAACCCGCCGAGCTGTTTTCGATCACGCCCTTGGTGCTGCCATGAGAATGCCCGGCGTTCTTGCCCTTTTGGTGGCGCTCGCCCTGCCCTGCGGCGCAGGTGCTACGGAAAGCATCGTGACCGGCCTTAGCCAGAACCGCGTGCAGATCACCACCAATTACGATGGCTCCAGCATTCTGATCTACGGTGCGGTCAAACGCGATGCCCCGCCCCCCGAAGGCGCGCGGCTCGAGGTCATCGTCACCGTCGAGGGCCCCTCACAGCCCCTGGTGCTGCGCCGCAAGGAAAAGGTGGCCGGCATCTGGATCAACCGCTCGTCGGTCAAGATCAGCTCTGCTCCCAGCTTTTACGAAGTGACCACGACGGGGCCGCTGACTGACATCCTCTCTAGCACCGACGATCTGCGCTATCATATCAGCCTGCCGCAATTGATCAGGGCGGTCGGGATCACCAATGATGCGGAAAACGCCCCTGATTTCGTTCAGGCCCTGCAACGCATCCGACTGGATGAGTCACGCTATCGCATGGCAATCGGCCGTGTGCAGCTGGTTGAGGACACGCTGTTTCGCGCCGATGTGGATCTGCCCGCCAATCTGGGGGATGGCAGCTATAAGGTGCGCTTGTTCATCCTGCGCGGCGGAAAAGTGATCGACTCGCAAGAGCGCTATATCGGTGTGCGCAAGGCCGGTTTAGAGCGCGAGCTTTTTAATCTCGCGCATGAGCAACCGTTTCTCTACGGGGTGATTTCGCTGCTGTTGGCCGCTTTTGCGGGCTGGGCCGCCTCTGCGGGATTCCGCTATTTGCGCAGCTGATCGGTGCAGGGAGCCAAAGCCGTCGCGGCGGGTTCGATGCCCGCCGCGACGGCTCCACCGCTCAGATAAACGCTCGCGTCAGCGCCGGAACTCCCCGCCAAAGCGTGAACATCCGCAGCAGGTTCAGCACCATCAGCGCCGCCCAAAGCCCGTGATTGCCCGCAATCGGCACCAGCATCGCCAGCGCAAGCGCATAGCCTGCCACAGACACCGCCATCGCGCGCAGCATCGCGCCCGTGCGCAGCGCCCCGATATAGACCCCGTCATAAATCCACGAGCCAACCCCGATCAGGGGGGCAACGACCAGCCAAGGCAGATAGCGCACGGCCTCGGCGCGCACCTCGACCGCCGTGGTCATCAGCGCAATGATCGGCACGCCTGCAAGGGCAAAGACCGCCGCAAGCAGCCCGGCCCCGGCAAAACCCCATTGCATCGAGACGCGCGTCGCGCGCCGTACATCTGCCACCGCCCGCGCACCTGCCGCTTGGCCCACCAGAGTCTCGGCGGCAAAGGCAAAGCCATCCAGCCCATAGGCGGTAATCTCCAGAAACTGCATCAGCACATGGTTCGCCGCCAGCGTCACATCGCCAAAACCCGCGGCAAGGAAAAGAAAGCTGGTGAACGACAGCTGCAACAACACCGAGCGCAGCATGATGTCGCGGCTTGCTCCGAACATCTTGCGCAGCGCGACGGGGTCGCGCAGCCGCGTCATGGCTGCGGCAAGACGCAGGCCAAACGCCTCGCGCAGCAGCCATAGGCCCAGCAAAAGGCCGCTGTATTCCGCGATCAGTGTTGCCGAGGCTACCCCTGCGATCCCCCAGCCGAGGTGCAGCACAAACAGCACATCCAACCCGACGTTCAGCCCGTTTTGCAGCAATTGCAGCAGTAAAACCGCCCGCGTGCGTTCCGCTGCGATCAGCCATCCGGTCACCGCATACAGCATGACCGTGGCAGGGGCACCCCAGATGCGGATGCCAAGGTAAAGCCGCGTTGCATCCTCGACCGCTGCACTGGCAGGCACCAGCCAAAGGGCTGCGCCAAACATCACCCTCTGCAGCGCCACCAGAGCCAGACCCGCGACCGCCCCGATCGCCAGTGCGCGCAGCAGTACCGCGTCGCGTTCGACCAGATCGCCCGCCCCCGCCGCCTGCGCCGCAAGCCCCGAGGTCGACATCCGCAAGAATCCGAACACCCAGTAAAAGGTCGCCAGGATCACCGCGCCAAGCCCCACCGCCGCCAAAAGCGACGCCTGCCCGATCTGCCCGATCACCGCCGTATCCACCGCCCCCAAAAGCGGAATCGTCGCGTTGGACACCACGATGGGGGCCGCGATCCGAAACACCCGCGCATGGGTTATGCGGCTCAATCTGCCTCTCCAGCCGCCATCACAAACCGCCCCGACCCAAGCGCAAACGGGCGCGCGACATTGTCCTGCCAGGCCTCGACCTGAACGCTGGCATAGCGCCGCCCGATCCGGTTGACGCGGGCACGCGCATAGGCATCGCGCGGCAGGCCCGCACGCAGGTAATCGACGCCAAAGTTGATGGTTTTGGGCAGTGCCGGTAGGCCGCTTAACCCCGCGACCCGCCCTGCTTCGATCTCTTGCCACAGGCTGACAAAGCACAGACTGACAATAGCAGTGACCTCCAGAAACGCGGCCGTTACCCCGCCATGCAGAGCGGGCAGCGCGGGGTTGCCGATCAGCATCGGCTGAAACGGCAACAGTGCCGTCACTTCATCGCCGCGCCGGTCAAAGTGCATGCCCAGAAATCCGATATAGGGCACGCCGCCCGTGATCAGCGCCAGCGCCGCATCGCGCCGCGATTTCACCACCTCGACGGGTTCAGGGGGCGCGCGCATCAGACGCTCCCTGCACGATCCAGCGAAAAGGCGCCGGTGGCCATTGCCACGGGACGCGTCGCATCATCATCTACAGCCGTGACACGCACAAAGGCCACCGAGCGCGTGACATGATGACACTCGGCCCGCGCCGTGACCGTCTGGCCGGGCGTCGCAGGCCGCATGTAGTCAATGCGCAGATCCAGAGTTGCGGTCGAGGCGGGGGCCGCAGGATGGCTCATCACCGCCGCCCCGCTTGCCGTATCCATCAACGCCGAAACCGCCCCGCCATGCAGCACACCCGTCGCCGGATCGCCAACCAGCCGCGCGTCCCACGGCATGGAAATGGTGGCCGTCCCTGCACCTATTTCGGTCAGCTGCATGCCAAGGGCTTCTGAATGCGGCAGGGCCGCGATGAATTGGCGCGCGATGCGCAATCTTTCTGTCATGGCGCCATAATCGCCTGTGGCGGGCCAAGTGCAAGACCCCGTGATGGAAATCTTGCGCTGTGCCCCGCGCAGGCTTACTCTGTACCAAAGGGGCCGATTGATGAACGAAAACCGCCTGACCTTCAAAGAGATGTGTGCGCGTTTTGAAGTGACGCCGCGCACGCTGCGGTATTACGAATACATCGAATTGCTCGCGCCGGAAAAAGAGGGCCGTTCCCGGTTTTATACCCCGCGCGAAGTGGCGCGCATGACGCTGATCCTGCGTGGCCGCCGCTTTGGCTTCAGTTTGGAAGAAATCCGCCAATGGCTGCTAATCTATCAGAAACAGGGCAACAAAACCCAGCTTGAGGCTTGGCTCGCACTCGCGGATCGTCAGCTGGCCGATCTGACCCGCCAGCAAGAGGCGCTTGCCGCCGCCGTGGCCGATCTGCACGCCCTGCGCGATGTCGCGGCGGCGCAACTCGACACGCTCCCCCCCGCCCCCTGAGCCAACTTCTGCAGGACGCCGCGTCATCTGCGGTTGTGACGTGACGTTAAGTTTACCTTAACGTCAAGCTCTATACTATAGTGTGGACACAGGCCCGCCGCGACAGGGCTATCAGAGGCATCATGACCCAGACACTCACGATCCGCGAGATGTGCGACATCTATCAGGTAACACCCCGCACCCTGCGCTTTTATGAGGCGAAAGAGCTGCTCTCGCCGACCCGCGAAGGCTCAAAGCGGCTGTATTCCAAGCAAGACCGCGCGCGGTTGCAACTGATCCTGCGCGGTAAACGCTTTGGCTTCAGCCTGGAGGACATTCGCCAACTGCTCGACATGTATGATCATAATGGCAGCAATCAGGCCCAGCTGAACCGCACCTATCTCTTGGCACAAGACCGCATTGCCCAGATGAAGCAGCAGGCAGCCGAACTGACCCTCGCCATTCAGGAACTTGAAACCGAAATGCGCGGGGTCGAAGTGACCCTCGCCGCCTTTCGCAATGCCGCAGAATAGGACCGCCCATGCCCAGCTACACCGCTCCCGTCAAAGATATGCAATTCCTGCTGCATGATGTGCTGCAGGTTTCCGCCTCGGATGTGGCGGGCTATGCCGATCTGGACGCATCGTTTACCTCGGCCGTTCTGGAAGAGGCAGGCAAGGTTGCCTCTGACGTCTTGGCGCCGCTGAATGCCAGCGGCGACCGTGAAGGCTGCCATCTGGAAAATGGCGTCGTGCGCACGCCCAAAGGCTTCAAAGCCGCGTTCGAGGCGATGAAACAAGGCGGCTGGACTGCGCTCGACTGCGATCCTGAATACGGCGGCCAGGGTTTGCCCTATCTGATGGGCACGGCGGTTGGCGAGATTTTTGTCTCGGCCAACATGGCCTTCAACATGTATCAGGGCCTGACCCACGGCGCCTATTCTGCGATCCATACACATGGGTCGCCTGAACAAAAGGCGATGTATCTGCCCAAGATGGTGTCCTGCGACTGGACCGGAACGATGAATCTGACCGAGCCGCATTGCGGCACCGATCTGGGCCTGATGCGCACCCGTGCCGAACCTCAGGCCGATGGCAGCTACAAGATCACCGGCACCAAGATCTTCATCTCGGCGGGCGAGCATGATCTGGCCGACAACATCATCCACCTCGTGCTGGCCAAAGCGCCGGGCGGCGGTGAGGGCACCAAGGGTATTTCCCTGTTCATCGTGCCGAAGTTTCTGGTCAATGACGACGGCAGCCTTGGCAATCGCAACGCCGTAAGTGTCGGCAATATCGAAGACAAAATGGGCATCCACGCCAATGCCACCTGCGTGATGAACTATGATGGGGCAACCGGCTGGCTGTTGGGCGATCTGCACAAGGGCATGCGCGCGATGTTCACTATGATGAACGAAGCGCGGCTGGGCGTTGGCCTGCAAGGTTATGCCATAGCAGAGGCCGCCTATCAAAACGCGCTTGGCTACGCCAAGGATCGCCTGCAGGGCCGTGATGTAACGGGGGTGAAAAACCCAAGCGGCCCGGCAGACCCGCTCATCGTGCACCCCGATATCCGCCGCGCGCTGATGGATCAAAAATCCTTTGTCGAGGGCGCGCGTGCCTTTACCTTCTGGGCCGCCAATATGATCGACAAATCTGTGCGCAGCGGAGATGAGGCCGCTGAAGGCCTCGTCTCGCTGCTGATCCCGGTGCTCAAGGGCTTCCAAACCGATCGAGGATTCGAAATGGCCGTGCAGGCTCAGCAGATCTGGGGTGGGCATGGCTATATCGAGGACAACGGCATGAGCCAATTTGTCCGCGACGCCCGAATTGCCCAGATTTATGAGGGCGCGAATGGCGTGCAGGCGCTGGATCTCGTGGGCCGCAAACTGGCGCAAGACGGCGGCAAACACGTCATGGCTTTCTTCGATCTGATCAAGACCTTCATCAAGGAAAATGACAGCGACGCGATGAAACCCTTCACCGAGCCGTTGAAAAAGGCGTCCAAGGATGTGCAGGCGGCGGCGATGTTCTTTATGAACAACGCGATGAAGACCCCCAATGCGGCGCTGGCAGGGTCCTATGACTTCATGCTGATGATGGGCCACACCTGCCTTGGCCTGATGTGGGCGAAAATCGCCAAGGCGGCCCTGTCGGCTGAGGGCGACGCCGATTTCCTCGCCGCCAAGCTGACAACCGCGCGCTACTATATGGCGCGCCAACTGCCTGCGACCGCGCTGCATCTTGCCCGTATCGAAAGCGGGGCCGATCCAGTGATGGCTTTGCCCGAGGAGGCGTTCTAAGCTGCCCCAAATCAGCCGGAGAAACCCATGCCAAAACGCTTCCGCCTCACCCGCCGCTTTCCGGTCGCCATGACCGAAGACGGTTACCGCCGCCTCAAAGCCTTCTCGCGCGAGGCGGGGCTGGATGAGGGGGAAGCGCTGTCGTTCCTGTTCGAAAACTATTCCTCAGTGATCAACCACGACAACCTGACCCACCGTCTGCGCCTGTTCAACTCAGAGCTTGAGACGAGAAAATAGCCGCCAATCCGCCGATACAGACCAATCGCATCAGTGAACGACCAATCCAGCCCGCTTTCGGCATTTTCACATTGGCACAAATATCCTCGGGGGTCCGGGGGTGGAAAACCCCCGGCGCTTGCACCGGATCCAACATAAGGGCGTCACGACATGACCGTAAAACTCTACTGCTTCGGCGAATCCGGCAACGCCTATAAATGCGCCCTCGCGCTGACCTTCGCCGATATGGAGTGGGAGCCCGTCTATGTTGATTTCTTCAACGGCGAGGCCCGCTCTCCCGCCTTTCGCGAGATCAACGAGATGGGTGAAGTGCCGGTGCTGATCGATGGCGAGACCACCCTCACGCAATCGGGCGTGATCCTTGACTACATCTCGTCCAAGACCGGCAAGCTGGGCGGGCGCTCTGCGGCAGAGCGCCGCGAAGTGTTGCGCTGGATGTTTTGGGACAATCACAAACTGTCCACCCAGATCGGCACCACCCGGTTCTTGTCGAATTTTCTGCCCGAAGACAAACGCCCGGCCGGTGTGATCCCGTTCTTTCAGGCGCGCCTCAAGGCCACCTATACCGTGCTCAATGACCATCTCACCCATCGCACTTGGGTCGCGGGCGAAGCGATGACCATCGCTGACCTCTCTTGCGCGGGCTATCTCTATTACCCCGAGCCTTTCGGCTTTGATCGTGCCGAATGGCCCGCCATCGACGCCTGGCTTGACCGCATCGCGGCCACGCCGGGCTGGAAACACCCCTATGATTTGATGCCCGGCAACCCTTCGGATCGGGCAATATGACATGTGGCCGCTGTTGCAACGCCTCTTTTTCGGCTCTCGCTTTACCCAAAGGTATGATGTCGGCAAAAAACTGACACTTTGGGCACTCGCCAATGGCAGTGGCGCAGCGGTCAGCCTTCGCAATGGCGGTGATACCGAGTTCCAGAAACTTTCCGCGATCGAGCTGATGACGCTACGCAGTTCGATAACGACCATCCTAGACCAAATCGAAAAGGCCAAACCATGACCGACGCCTATATCTACGACGCCGTCCGCTCGCCCCGTGGCAAAGGTCGCCCCGATGGCGCGCTGCATGAGCTGACCTCGGTGGCGCTTTCGGCAAAAATCCTCAACGCGATCAAGGACCGCAACGGGCTGGAAGGCCACGCGGTCGAGGATGTGATCTGGGGCAACGTCACTCAGGTGGGCGAGCAGGGCGGCTGTCTTGCCCGCTCGGCCGTGTTGCTGTCGGATCTTGACGAAAGCATCCCCGGCCTTGCGATCAACCGCTTTTGTGCAAGCGGGATGGAGGCGGTGAACTTGGCCGCCAATCAGGTCAAGGGCGGCGCGGGTCAGGCCTATATCGCGGGCGGGGTCGAGATGATGGGCCGTGTGGCAATGGGTTCGGACGGGGCCGCGATTGCCGTCGATCCCAGCCTTGCGATGAAGACCTATTTCGTCCCTCAAGGCATCTCTGCCGATATCATTGCCACCGAATACGGGTTTACCCGCGATCAGGCCGACGCCTTGGCCGTGGACTCCCAAGCGCGCGCGAACGCGGCCTGGAAAAACAACCGCTTTGCCAAGTCGATCGTCCAGATCAATGACCAGAATGGCCTGCCTATTTTGGGAACCGACGAATACATGCGGCCCGGCACCGACATGCAGACGCTGGGCGCGCTCAAGCCTGCCTTCAAGGATATGGGCGAGACGATGCCCGGCTTTGATAAGGTGGCGCTCATGAAATACCCGCATCTGGAGCGGATCAATCACATCCACCACGCGGGCAACTCCAGCGGAATTGTTGATGGTGCCGCCGCGCTCCTGATTGGCAACGCCGAGTTTGGCCGCGCGCATGGACTGAAACCGCGTGCGCGCATCCGGGCGACGGCCAAGATCGGCACCGATCCCACCATCATGCTGACCGGCCCTGTTCCTGTGACCGAGAAAATCCTGCGTGATGCGGGTCTGAAAATCGGCGACATCGATCTGTTTGAGGTGAACGAAGCCTTTGCCGCCGTCGTGCTGCGGTTCCAGCAGGCGTTTGATGTCGACCCTGCGCTGGTCAACGTCAACGGCGGCGCGATTGCGATGGGGCATCCCTTGGGCGCCACTGGCGCGATCATCATCGGCACGCTTCTGGACGAGTTGGAACGAACCGGCAAATCGCTGGGCCTCGCCACTCTGTGCATCGCGTCAGGGATGGGGGCCGCGACCATCATCGAACGGATCTGACCATGCCCGTCGAGGCCTTTGATCGCATGGCTGACAGTCTGACCGCTGCTTTGGTTGCTGGCGATTTCAAGGCCTATCGCGATCTGATGCATTTGCCGCTGCATATCCATACACGCGACGGCACCTGCTATGATCTGCGCGACGAGGCCGCGCTTAGGCACGATTTCGAGCTTTATCACGCGACGATCAAGGCGCATGGGGTTACCGACATCTTTCGTCAGATTCTGGGCACGACGACGGCGGGGAATGGCGATGTCGTTATCAAGTGCCTGACCCATATTCTCAGGGATGCGACCCGCCTTGTTGATCCGTTCGAGACCGCGTTTCATCTGCATTATGACGCTCTGGGCTGGCGGATCAGACGGATTGTCAGCAGCGAAGGCCATATCGCCTGGACGTTGGGGCAGACCGAGATTTCTGGGCAGGGTCAATTTGATGACCCCGACACCCCGCTTAACCCAACCTCCAGCTGAACAAGGAGACCGCGCATGCCAGTCCTCGATCTGTCCAAGGTTCCGGTCAAGACCGGCTCGATCTATCCTGCGCCTTATGCGCAGATGGTGGCGGGCCGCTCCAGCCTGCGTCTGGGCGATGCGGGCGGGCTGACGCAGTTCGGCGTCAATCTGGTGACCTTGCAGCCCGGCGCGTTGTCTTCGCTGCGTCACTGGCATCTGGCCGAGGATGAGTTCGTGATGATCACCTCGGGCGAATGCGTCTTGGTACAGGACGCGGGCGAGAGCGTGATGCGCCCGGGCGATTGTGCGGCCTTTCCAGCTAACACGCCCGACGGCCATCACTTCATCAACCGCAGCAGCGCGCCCGCCAGTTTTCTGGTGATCGGATCCAAGGCCAAGCGCGAGGTGGCCACCTATTCCGACGTTGATCTGGTCGTGACGATGGAGGCAGGACGCGCGCATTTCACCTATAAAGACGGCAGCGATTACGCAGGCCCGCGATGATCGTCGACGTCGCCCAAGCGCCGCTTTCATCTCGCGAAGGCTGCGAGACGCTGCATCTGTCAACCGCAGGCGGTCTGACGCAATATGGTGCCTATGTCGAAACGCTGTCACACGGGGTCTGGTCCTCGTCGCGCCACTGGCATTCGGCCGAGGATGAGTTTTTGTTCGTGCTCGACGGCGTGGCCACCCTGCATGACGATCATGGCATGACAGATCTGGTCCAAGGCGATGCCGTCTGCTGGCGCCACGGTGAACCCAACGGCCACCATGTCACCAATCGTCAGGATCAGCCGTTGCGCTATCTGATCATCGGCAGCCGTGCGGCGGGCGATATCTGCACTTATCCTGATACGGGCCATCGCCAGATCAACACCGACCAGACATGGCGGGTCGAGGATGCCGCAGCCCAAGTCCTGCGCGGGGGCGATCTGCCGCCGGAACTCTGCGACCTTCCACCTGCCTGGGGTTTTGACTATGACGGCAAGCCCATGCCGCAGATTCAGCGCGCGGTGGGGCGCAAATGGGTGCTGGAGGACGCCTATGTTCACCCGGTGCTGGGGGGCGGCCTTGGCCCCTATCTGCATTGCGTGCTGGGCGATGCGGGGGGGCTCAGCCAGTTCGGCGTGCATCTGGAACGATTGCCACCGGGCTCTGGTTCCAGCTTTCGCCATTGGCATGAGACCGAAGACGAGATGGTGCTGATCCTTTCCGGCACTCCGACCCTGATCGAGAACCACGAGACGCAGTTGCAACCCGGCTCGGTGCTCTGCTGGCCGGCAGGCCAGCCGGTCGGCCATCGGCTGGAAAATCGCGATGATGCCGAAGCGCTGTACCTGACCATCGGCACAAGGCAGATGCAGGATTTTATTCACTACCCCGACCACGACCTGATCACCCGCAAATCGGGCGCGCTGCGCCAATATCTGCACGCCGATCTGACCGAAAGGCTGTACTGATGCGTGCGATCTGCTGGCGTTACCGTCTCACCCAAACCGCCGCTTCTGCGCGGCACCTTCGTCCTATCTTCACCCATGCGGCGGCGCAGGCCAATCCTGCGCTGCGCCAAGCCCAAGTCTCTGAAGGAGAACCGCGATGACAGATTTCACCTCCACCATGGACACAGACGGGGTTGTCACCCTGACGTGGGATGTCAAAGCCAAATCGATGAACGTTATGTCCACCGCCGCTTTTGCACAACTGTCCGATATGATCGACGCTGCTCTTGCCGATCCGGCGTGCAAAGGCATCATCATCACTTCGGGCAAAAAGGATTTCGCCGGCGGGATGGACCTGAATGTCATCGCCGAGATGCGCGCGGGCGGCGCGGGGGCGATCTTTGAAGGCGTCATGATGATGCATAAGGTTTTGCGCAAGATCGAACGCGCGGGCATGGACGCCAAGACGTTGAAAGGCGGCAAACCCATCGTTGCGGCCTTGCCGGGCACCGCGCTTGGCATCGGGCTTGAACTTCCGCTCTCCTGCCACCGCATAATTGCCGCCGACAATCCGCGCGCCAAGATTGGCCTGCCCGAAATCATGGTCGGCATCTTTCCGGGCGCTGGCGGCACCACACGTTTGTCGCGCAAGCTGGGTGCGATGATGGCCGCGCCCTACCTGCTGGAAGGCAAACTCTCCGATCCCAAATCAGCCCGCGCCGCTGGCCTGATTGATGAGGTCGTTGCCCCCGAAACCCTGCTCGCCCGCGCCAAGGAATGGGTGCTTGCCGCAACTGACGCCGACCTTGTCAAACCCTGGGATGCAAAGGGCTATAAAATGCCCGGTGGTGCCCCCTATCACCCCGCTGGCTTTATGACGTTCGTCGGCGCCTCGGCGATGGTTCTGGGCAAGACGATGGGCGTCTATCCAGCCGCCCGCGCCCTGCTCTCGGCGGTCTACGAAGGCGCATTGGTGCCGTTTGATACCGCGCTGAAGATCGAGGCGCGTCACTTCACCTCTGTGCTCATGAACCCCTCGTCCTCGGCGATGATCCGCACGCTCTTCATCAACAAAGAGGCACTGGAAAAGGGTGCAAACCGCCCCGCCGCTGCCGATCAAACCGTGCAGAAACTGGGCGTTATCGGTGCCGGCATGATGGGCGCAGGCATCGCTTATGTCTCGGCCAATGCGGGGATCGAGGTCGTGCTGATTGACGCGGATCAGGCCGCCGCCGACCGGGGAAAAGCGCATACGGAAGCCCTGCTCGACAAGGGCATCCAGCGCCGCAAGGTGACGCCCGAGAAAAAGGCCGAAGTCCTGTCCCGCATCACCGCCAGCACCGATTACGCCAGCCTTGCGGGTTGCGATCTGATCGTCGAGGCGGTGTTCGAGGACCCCAAAGTAAAGGCCGAAGTGACGGCGAAAGTCGAAGCGGCCGTCGGTCCAGATTGCATCTTCGCGTCAAACACCTCGACGCTGCCGATCTCGATGCTGGCCAAAGCCTCGGCGCGGCCCGACCAGTTTATCGGCATCCATTTCTTCTCGCCCGTCGACAAGATGAACCTGGTCGAGATCATCAAGGGCAAACAAACCGGCGATCGCGCCGTCGCCAAGGCGCTTGATTTCGTCCGCGCGATCCGCAAGACACCGATCGTGGTCAATGACGCACGCTTCTTCTTCGCCAACCGCTGCATCATCCCCTATATCAACGAGGGGATACGCATGGTCGCCGAAGGGGTCGAACCTGCGCTGATCGAAAACGCGGCCAAACTCGTCGGCATGCCGCTTGGTCCGCTGCAACTGGTGGACGAGACATCCATCGATCTCGGCGTCAAGATTGCCAAGGCCACCAAAGCTGCGATGGGCGACGCCTACCCCGACGCTGCGGTGGATGCAGTGCTGTTCTGGATGGCAGATCAAGGCCGACTGGGCAAGAAATCCAACGCGGGATTTTACGCCTATGACGCGGCGGGCAAACGCACAGGTCTCTGGGACGGGCTGAGCGCCAAATTCCCCCTCACACAAGACCCCGCGCTGCATCAGGTCCAGCACCGTCTGCTGATGGCACAAGTCCTCGAAGCGGTGCGCGCGCTCGAAGATGGCGTTTTGACCGACATCCGCGAAGGTGACGTCGGCGCGATCCTTGGCTGGGGCTTTGCGCCTTGGTCGGGCGGCCCGTTCAGCTGGCTCGACATCATCGGCGCTCCGCGCGCAGTGGAAATCTGCGACCACCTAAAAGCAACCTGCGGCCCCCGCTTTGAGGCACCGAAACGGTTGCGCGATATGGCTGCAAGCGGCAAGACCTTTTATCCACAACCCGCAGCTAAAGCGGCCTAAGGCTTTCATACTGGCCCAAATATCCCCGCCGGAGGCTCCAACCTGACCTCCGGCGGAAGATTTCAGCAATCAAACCGATAGCCAAATCGTGCAATGTCCTGCGCACTGATATCGGCCACCAACCCCGCGTCTGCATCGGAGTAAAACCCGCGCCAGTCGCGGACGCGCTCTGAGGCATTTGCCCGCGCCAACGGGGTTAGTGAAAACCCCAAATGCGCCTCAAGTGGTGCCAAATCCTCATCCAAATGCTCAAGCCGCGCGAACAGATTGGCGCGCTCCGCCCCAGAGCCATCGCGCATATAGGCTGCATAGGGCCAGAGTCGAAGCGCTGCAACCGTCTGTGGGTGATTCAAAAATCCACTGAAATCGAGCCGCTGCGCAAGCCCCACCGCTGGATGCGCAAAACTCTGAGCGCGCAGCCAGTGGTAATAGCTGACCAGGCGATCCCAAGGATTTCGCACCATCGTAAAAGTAAAGAACGAGGCAATCTCGGCCGGCGTCGCCAGCCCGCGGATGTCCGACAATGTCGAATGCTTCCATAACCGACCCGCAGACGTCACCCCCGCAAGCCGGCCTTTGCGCGCGCGCGCCTTCGGTGTATCGCCGATCAGGATATCATCCTTCATCGCCCGCGCCTCGAGCGCCAGCGTCAACGCAGTGCCACCAGTCTTGGGGATATGCACAAAGATATAGCGTCGCCCGCGGGAAAGGATCATGGAGAGACCTTGGTGCAGGTGCCGTTCTCGGGGGCATCGAGCCCCCTCATCCGGCTTTGGCGCCGGGTGCAGGCCCGGGTGCCGAAAAGGCAGGCAGCGCAGGCCGGGTACATTGGCGCGCGGGACCGTTGGCAATCCGGCTTGCGTATTTTTGCCAGTGTGAGAGCCATCGTCACACCAGATTGGGCAGCGGTCGGCCCATTTTCTGCGCCATCAGATTGTCCAGCGCCATCATCCCCATCGCCTCGCGCACCTTGAGCACGGCTGTGCCCAGATGCGGCAGCAGGGTGACGTTTTCCAACGCGTGCAGACCCGGAGTGAGGCTGGGCTCGTTTTCATAGACATCAAGCCCCGCCCCCGCGATCTGGCCGCGCTGCAGGGCAACAGTCAAAGCGGCTTCGTCAATGACATCACCACGCGAGATATTGATCAAAAAGCTATCGGTCCGCATCCCCGCCAGCTCTTCGGCCGAGATCAGATGCCGTGTCGAGGCCCCTCCCGGCACGGCAATCACCACAAAATCGGCCTGCAGCACCTCGGACAGGGGCACCTGACGCGCGGGCAGGCCGGGGTCGACCGGCGAGCGGTTGTGAAAGCTGACCTGCATGCCAAAGCCATAGTGGCAGCGCTGCGCGATTGCGCGGCCAATCCGACCCATGCCAATGATGCCGACGGTGCCACCGCTCACCATCGCGCCCAGAAACTGCGTCGGATGCCAGCCTTGCCAATTCCCTGCGCGAAGGCTGCGCTCGCCCTCGCCTGCGCGCCGTGCGCTCATCAGCATCAAGGTCACCGCCACGTCTGCCGTGGCCTCTGTCACCGCCCCGGGGGTATTGGTGACAGCCACCCCAGCCGCACGCGCGGCGGCCACGTCAATATGGTTATAGCCGACGCCAAAATTCGCCAGCAGACGCGCTCTGGGCGTCACGCTGGCAAAGATCTCTGCCGAGAATCTGTCGCCCAGCGTTGGCAGCACCAGATCGTAATCTGTCAGTGCTGCGCGCAGCTCTGCCTGCGTCAGTGGCAGCGCGCTTTCGCGCTCTGTCACGTCGAAACCCGCCTTCGCTGCCGCCATCACCTTGTCGGGCAAGGGGCGTGTGATCAGCAGTTTCATCAAAATAATTTCCCCCCCAGCGGCACATCTTGGCTTGGGCCGATCAGCACCACGTCGCCCTCGGCATCGGGAAGGCCGAGCACCAGCACTTCGGATTTCATCGGCCCGATCTGACGCGGTGGAAAGTTTACCACCGCAAGCACTTGGCGACCTACCAGATCCTCGATCCGATAATGTTTGGTGATCTGTGCCGAAGAACGTTTCTCGCCAATCTCGCCCCCGAAATCGACCCAGAGTTTGTAGGCAGGCTTGCGCGCCTCGGGGAAGGGTTCGGCGCGGGTGATCCGGCCTGCGCGAATATCGACTTTGGCAAAGTCGTCATAGCTGATCATTTGCCCAGCTCCCGGCCGCGGTCGGCGGCGGCCTTGACCGCCCGCGTCAACAGGGGCCCAAAGCCGGTCGCAGGGTCCATCAGCACCGCCAATGCGGCGGCAGTGGTGCCTGCGGGCGAGGTTACGTTAATGCGCAACTGGCTGGCCGGTTCGCTGGACTGATAGGCCAGCTCGCCCGCGCCGCACACGGTGGCGCGCGCGAGTTTCATCGCGACCTCGGCTGACAACCCTTGTGCCTCGCCTGCCGCAGCCATCGCCTCGATCAGATGAAACACATAGGCCGGACCCGAACCCGACACGCCCGTTACTGCGTCAATCTGATGCTCGCCCTCCAGTTCGACCACCTCACCCACCGCCTGCATCAGGCTGCGTGCAACGCCAAGCCCCGCAGTGCCCGCCTGCGCGTTGCCGCACATGCCGGTGATGCCGCGCCCGACCATTGCGGGAGTGTTGGGCATTGTGCGCACGATCGGGGTCTGCGCGCCCATAGCGGTGGCGATGGCAGCAATCGACGTGCCCGCTGCGATCGACACAAACAGCGTTTTGCCATTGCCCAGCGCCTGCAAGGCAGGCAGCGCTGCGCCCATCATCTGCGGCTTGACCGCCAGCAGCGCCACGGCAGGCGCAGGTGGGATGCCTTCATTCAGATGCACGCCGCTTTCAGCCAGCCAGTCCGAGGGGTTCGGCTCGATCACCCAGATGCTGGTTGCAGGCACCCCCGCTGCCAGCCATCCGGTCAGCAGCGCCGTCCCCATCTTGCCACAGCCAAGCAACACCAGCCCCTCACGGGCCACCAGATCAAGTGTCATTGAAAACTCCCCTTTTCAGGGCAGGTTAGGCGCGCCCGTAGGCCTCTGCAATAGCCACCCGCATCGCATCTGCGGGGGTTTTGTCGGCCCATGACACCAGCTGGAACGCCGGATAGAACCGCTCGCATGCGGTGACTGCGCTGGAAATCAGCCGGTCGATCTGCTCCGTTCCCGCAATCTGGCCGCCCGCAAGGCACAGACCATAGCGCCAGACCATCAGCTTTTGCTCGCCCCAATAGGTAAAGGCGCCTGTCCAGACCATGTCGTTACAGCGGTTGAGCACATCATAGAGATCCGACAGCTTGCCCTGCGGTGGCTCCATTTCAAAGGTGCAGATCAGCCGCAGCGTCTGGTCCTGTTCGGACCAGGCCAGCGTCAGCGAATAGGTGCGCCACTGCCCCTCGACCGCCATGGCGATCTGATCCTCGGTCACGCGGTCGAATTCCCAAGCGTGATTGGCCGCCAGATCCTCGACGATGTCGATCGGATGCAGTTCGTCATTCAACAGATAGTCATCGGAAAGCGACATTGCTCGGCCTCATTATTATGCCCCGGCACACAAGCGAACCACAAGGGGCAGGACGCCAAGCAAATTGCAGTGAAGCGAGGCGTAGCCCTTACTAGATATGGTGTCCGCAAAGGGGAACCCTGTAAAGTGATTTCTACGCAAATCTTCTGTGGACAAAAATAATCTTGGCAGGGCAGGACCCGCGTAAATATCCCTTCATTTCGCCTGCGAAAGCCTGCCAATGGCACGAAAGACCCAGACTGGAGCCGAAGGTTTTGGGCGTCATCGGGTGATGCCAAATCTGATCGTTGGCGCGGCTTCGCGGACAACAATCGGTCCACACTCTGACATTTTCGGTATTTCCGGCCATCAACCCGATCTCAGAAAACCCGGCTCTTAAACGGGGTCTGGTGCCATCTCAGACCGGCGCGCCGTGAATGTGGCGTGATCGGTGTTCCCGAGATGATTAAAAATCAGGCGGCCATCCTGATTTTCGTGCAAACCTCGCTTCAGTGACCGCTCTGCTTTCGCCGCCGCGCGTGCTCCTATTTCAGTTGGAACGGCCGCCTGCTTACATTGGGTGTCGAGGAGCCCAATATGCTTGCTGCCCCTGCCGATTTTCCGATGCAGCGCGCGCTTGGTCGTGCGCGGGTTGCCTTTGGCAAGGGCAACCGGCTGGCTGATCTTGCGCAGCAAGGATCAGCCAAGGCAATGCTGCCGCGCGTATCGGGTGGGCCCGAAGTGGTATTTCTGAACACCTCAGGCGGGCTGACTGATGGCGACCGCCTCAGCTATTCGCTTGAAATCGCGCAAGAATGCAGGATCACCGCCACCACTCAGACCGCCGAGCGCGCCTATGCCAGCCGTGGTGCTGCCGCCCATGCCGAGGTGACAGCTCAGGTCGGCGCGGGGGGGCGGCTTGACTGGTTGCCGCAAGAAACCATCCTGTTCGAAGACTGCCACTTGCGCCGCTCCACCACCATCGCCCTGCAAGGCGATGCGGCCTGCCTTCTGACGGAATCCGTGGTGTTGGGCCGTCATGCGATGGGCGAAAGCCTGACCCGTGCGCGCCTGACCGATCTGCGCCGCGTCACCCGCGATGGCCGTCTTGTCTGGGCCGAAACGCTACAGATTGACGCCGATTTCCTTGCCACATGCAACGCGGCCTTGCTGGGCGATGCCCGCGCCTTTGCGGTGATCGCCCTGATTGCCCCTCATGCCGAAGATGCCCTGCCCGCCCTTCGAGCCGCGCTGACGCACAAGGAATGCCATGCCGCCGCCTCGGGATGGGATGGCAAATGCGTCGCCCGCATTCTGGCCCGCGACGGCTGGCCCCTGAAACAGCAAATCGCCCGTGCGCTTACGGCCCTGCGTCGAGGCCCGCTTCCGCGCGTCTGGCAACTTTAGGAGAGACCGATGAACCTCACCCCGCGCGAGCGTGAAAAACTGTTGATCTCGGTGGCGGCGATGGTTGCCCGCGGCCGCCTGGCACGCGGCGTCAAGCTCAACCACCCCGAGGCGGTCGCCCTGATCACCGATTTCGTTGTGGAAGGGGCGCGCGACGGCCGCACTGTGGCAGACCTGATGCAGGCAGGCGGCCATGTCATCACGGCTGATCAATGCATGGATGGTATTCCCACGATGATCCATTCCGTGCAGGTCGAGGCGACCTTTCCCGATGGCACCAAGCTGGTGACTGTCCATCACCCCATTCGCTAAGAGGCTGATATGAAACGCATCATTCTATTGACCCTCATCCCCACAGCGGCGCTTGCCCACGAAGGAAACCATGCGCAGTTGGGCTTTTTCGGCAACCTCCACCACCTTCTAAGCGAACCCGACCATCTCGCGATGCTGGCGACAGCCACCGCTTTGGTGGCGGCGGTGCTCTATTTCCGCAAAGGCCGCGCCAAATGATCCCCGGAGAAATCCTTGTCGCGCAAGGACAAATCGAGATCAATGCAGGCCAACCTTCGATCACGCTGATGGTCGCCAACACCGGCGACCGCCCGGTTCAAGTGGGGTCCCACTACCACTTTGCCGAAACCAATCCCGGCCTCGCCTTCGACCGCGCAGCCGCTCGTGGCATGCGCCTCGATATCGCCGCAGGCACCGCCGTGCGGTTCGAGCCCGGCCAGTCGCGTGAGGTTCACCTCACCCCCTACCGTGGCCTGCGCCGCGTGTTTGGCTTTAACGCCGCCGTGATGGGAGACCTCTGATGCCCACCCGTATCGCCCGCGCCGACTATGCCGCGATGTATGGCCCCACCACGGGCGACCGTATCCGTCTGGGTGACACCGACCTGATCATCGAGGTCGAACGCGATCTAACCACTTACGGCGAAGAGGTCAAATTCGGTGGCGGCAAGGTGATCCGCGACGGCATGGGCCAATCCCAGATCCCGCGTGCAGGTGGCGCGGTGGATACGGTGATCACCAACGCGCTGATCCTTGATCATTCGGGCATATACAAGGCCGATGTCGGCCTGCGCGATGGGCTGATCCATCATATCGGCAAGGCGGGCAACCCTGACACCCAGCCGAATGTTGATATCATCATCGGCCCCTCGACCGAGATCATCGCAGGCGAGGGCCGCATCCTGACCGCAGGCGGCATGGACGCGCACATTCACTTTATCTGCCCCCAGCAGGCCGAAGATGCGCTGCATTCGGGCGTCACCACCCTGCTCGGCGGCGGCACCGGCCCCGCGCATGGCACTCTCGCCACAACCTGCACCCCCGGCCCTTGGCATATCAGCCGCATGTTGCAGGCGCTCGACGGCATCCCGATGAACTTTGGTTTGTCTGGCAAGGGCAACGCCTCGCAACCCGCAGCCCTTGTCGAGATGGTCAGGGCCGGCGCATCTGCTCTGAAACTGCACGAAGACTGGGGCACCACCCCCGCCGCGATCGACTGTTGCCTGTCGGTGGCCGACGATATGGATGTGCAGGTGATGATCCACACCGACACGCTCAACGAATCCGGTTTTGTCGAGAATACTTTGGCCGCCATCAAGGGCCGCACCATCCACGCCTTTCACACCGAAGGCGCGGGCGGCGGCCATGCCCCCGACATCCTGCGCGTGGTGTCGTCTCCCAATATCATCCCGTCGTCCACCAACCCGACCATGCCCTATACCGCCAACACCGTCGAAGAGCATCTCGATATGCTGATGGTTTGCCACCACCTCGACAAATCAATCCCCGAAGACGTCGCCTTTGCCGAAAGCCGCATCCGCCGCGAAACCATCGCCGCCGAGGATATTCTGCATGACATGGGGGCGCTCTCGATCCTGTCGTCGGACAGCCAAGCGATGGGCCGCATCGGCGAAGTGATCATCCGCACATGGCAAACCGCCCACAAAATGCGCCAACAGCGCGGTCGTCTGCCCGAAGAAACCGGCGACAACGACAATATACGCGCGCGCCGCTATGTGGCGAAATACACCATCAACCCCGCAATCACCCACGGTGTTGCGGCCCATGTAGGCTCGATTGCGGTCGGCAAACGCGCCGATCTCGTGCTTTGGTCACCAGCGTTTTTTGGCGCCAAACCCGAGATGGTGCTGATGGGCGGCATGATTGTGGTGGCGCAAATGGGCGACCCCAACGGCTCGATCCCCGTGCAGCCAATGTATTCGCGCCCGATGTTCGGCACGCTAGGACGCGCCCTTGCGCAAACCTCGGTCACATTCGTCTCTGCCGCAGCCCAATCTGATGGCGTGGCGGCCAAACTCGGCCTGCACAAAACCACCCTGCCCGTGTCTGGCACCCGCAACATCGGCAAGGCCGACATGGTCCTGAACAACGCGCAGCCCAAGATCGAGGTGAACCCCGAAACCTACGAAGTGCGCGCCGATGGCGAACTGCTCACCTGCCAACCCGCGACCGAACTCCCGCTCGCCCAGCGCTATTTCCTGTTTTGACCATGCCAAGCCATGCACACGCTGCATTGCAGCAATACGCAATAGGCCGTTGTTCAGGTTGGAATTTCCTGCCACCCTGCCCTCAGGGGGGAAACACTCGGATCAAACCAGAGGTTTCCAATGGCACAAACAGAACACTTCATCGCACCGCCGCGCTCGCTGGGTCAGACGCTGGCCGCTCCTTTCAAGGCTGTGGGCCATTTCCTGATCGTTCTCGCCGAATCTGGACCGCGGATGAAGCAGATCGAACGGCTGAACGCCACCTCGGACGAACAGCTTGCCGCACTTGGCAAAACCCGCGAGGGCGAAATTCGTCGCATCTTTGGCGCACGGTTGTATATCTAATTCCTTCGGCCACAGCCCCGTTAAACGCGCGCCTGCTTCCTGCGGCGCGCGTTTCGCATTTTTGAGGATCCCATGCTGCCAGCCCGTCAAATCTCACGCGCCCACAAAGACCAAACCAGCGAAATCGTAACGCTTTCGTATGACGAGCGCTTCCTGCGCCGCAAGCGCCTGACCTGCGACAGCGGTGCCAGCTTTATGGTCGATCTGGCCGAAACCACCAGCCTCAACCATGGCGATGCGCTCATCCTCGACGACGGGCGCGCCGTTGCCGTCCGCGCGGCTGATGAACCCGTGGTCCGCGTCACGGGCAACCTGCCGCGTCTGGCCTGGCACATCGGCAACCGCCACACGCCCTGCCAGATCGCCGCCGACCATCTGATCATTCGCCGCGATCCGGTCATCGAAGCGATGCTCAAGGGCCTTGGGGCCAGCCTCGCCCTGCAAATTGCGCCCTTTACTCCCGAAGGCGGTGCTTACGGTCACGGTCGCACCATGGGCCACGACCACGGCCCTGCGGGCCATTTCGCCCTGTCCCATGGCTGACCCAACCGACCGCCTGCGCCTGACGCAATGGCTTTCACCCGCCTTTCCGATCGGCGCCTTTGCCTACTCCCAAGGGCTTGAATACGCCATCAGCGTCGGTGACGTGCGCAACGCAGCCGACCTTGGTCCATGGATTGCCGCGATTCTGCGCCACGGCTCGGGCCGCGCGGATGCCATTCTTTTGGCCCAAGCCCGCGCGCGTGATGCTGATCTCGAGGCGCTCACCGATCTCGCCCAAGCCCTTGCCCCCTCGGCCGAGCGGATGACTGAAATGATGGAACAGGGCCGCGCCTTTGCGGCTACAATCAGCGCCATTACCGGCCAATATCATCCGCCCCGCCCCTATGCCATCGCCGTCGGTGCTGCCACTGCTGCCCTTGACGTGACGACCGATGACGTTCTGACACTCTGGCTCCAAGGTCTTGCCGCGCAGCTCACCTCCGCCGCGACCCGCTTTGTGCCGCTGGGCCAGACAGAAGCACAGGCGGTACTCGCCAGCCTCGCCCCCCGCATCACGGCGCTTGCACGTGAATATGCGGGGCTTCCGCTGGCCGCCCTCTCTTCCACCACGCCGCGCGCCGACCTTGCCGCGATGCGCCACGAAACCATGCCCGTCAGGATATTCCGCACATGAGCAACCCCAATGGTCCCCTTCGTATCGGCATCGGTGGCCCCGTCGGCGCGGGCAAGACCAGCCTGACCGAACAACTTTGCCGCGCGCTGGCGCACCGCTGCTCGATGGCTGTGATCACCAATGACATTTATACGCGCGAGGATGCCGATTACCTCACCCGCGCCCAAGTGCTGCCCGCCGCCCGCATTCGCGGCGTGGAAACCGGCGGCTGCCCGCACACCGCCATTCGCGAAGATGCCAGCATCAACCTTGCCGCCGTGGCCGACCTGCGCAAAAATTTCCCCGACCTGGACCTGATCCTGATCGAGAGCGGTGGCGACAACCTTGCCGCCACCTTCTCGCCCGAGCTTGCGGACCTGTCGATCTACGTCATTGATACCGCCGCCGGCCAAGACATCCCGCGCAAACGCGGCCCCGGGGTGACCAGATCAGACCTGCTGGTGGTCAATAAAACCGACCTCGCACCCTACGTCGGCGTCGACCTCGCGCTTCTGCAATCCGATACCGCCACAGCCCGCGGCCCCCGCCCCTATGTCATGGCGCAAATCCGCAATGGCGTCGGGGTGGACGCGGTCGTCGCCTTTTTGCAAACCGAAGGCGGGCTCAGGCTGCGCTAAAGTCGCTTTCATACTGGCGTAAATATCCCGGGGGTGAGCCGCAAAGCGGCGAGGGGGCGGCGCCCCCTACGGCATCACTTCAAAGCGATCCACATCCACCATCCCGTGATCGGTGATCTTCAGATGCGGGATCACCGGCAGGCAGAGGAACGCCAGTTGCAAGAAAGGCTCTTCCAGCACGACCCCCATTGCCTTTGCCGCCGCGCGCAAGGCCACCAGATCTGCCCGCACATCTTCAAATGATTTCAGGCTCATCAACCCTGCTACCGGCAGCGCCAGTTCGGCCAGCACGCGGCCGCCTTCTACCACCACAAAGCCGCCCTCGATCTCGCCCAGCCGCTGCACCGCCAGCGCCATATCCTCGTAATCCGCCCCCACCACCGCGATGTTGTGATGGTCATGGCAGACGGTTGACCCGATCGCGCCCCGCTGCAAGCCAAAGCCTTTCACAAACCCCGTCGCGCGGTTGCCATTGACCCCGTGGCGTTCGATCACCGCAATTTTTACCAGATCACGGGCGATATCGGGGCGCTTGTCACCATCCGCAGGCGCGATATCAAACGTCAGGTGTTCGGTGATGATCTTGCCCTCGATGATCCCGATCACCGGCGTTTCCACCCGATTGCCACCCGTGCGGAAATGATGTGCCTCGATCTTTGGCGCCTTTACCGAGTGGCGTGCCACGGGCTCAACCCCTTCGCGTGCGGCAAAGGCCGCCTCAGATATCTCCACACCGCCGGTGAAAACCTTTTGCACAACGCAAGTGTCCAAGCCATCAATGACCACGATATCCGCCCGCTTGCCCGGCGCGATCAGCCCGCGATCCTTGAGCCCAAAGGCCTCGGCCGCCGACAGGCTCGCCGCGCGATAAACCGCCAAGGGTGGCGCGCCCAAGGCAATCGCCGTGCGGATGATATAGTCCAAATGCCCGTGCTCGCCGATGTCCAACGGGTTGCGATCATCGGTGCAAAAGCTCAGATACGGCGCGTGGCGCTCGGTCAACAGCCCCACCAGCGCCTGCAAATCCTTGGACACCGACCCCTCGCGAATCAGCACCCGCATGCCTTTGCGCAGCTTTTCCAGCCCCTCGTCATAATGCGTCGCCTCGTGTTCGGTTCGGATCCCCGCCGCGATATAGCCGTTAAGGTCATTTCCGCGCAGTAAGGGCGCGTGGCCGTCAATATGGCGTCCCTTGAATGCCTCGAGCTTGGCCATACAGCCCGCATCCCGATGCAAAACACCGGGATAATTCATGAACTCTGCAAGCCCGATCACCCGCGGATGATCCATCAGCGGCACCAGATGCGCTGCCTCCAGCCGCGCGCCCGTCGTCTCCATATGGGTCGAGGGCACGCAAGAGCTGAGCTGCACCCGAATATCCATCAGCGTGCGCCCCGAGGCCTCAAGAAAGTAGTTGATCCCCACCAATCCACAGACATTCGCAATTTCATGCGGATCACAGATCGCCGTCGTCACCCCATGCGGGCTGACGCAGCGGTCAAATTCAAACGGAGTCACCAGCGAAGATTCAATATGCAGATGCGTGTCGATAAACCCAGGCACCAAGACCCGCCCCGAGACATCAATCTCGCGCTTGCCCTCATAGGTGCCGAACACCCCCACGATGCAGTCTCCACACATCGCAACGTCACTGGCGACCAGTTCGCCACTGATCAGATCGTAAACCAGCCCCCCCTTCAGCACGATGTCCGCAGGCACCACCCCGCGCCCCTGATCAATTCTGTCGGAAAGTGGCGCTTTGGGCATGGTAATCTCCTTTCGGATAGGGAACCCTAGACCAAGCTGCGCGACAAGTCCGAAATTTAGCGAAAGAAACCCCATGCGACCCTTGCACGGCATCGCCTTCAAAGTCGGCTCGGTTCTGGTTTTCATCGTGATGTCCTCGCTGATCAAAACCACCACCGGCCATATCCCGGCCGGTGAAGCCGTGTTCTTTCGCTCCTTCTTCGCCATTCCGGTGATCGTCGGCTGGCTGGCGCTGCGGCGCGAACTTTCGACCGGCTTTCGGGCGCATAATCCGATCAGCCATTTCTGGCGTGGACTTGTCGGCACACTGGCCATGGGTTTGGGGTTTGCAGGCCTTGGATACCTGCCGTTGCCCGAAGTCACTGCGATCGGCTATGCCTCTCCGCTGCTTGTCGTCATCTTCGCCGCGATGTTTTTGGGGGAAGAGGTACGGCTCTTTCGGATTTCGGCCGTGGCGCTTGGCTTGACAGGCGTATTGATTGTGCTGTCACCGCGCCTGACGGTGATCGGTGGCGATACCGCCTCGCACCGCGAGGCTTTCGGGGCCATTCTGGTGTTGGGCGGCGCTTTTTGTGCAGCCCTTGCGCAGGTGTTTGTGCGAAAACTGGTCAATACCGAGAAAACCGCCGCTATCGTCTTTTATTTCTCACTCACCTCGACGCTGCTTTCCTTTGTCACTCTGCCGTTTGGGTGGGTCGTGCCCTCCACGACCGAGGCCATCACTCTTGTTTCTGCGGGCCTGTTGGGTGGGGTCGGGCAGATCCTGCTGACCTCAAGTTACCGCGAAGCCGACGCCTCGCTGATCGCGCCTTTTGACTATGCGTCGATGATTTTCGCCCTGCTGATCGGCTATTTCGTATTTTCCGAGGTGCCAACGCTGACAATGCTGGCCGGCGCAGCTCTGGTCATTACGGCGGGGATATTGATCATATGGCGCGAACGCAAACTTGGCCTTGAACGCAGCAAGGGCCGCAAGGCGATGACGCCACAAAGCTAGGCCTGCAGCACCAGATCAGCCGCGATTGACCCTGCGACCACGCGACGGATATTGGGTAAATCATTGCTATCAATCCAAGCCCGCGCTTCGTCTGGGGTCTTGCCGTAATGGGCCCAACGCTCTTGCAAGCGACGTTCCAGTTCGGCCTGAGGCACATCAATCCAGACAGTCAGATCAAAAAACGGCAATGTCTCGGGCCAGGGCGCCTCGGCAAGCAAGAGGTAATTGCCTTCGACGATCAGGATCTGGTCTTGAGAGGTGAGGATTGCGGCCCCGGCTCGGCTGATTTCAAGATCACGATCAAACAAAGGAATTGCGACCTCATCCTCGACCCGAAGGCGTTGCAAAAGATGCAAAAAGCCGCGCACATCAAAAGTGTCTGGCGCGCCTTTGCGCGCACGTGCACCGCGCGCAATCAGCACCGCATCGTCGTAGTGAAAGCCGTCCATCGGCACGGACTTGGCCCCTGGCCCAATCCGCGCAACCAATTCTGCGGCAAGAGTGGATTTGCCTGCGCCCGGGGGACCAGCAAGGGCGACAAGATATCGCCCCCGCCCTTTTGCTTTTTGCCGAATAACTTCGGCCAGCTCGGCGGCTGTCATGCCTGCTCTTCCACGCCTTCGGGCACTTTCGCACCGGTCATAAAGGCAACCGCGTCCGACATCGAATAGGCCTTGGGGTCAATCACACACAGACGCTTGCCCAGACGGTGGATGTGGATGCGGTCTGCCACTTCAAACACATGCGGCATGTTGTGGCTGATCAGGATGATCGGGATCCCACGCGAGCGCACATCACGGATCAATTCCAGCACACGGCGGCTTTCCTTGACACCCAAGGCGGCCGTCGGTTCGTCCAGAATGACAACCTTAGAGCCAAAGGCCGCGGCCCGCGCCACCGCCACACCCTGCCGCTGACCACCCGAAAGCGATTCAACAGCCTGATTGATGTTCTGGATCGTCATCAGGCCCAACTCGCTCAGCTTGTCGCGGGCGAATTGCTCCATCCGTGCGCGGT
>JAHEBX010000023.1 GCA_024642045.1 Pseudorhodobacter sp. | reverse complement strand
GCCAGCACATCGACATGGCGCTGATGGATGTAGCCACCTCGGTGATGGCAAACCAGTCGCTGAACTACCTGACCTCGGGCATCGCGCCGGTCAAAATGGGCAACGCACACCCCAACCTTGCGCCCTACGCCGTGTTTGACTGCGCCGATGGCTGGATCATCCTTGCCACTGGAAACGACGGCCAATACCAGCGCCTGTGCACCCTGTTGGGCCTGCCTGAAATGGCGCATGCGCCCGCGTTCGCCACCAATGCCGACCGCGTTGCCAACCGCGCCGAGATGACGCGCCTGTTGACCCAAGCCACCCGCCGCTTTGCCAAGGCCGACCTGCTGGCCGCTTGCGAGGCCCAAGGCGTGCCCGCCGGCCCGATCAATGACCTTGCCGAGACCTTTGCCGACCCTCAAGTCATCGCGCGCGGCCTGCAAATCGCACCCGAAGGCATCGCGGGCGTGCGCTCGCCTTTCACCTTCTCGGGTGCTGATCTGGCGCTTGACCGCCCGGCCCCGAAACTGGGGCAGCACCAGTCCGAAATCCTCGAATAACCTGGTTGCAATCACGCAAACCTATCGTCCCGCTCACCAAGCGGTGAACGCGGTATTTTGCCGATGACAGGATTCACTCGACCAATTTAATTGTTTAATATCATATATATAACATTGACTGACTGCACCTTCCTTGCCCAATCCTTACGCGCTTGTAAATTGCTGGACCGACGGAATACCGCTAGTTTCAACCCAAGAGCAGAAAGGAACCGTTGGCCTCCCCCAAGACCAGATCAGGCCCTTCAGACTGCTCGAACCGGCACCCTTCGCGGGCCACTACTAGGACGAAAAAAATGCGTAAGATTCTGTTCCCGACCGTTATCGCAGCTGTGATGGCAAGCACCTTGGGCGCTTTCGCAGCAGACACCAACACCACCGGCACCATCAAGGCGCTCGACATGAAAGCGATGTCCGTCACGCTGGACGATGGCACCGTCTACATGCTGCCCAAAGGCTTCAAGGATCCCGGCCTCAAGGTCGGTGAAAAGGTCACTATCGGCTGGAAACTGGTCAACAAGGCCCATGACGCCGACACCATCGTGATGGCGAAGTAAGACCCCACCCCCCCCGATTTCGAAAGGAGGCCGCAAGGCCTCCTTTTGCGTTGCAGCCTAGCCGATCATCGACCAGAGGCTGCCCCCCAGACCCAGCAGGATCAAGATCCCGATCGGCCCAATGCTCAGCAAGAACCCCGTGGTGCGCGCCGAAGGGTCGCGCAGATAGGCGCGCCAATAGACCTGCCGCCCGATCAGATAAATCGCGGCAAGCGGTGCCACCAGCCACGCCGACGCATGCTGGGTGGCCACATACAACGCGGGGAAAAACGCGATCAGAATCTCAAGCGTGTTCAGATGCACGCGGATCATCCGTTCCAACTTGGCATCGCCTGTCATCGTCGGCGCCTTGATGCCGGTCTCACCACGCACCCGCGAAACCTGCGTTCCGAAAAACAGATATTGCACCACCGCGAGCAGTGCCAAGATCTCAATTACCGCCATCCCCAAACCTTTCAAAGTTTTGCAGCATCCCTACACGTCCCTGCCATCACCGGCAGCGCCGCCCGTTTCAGCGCGGCGTCTCAGCCCCAGCTGTAGTTAAAGCTCACCGAAATCCGCTCGTCGTCCGACATATTCATCGGCACCTCGTGGCGCAGCCAGCTTTCCCACAGCAGCACGTCGCCAACCTCGGGTTTGACGTAGATAAAGCTGCGCAGATCTTCGCGCGCGGTCTTTTTGCGCGGCGGGGCGGCCATCATCATCGCCAGCCGCGGGTCCTCGAATTTGATTGCCGAGGTGCCCTCGGGCATTGTCACATAGGTGGTGCCGGAAATCACGCTATGGGGGTGGATGTGTGACGCATGGTTGCCCCCCGAGCCCAG
Organism: Pseudorhodobacter sp.; assembly: GCA_024642045.1. Lineage (GTDB taxonomy): Bacteria > Pseudomonadota > Alphaproteobacteria > Rhodobacterales > Rhodobacteraceae > Cypionkella. Next base: position 25,724 of record JAHEBX010000023.1, on the reverse strand, counting down.
AATATTGATCCAAAGCGAGTCGAGCTTCAGTTCTTTTTCGCCCAGATCGAAATCGAGCTCTTTGATGAACTCTGCGACATGCTTGTCCAGCATCTCGACCAATGCCTGAAAGATCGGCGCGCGCCAGGGCAGATCGTCCAAGGAGGCATAGGACGTATAGCCGGGATAGTCGTTTTCCTCACACCAGGCCTGACCCGCCTCGTCATCCTCGGCGATCGACAGGCAAGTCGCCTCCAGCTCATCTGGATCGACGCCGCGGCCAACTTCGGCCAGTTTGGCGTGATACAGTCGTGTCACAAAAAGCGATTTGATCGCAGACATTGCGGCCTCCGTTTGCGGTTTGCGGCGCTATACAACGCCAAGCGCGGCAAGGCGAGCGTCCAATACGCTCCAATCCTCGATTTGCAGCCGCACCGGCAGGGTCAGCACCCGCATGCGGTAAGCTTCGGGCAGACGCACAGCGTCCTTTTCTGTGGTGACAAGTTGCGCGCCCAAAGCAAAAGCCTCAGTCTCCAGCCGCGCCAACAAGGCAGGCGACAACGGTTGGTGATCATCCAAAGCCTCGGCGCGTAGCACCACGGCCCCCGTTGCGCGCAGGGTCGTGAAGAACTTTTCGGGCCGCCCGATGCCGGCAAAGGCAAGCACCCGCTCGCCCGCCCAGTCGATGCCCATCTTCAGCACGTCAAGCCGCCCGCGCAATTGTGGCACTTCGCCCGTCGGCACGCGTCCCTCGCCGATCACCAACACCAGATCGGCCCGTGCCAAGCCCACCGCGACAGGCTCGCGTAACGGCCCCGCTGGCAGGCAGCGCCCGTTGCCAAAGCCCACTGCGCCATCGACGACGATGATCGACAGGTCCTTGATAACGCTGGGGTTCTGAAACCCGTCGTCCAGCAAAACCACCTGCGCGCCCGACGCTTCGGCCATCCGAACACCCGCGGCACGGTCGCGTGCCACAAAGACAGGCGCAAAGGCCGCCAGCAGCAACGGCTCGTCGCCCACATCCGCTGCATTGTGCTGAACGGGGTCTACAGCCACCGGACCCTCCAGCCGCCCGCCATAGCCGCGGCTGACCACAGCCACCTTGACCCCACGATCGAGCAAGCGCTGCACCAGCGCAATCGCTGTGGGCGTCTTGCCGGTGCCCCCGGCGTTGATATTGCCGATGCAGACCACAGGTACGCGCGCGCGATAGCCCGTCTGCCGCAGCCGCCGCGCCACCCCTGCTGCGTAAATCCAGCCCAAGGGTGCCAGCAGCCGCGCCCAAATCCCCACTGGCTGGTTCCAAAAAGCGGGCGGGCGCATCAGGCCTCACCATCCAGTACGCGGCGGATCGCCTCGAACATCTGCGCGCTGGCCTCGACCCCGTCCGACGACAACGTCCACGCCGCTTGCGCCAGTTTGGCCGCGCGGTCTGGGGCCAGCAGATCGCTCAAGGCCTCGCCCAGATCATCTGCGGCCCCGACAGCCCGCGCCGCTTGTGCCGCACCCAACCGCCCGAACATCGCACCATAGGCCCCCGGCTTGGGGCCATAGATGATCGCCGACCCCATTGCCGCTGCCTCCATCGGGTTGCGCGCGCATCCCTCTCCCGCCAGACTCCCCCCCATAAAACAGACCGGGGCAAGCCGATACCACAGCCCGTATTCCCCATGAGAATCAGGGATATAGACGGTAGTCTCGGGGTCTGGCTCTTGCTCAAGGCGTCGCTGCGCTACGGTCCAGCCCTCAGCCTTTTCCATCTGCGCCACCAACGCCTCGGCACGCGACAAGTCCTGTGGCACAAGGATCAGCAGCAACCGATGCGCAAGCCGCAGCGCCGAGCGATGCGCGGCAATCACCGCCGCCTCTTCTGCCTCGGGCACCGCTACTGCAAGCCAGATCGGGCGCGTCGCGGCCAGTGCGGCAAGGGCAGCGCGCTCTGGTTCATGGTGGGGAAGTGCAGAGCTGGCTTCCTCCAGCCGCCCTGTCACCACCACATCCCTGGCATCAGCCTTGCGAAAGGCACGCTGACTTGGCTCATCCACGGCAAAGACACGGCTCAACCCAGCCACGCTGGCGCGGATCAGCCCCGGATACCACCCATCCCGCTCTTTGGGCAGATGTGGCGCGCGCGCATTGGCCATGAACATCGTTATCTGTCGTGCCTGAAGTTCGGCGATCATTGCGGGACGCAACTCGCCTTCGCTGAACACCACAAGTGTAGGCCGCCAATGATCCAGAAACGCGCGCACCTCAGCAGGGCGATCCGGCGGTGGCGGCTGCACGACGGCATTTGTCTCGGTGAGAGGATCGGCGCAGGTCAGCAGCACGGCTGCACCCAATTCCGCCTTGATTTGGTGCGCCAGCTCAATCAACCCTGCGACGGCCGCAAGGGTTGGGGCATGAAACCAGACAAGGTTACCCTGAGGACGTGGCGGCCGCGTCGCCGGCTGGTCTGGCGCGTTTCGAGCGGCCAGATTGTAAAGTGTGCGACCAAGCGAGAGGACCATTCGAACCTCTTGCGTTACGCGCCCATTTCCTCGGTCAGGGAACTTGGCCGTCCCTCTTCGCGCAGGCGGTGAATGTGCGCAATGAAATACCGCATATGGGCGTTATCAACGGTGCGCTGCGCCTCGGCTTTCCAGGCGCTAAACGCAGAGGCATAGTCAGGAAACATGCCGACAATATGGATGTCGCTCACATCTTTGAACACGTTCTGTTCGGGCGAGATGAGCTCGCCACCAAAGACAAGATGAAGACGTTGCGCCATGGATCGGCTCCTGATTGCTGCGTTGCCGCGCAGGGTAGCTGCTGGGGCGAAGCGGGGCAAGGGGCGGCACCTATGGCGCATTTGCTCTTTGCAACGGATTCGGATCAAATCGCCGATAACCAGAGGGAGAGATCATGCAAAAGCTTACCGTCAATGCCGCGAGCCTTGTTGCCACCGCACGCGCGCGGATCAGCGAGGTGACCGCCGCCGAGGCCATCGCAATGGCCGGCGATTGCAATGTGGTTATCGTTGATATCCGCGACCCGCGAGAGCGCGAGCGTCTGGGCTTCATTCCAGGCTCGGTCCATGCCCCCCGCGGCATGGTTGAATTCTGGGTTGACCCGGAAAGCCCCTATTTCAAACCGGTGTTCGGACAAGAAGGCAAGCGTTATCTATTCCACTGCGCCTCGGGCTGGCGCTCGGCGCTTACCGTGGCCACGTTGCAGGATATGGGGTTTGAGGCCGCCCATATCCGCGAAGGATTTACGGGCTGGGTTGCAGAAGGTGGCGCCGTGGAAAAATCCGAGGCTGATTAGCGCCAGCTTTACCGTTCAAAATCTATCTCGCCACCATCCGCGACGCACCAGTCTGCTTGCGTGACATTCGGGTTCAGCGACATTTGGCGGATCGTCTGTTCGACCATGGCTGCGGGCGCGACCAAGCCGCTCACCATCGCAATCAGATGGGTTGTGCCGTCATGGCTGCGAGAGGCGGTTTTAGCCAGCGTCAAATCTTGTTCACCAAGGGTCGCCATCAACGTTTTCCGAATATCCGCTTGGTGGGCATCGTTGCAGGCAAGCCGCAGTTGGAACAGGTGATCCGAGGGTTTGCCTTGGGCCGCAATCGATTTCAGTTTGCGAACGACGGGCCGCAATCCAAGGTTCGCAAAGACGATGAGTGATGTCAGAACAATAGCATAAGTCATATGTCCCGTGCCTGAAATCAAACCAACGGCCGCCGAACACCAGAGCGTTGCAGCGGTGTTGATGCCTTTGATATTGAAGCCATCGCGAAAGATGATCCCGGCCCCAAGAAAGCCAATTCCCGAGACAACTTGCGCTGCGACCCGAGTCGGGTTCATGTCATGTGGAAACAAAGCGGCAAAGGTCACAAAGGCCGCGGCCCCCAGCGAAACCAGCGCATTGGTTCTCAGGCCCGCCATCCGCCCGCGCAGTTGTCGCTCGGACCCGATGATTGCACCCAAAATCAGGGCAATCGCCATATTGAAGGTCGCAAAAAGCAGGGAAAGATCGGTGTCAAAAAAGAAATGCTTCATGGCGTCCTGCAGGTGTTTGCGGGTTTGGATAGGGAGATGTGAAACAAGAGCGGCAGAAGATCGCGTTCAGAACATGGGTTCGGCATGGCCGATACCCACCAAAATCAGGTGAACTTGTTATCCCTTGGGAAACCGCGCGGTGCCATCCGGCCTGCCGAAGCACGCGCGCCCAGCCATTCCTCCAGATTGGTTTCAGTACGGGTCCGCCCTGCCGGATCTTTCCACGATAGCCCCTCCGTCAGCACAAAAGTGGTGGCATCCGACAGCCCGCCATCCTTGTATTTCTGCAAGCGGACCCCTTTGCCCTTGGCCATCTCGGGCAGTTCGGCCAGTGGGAACACCAGCACCTTACGGTTTTCGCCCACCACCGCGACGTGATCGCCCGTGACCTTGCGACAGATCGCAGTTTTCACGCCCGCCCCCAAGGACAACACCTGTTTGCCCGCCTTGGTCTGGGCCAGCACCTCGTCCGAGTTGACCACAAAGCCATCGCCTGCGCTCGAGGCGACCAGCAGCTTTTCCCCACTTCGGAAGATTTGCAGATCAACGATTTCGCTATCATTCGGCAGGTCCACCATCAGCCGGACAGGCTCGCCCATTCCCCGCCCACCGGGCAAATTAACCCCGACCAGCGTGTAGAACCGCCCGTTTGCGCCAATGAGCAAGATCTTGTCGGTCGTCTCGGCATGGAAAGCAAAGCGCGGGCCGTCGCCATCCTTGAACTTTTGCTCGGACCCAAGATCAACATGGCCCTTTAGCGCGCGAATCCAACCCATCTGGCTGCAAATCACCGTAATCGGCTCGCGCTCGATCATCGCTTCAAACGAAACGTCCTCGACCTCGCCTGCTTCGGCAAAGGCGGTGCGACGGGCGCCCAGCGCGGTCTGCTTGCCGAACTTTTTACGGATGTCTTCCAGCTCTGTGCCGATCTGCTTCCACTGCAGCCGGTCGCTTTCCAACAGGTCCACCAGCCCGGCGCGTTCCTGCATCAACTCGTCACGCTCGCGGATCAGCTCCATCTCTTCCAGCCGCCGCAAAGACCGCAGGCGCATGTTCAAGATGGCCTCGGCCTGCACCTCGGTCAACTCGCCCTCGCCGTCCCTGGCGGGGGGAATATAGTCTTTCTCCGACGTAGCGCGAAGGTGTTTCTTGCCCCAATCCTCAGCCATCAGCGCGGCTTTGGGCTCTTCATCATAGCGGATGATGTCGATCACACGATCCAGATTAAGGAAGGTGATGATGAAGCCTTCCAAGATCTCCAACCTGTGGTCGATCTTTTCCAGACGGTGCTGGCTGCGGCGTTTTAGAACGTCGCGGCGGTGATCCAGAAACGCACGAAGCACATCTTTGAGGCTGCAAACCCGCGGCTGTCGCCCGTCAATCAACACGTTCATGTTCAGACTGAAACGACTTTCCAGATCGGTCGATCTGAACAGCGCCGCCATCAGCATCTCGGGGTCGACCGTGCGCGAGCGCGGCTCTAGAATGATACGGATATCATCAGCCGATTCGTCGCGAACATCCGCCAGCAGCGGCACCTTTTTGATCTGGATAACCTCGGCCAGCTTTTCGATCAGCTTGGACTTCTGCACCTGATAGGGTATCTCGGTGATCACGATCTGCCATGTGCCGCGGCCCAGATCCTCGACAGACCACTTGGCCCGTGTGCGCAAAGACCCGCGGCCCGTGCGATAGGCGTCCAGCATCACCGAGCGCGGCTCGATCATCACGCCGCCAGTCGGGAAATCGGGGCCAGGGATGATTTCGACCAAGGCTTCGTCTGACACATCGGGATTGGCCAGCATCGCATGGCAGCCTTGAATCAGCTCATCAAGATTATGCGGCGGGATATTCGTGGCCATCCCCACGGCGATGCCGCTTGACCCGTTGGCCAACAGGTTCGGAAAGGCAGCCGGCATCACCACCGGCTCTTCCAGCGTTCCGTCATAGTTCGGGCGGAAATCGACCGCGTTTTCCGCCAGCCCCTCCATCAAAGTCTCGGCAATCGCGGTCAGACGCGCCTCGGTATAGCGGGAAGCAGCGGGGTTATCGCCGTCGATGTTGCCAAAGTTCCCCTGCCCGTCCACCAGCGGATAGCGCACATTGAAGTCCTGCGCCAAGCGCGCCATCGCGTCATAGATCGCCGCATCTCCATGCGGGTGATAGTTTCCCATCACGTCGCCTGAAATCTTGGCCGACTTACGAAAGGCCGACGTAGCCGACAGTTTCAACTCGCGCATCGCATAGAGAATCCGGCGATGCACAGGCTTCAGCCCGTCGCGCGCATCGGGCAAAGCGCGGTGCATGATCGTCGACAGCGCATAGGTCAGATACCGCTCACCAATGGCGCGCGCCAAAGGTTCAGAGAGGGTTACAGGCTCAATCTTGGGGTCATCTGCTTCGTCTGACATGTATGTTGTGTAGTGCGGGATAAACGACGGGTCCAGACGGAAAATCCATCAAGACATCTGCGGGGAACTCGGACAGCGTTTTCCCTCAGACAAGAACCTGAATTTGTGGTAACGTGACTGTGTTGTGATGGTGAGACGGGGTAAAGACGGATGATCCGATGGGTTATGATTTTGGCAGTGGGTCTCTTTGCGGCGATGAAACTTGGCGGCGAAGATCGCGGACAGATGCGGTTTGGGCTGATCCCTCACACTGAGCCAGAGCAAGTTCAGACAGCGCAGGTTGCCCCCCAGCCGGACGAAGTGGTTGCCCCCGCAGTGGTTCCCGAGCCCGCCAATGTGATCACCGCCGCCTTTGTTCCCGATGCGCCTCTTATGGGCCAGCCGGTGATGACCGAGGCAGCCGCGCTTGCACCCGAACCTCCGGTGACGGGCCGAATCATGCGGGTCAATGTGCGTGCCGTGAACGTACGTGCGGGTCCCGGCACCGAATATTCCGTCATGGATAGTCTGCGTCGCGGCGACGAGGTTCTGGTCGTGGCCGAGGCCGATGGCCCTGATGGCTGGGCGATGATACGGATCGAAGGTGATGGGCTGGAAGGCTATATTTCCGCCGCACTCCTGAGCGAATAGCCATATAAACATTGTCTGCCCCTATTGAGCCGCCTAGGAAGAGCAAATCTTCCATTAGCGCGCAGGCGGGCATGAAAAAGACAATTCTGATCACGGGATGCTCCTCGGGCATCGGGCTTGATGCGGCGCGCGGGCTTGCGGCGCGGGGTTGGCGCGTGTTCGCCACCTGTCGCCAAGAAGGCGATTGCGAGCGTCTGCGCCGCGAGGGGCTGGAAAGTTTTGTGCTGGACTACGCCGACGAAGCCAGTGTTGAAGCTGCGGTTGCCGAGGTGACCCGCCGGACAGGCGGCACACTTGACGCGCTCTACAACAACGGCGCTTTTGCCTGCCCGGGCGCGGTCGAAGATCTGCCACGCGGTGCGCTGCGCGAGATTTTCGAGACCAACCTCTTTGGCTATCACGACCTGACGCGGCGAGTGATTCCGTTAATGCGTGCGCAGGGCCATGGGCGGATTATCAACTGCTCTTCGGTTCTGGGCCTTGTCGCACTGAAATGGCGCGGTGCCTATGTGGCGACAAAATTTGCGATGGAAGGTCTGACGGATGTGCTGCGCATCGAGATGGCGGATACCAACATCGAGGTGATCCTGATCGAACCGGGGCCGATCGGCACCGCCATCCGCGAAAAAGCCATTCCGCATTTTGAACGATGGATAGATTGGGAAAACTCGGCCCGAGCCGACGAATATGCAAGCCTGCGGCAAAGGCTGTATCATGGCGGGCCACCCGATACTTGGGAGTTACCTGCCAGCGCTGTGACGGCCAAACTCATCCACGCGCTGGAAAGCCCGCGCCCGCATCCGCGCTATTATGTTACCATGCCCACGCATCTGATGGGCTTTTTGCGGCGGATCCTGCCCACACGGCTGCTTGATTGGGTGATTGCCAAGGGTTAGCGCGGGCTATTTGCCGCAAGGTCGCCAACCGTGACGATTTTTCATTCGCTTTCCGTGCTGAAGCCCCTAAATGAAGCGGGAAGCAAAGGGAACACGATGGGCAGCGATCCGATCTTCATTATTGGCGTCTTGGCATGCTTTGTCGTGCTGATCATCCTGATGATCGGCATCGGCAGCTTTGCCAAAGGGGGCGAGTTCAACCGCAAACACTCTAACCGGCTGATGCGCTATCGGATCATCGCGCAAGCGGCGGCGGTGATCATCATCGTCGGATTTGCCTATCTGCGCAGCAAGGGGTGAGAGATGGTTGTTCTGTCAAAAATCTATACCAAGACCGGAGATGCCGGCGAGACGGCCTTGGGCAACGGGGCGCGGGTAGCCAAACATTCAATGCGGGTGGCGGCCTATGGCACGGTTGACGAAACCAATGCCACCGTTGGCCTTGCGCGACTGCATGCCCAAGGCGATCTCGACGCCGCTTTGCAGCGCATTTCCAACGATCTCTTTGATCTTGGGGCCGACCTTTGCACGCCCGACATGCACAAGGATGCAACAGCTCCCTATCCGCCACTGCGCATGATCGAAGGCCAGGTCGCACGGCTGGAAGCCGAGATCGACGCGATGAACACCAAGCTGACGCCGTTGCGCAGCTTTATCCTGCCGGGCGGGTCGACTTTGGCCGCGCATCTGCATCTGTGTCGCACCGTCTCGCGCCGTGCGGAGCGCGGCGTGGTAGAGCTTGCCACGATGGAAGAGGTCAATCCCGAAGCGGTCAAGTATCTGAACCGATTGTCGGATTGGTTCTTTGTCGCTGGCCGGATCGCGAACAATGACGGCAAAGACGACGTACTCTGGGTGCCGGGCCTGACACGTTGAGCATTAAAACGCGACGTCCTGCGGCAACTTTTTGTCGGTTTTGCCCTGTTACCAACCCACCTTACGCGATATGAGAGGCCTGAGAGCTTGGCCGGCCCACCCGGGCCCTAATTACGGAGATTTACGCGATGAAGGTCTTGGTGCCTGTCAAACGTGTGATCGACTATAACGTGAAGGTTCGCGTCAAAGCGGACGGCACGGGTGTCGATCTTGCCAACGTGAAAATGTCTATGAACCCCTTTGACGAGATCGCTGTCGAAGAAGCGATTCGCCTGAAAGAAAAGGGCGTCGCGACCGAAATTGTGGTTGTGTCGATTGGGGTCAAGCAGTCGCAGGAAACCTTGCGCACGGCGCTTGCAATGGGGGCCGATCGCGCGATCCTCATTGAGGCGACCGACAACGTACACACCGATATCGAGCCCTTGGCTGTGGCGAAACTCTTGGCGGCTGTTGTCAAGGAAGAGGCTGCCGGCATCGTGCTATGTGGCAAGCAAGCCATTGATAACGATATGAATGCCACCGGCCAGATGCTTTCGGCACTGCTCGGATGGTCGCAGGCGACCTTCGTTTCAGATCTGGCGATTGAAGGCGACAAGGCAACCGTGACCCGCGAAGTCGATGGCGGTTTGCAGACGATTTCGGTGAAAATGCCAACGATCGTGACTGTCGATTTGCGCCTGAACGAACCGCGCTACGCCAGCCTGCCCAATATCATGAAGGCCAAGGCCAAGCCGCTGGCAACCAAGACCCCCGCCGACTACGGTGTGGATGTGGCGCCTCGTTTGACCATCGTGAAAACCACGGAACCGGCGGGCCGCAAAGCTGGCGTCAAAGTAGGTTCGGTTGACGAGCTGATTGCGAAACTCAAAGACGAAGCGGGGGTGATCTGATGGCTGTTCTTCTTCTCGCGGATGTTATCGACGGGGCTTTGGCCACCGATCAGGTCGCCAAGACCCTGACGGCTGTGAAATCGCTCGGCCCGGTGACGGTGCTGGTGGCGGGCATGGGTGGCGATGCCGCCGCAGCTGAGGCGGCAACGCTGGACGGCGTGACCAAGGTGCTTTTCGCCGACGATCACGCCTATTGCCACGCGATGGCAGAACCCACTGCGGCGCTGATTGTGTCGCTGGCCCCGGCGTTCAGTCATATCGTTGCTCCGTCTGGCGCGTTTTCAAAGTCAGTGTTGCCGCGTGTGGCGGCTCTGCTGGATGTGATGGTCATTTCCGAAGTGACAGACGTGGTCGACGCCGATACCTTCGAACGCCCGATCTACGCCGGCAACGCAATCCAGACGGTTAAATCCACGGATGCGACCAAAGTGATGACTGTGCGGACCGCGACCTTTGACGCGGCTGGCAAGGGCGGCTCGGCTGCTGTCGAGAAAACCAGTGCTTCGGTGGACGGCAGCCTGTCGGCCTGGGTCGAAGACAAGGTCGCGACCTCTGACCGCCCCGAGCTGACCTCGGCAGGGATTGTTGTGTCGGGCGGCCGTGGCGTTGGCTCGGAAGCCGACTTTGCACTGATCGAAAAGCTGGCTGATAAACTTGGCGCTGCCGTCGGTGCCTCGCGCGCGGCCGTCGACTCAGGCTACGCGCCGAACGACTGGCAGGTCGGGCAGACCGGCAAGGTTGTGGCCCCGTCGCTTTATGTTGCTGTCGGCATCTCGGGCGCGATCCAGCATCTCGCCGGTATGAAGGACAGCAAGGTCATCGTCGCGATCAACAAAGACGAGGAAGCGCCGATCTTCCAAGTTGCCGACTACGGCCTTGTGGCAGATCTTTTCACCGCCGTGCCAGAGATGATCGAAAAACTCTGATTGAAAAGGGCGCCTTCGGGCGCCCTTTCTATGTGGGTCATTTCAGGATTGTCGTAACCCGCGGCAGCAAGGCTGCGGCGACCTCCGCGTGCAAGGCTGGGCTGGGAAGCTCTTCTGCGGCAGAAGAGTCTACGGCGGCAAAGGCCATGCCCTCGCAACCCCTTGACTTGCCCTCGTCGCTATAGACCACCTCTACATAGGAACTGGCGTGCTGCCCGACGGCGGCAATCATCTCGCTATCAATGAGCAGCGGCGTCTGGTTCAGATCGACCCGCCGTTCGGGATGCGGCGGCGCGGTATTCGACATCCACAGCAGAACTGCCCGCTCTTTCAATCCGGCCAAAAGTTGTTGCATCCGCAGGACCCAGGCTGCCCGCAAGGCCTCGGCAATCACCTCGAACCGATCAGGGCAGGCGCGCTGCAAGGCAACCAGCATATGCCGCGTAAAGTTGAATTCGGTAAAATCAACCTTGGGAAACAGAGCGCGCAGCATTGGCGTTGCCCCCAGAAACCGGTCGTTGCGCCGCGGGTGCACCCAGTAATATCCATTCGAGATGTTTTGCGCCCCGACAATCTGCACCACCACCGCCGCAGCTCTGCACGCAAGACCCATCATCTCTGGATCGTTCAGATAGACATCCGGGCCCGAATTCATACAGCCCAGATTCAGCGTCGGCAACGCTATACCCCGCTCCAACAGCGCCGGATAAGGAACCGGAACAAATTTGCCGTAAGTTTCAGTCCCACCCAAGACCGCCACATAAGGTCCCGCGACTTCGCGTTTCGGCCCGCGCAACTGAAGTCGTGACTTGCCATATTGGCAAGGGAAATAGTCCAGCGACTTCTCGCCAGGAAAAACAAATGACATCTCACACCCCAAGAATTTTCACACCCAAGATCAAGTTTGGCCGAATCGGCTTTCTGAAACCTTAACAAAGGCATTTGCAACGAAATCGAACGATCTGGCGCACCCTTGCGTTGGGGCGAACAGACTGCGTAATGTGCTGCAGGGCAGTAAAGGGGCACGACATGGAAATCCGTTCCGTTGGCATCGTGGGTGCAGGGCAGATGGGCAATGGCATCGCGCATGTGTTTTCGCTCTCGGGTTATGACGTGCTGTTGAATGACGTGAACCCCGAGATGCTTGGGGCCGCGCTAGCCACCATCGACCGGAATATGGAGCGGCAGGTCGGGCGTGGCAAAATCACCGCCGACGAAAAGGCAAGCGCGATGGCACGGATCAAGACCAGCTCGGTTCTGGCCGAACTTGGCCCGCTGGATCTGGTCATCGAGGCTGCAACCGAGAAGGAAGAGATCAAGAACAAGATCTTTGAAGGCCTGGCACCCCACCTTGGCCCGCAGACAATCCTGACCTCTAACACGTCGTCGATCTCGATCACCCGCCTTGCCTCGCGCACGGATCGACCCGAAAAATTCATGGGCTTTCACTTTATGAATCCGGTGCCGGTGATGCAACTGGTCGAGTTGATCCGCGGCATTGCAACTGATCGCGAGACCTATGACAGCCTTATGCACGTGGTCAAAACCCTTGGTAAGACGGCCGCGAATGCCGAGGACTTTCCTGCCTTTATCGTTAATCGCATTCTGGTGCCGATGATCAATGAGGCGGTCTATACGCTCTATGAAGGCGTGGGGTCGGTGAAGTCGATTGACGAGGCAATGAAGCTGGGGGCCAATCACCCGATGGGGCCGCTTGAACTGGCAGATTTCATCGGGCTGGACACCTGCCTTGCGATTATGAATGTGCTGCATGATGGTCTGGGCGACAGCAAATACCGGCCCTGCCCGCTGCTTTCAAAATATGTCGAGGCTGGCTGGCTGGGGCGCAAAACCAAACGCGGGTTTTACGACTATCGCGGCGACGAGCCGGTGCCGACGCGCTAGGCCTTTTGGCCAAGATCCAACGTATGTTGCCGCAACCAAGCGAGGAAGCCACGCGGGTTCCCCTCCCACTCGTCGAGCACAGAAGCGGGCAGCGGCGCACCGATAAAAGGGCGCTGCGGTTTGAACAGCGCGCGTTTGATCTCATAGAGCAACAGGCCCTGACGCAGCGTATCCGACAGCTTGTTGGCGATCAGAAAGGCGCGCGAGTTCTGCCCGGTGAAATGCATCGGCAAAATGGTCGCACCGGAACGGTGGATCATTTTATGAGTAAACAGGTTCCACTCGGCCTCGATCGCGGGGCCAAAAAAGGTCTCCGACATCGCCACCTTGCCCGCCGGAAACAGGATGATCGCGCCACCGGCCTTTAGATGCGCCATCGTCTCGTTGCGCATTTGCAGGCCCAGTTCACGCGAATTTTCCTCGTGCGGGAATGGGACGGGTATCATGAATTCTTCGACTTCGGGTATCCCCGTCAGCAACGACCGCGTGAGGATCTTAAAATCCGACCGTACGCGGTTGATCATCTCGGCGATGATCATCCCATCTACCAGCCCGTGAGGGTGATTTGACACCACAACCAGCGGCCCCGTCGGCGGGATCAGCGCAATTTCCGCATCGGGAGTGTCAATGCGAATGCCCATCTGCTTGATCGCCTTGGGCCAGAAAGGTGAGCCAAACGGCGCGCCAGAGCGCTCGAACTGTCGGATCAGGCGCAAGAGCTGAATCTTTGCAGTCAACCATTCAATTGCCCGGATCGTCCCAGCCTTGAACGGATTCGGAAACGTCCCGGCATAGGAGAGCCGCCGCATATCATATTTGCGGTTCGCACCGTCGGCTGCTGCAACGGTCTGGTTTTGCGCCGTATCTGTCACGAAGCCTAAACCTTCCTCGTCCCGCGTTTCAGAAATCTTCCCCGAAACGATTGGCCACCAAACGTGCCAAAGCGTCTGCAAGTTCTGCTGCCTGCGGGCCACTTGTCGTCACCTCAATAGAGGTTCCGCGAGACGCTGCCAACATCAAAAGCCCCATGATGCTGTCACCTGACACACTCATGCCGTCTTTCGTGACTTGTGCCGTTGCGTCAAAATCTTCGACCACCTCAACAAATTTGGCCGATGCGCGCGCATGCAGGCCCTTTTCATTGATGATCGGCAATTCGCGTCCGGACATGGTTATGCGCCTCCGCCAAGATCCAGAGAATTGATATACTTTCTGCCCGCCTCCAGCGCGCTGCTGACGGCCTCAGCGATAGGCAAATCGCGCGACTTGGCCAACTTGATCAGCATTGGCAGATTTGCGCCGTAAAGGATACGCCTCTCAGAGGCCGCACACGCCATCAAGGACAGATTGGAAGGCGAGCCGCCGAACATATCCGTGACCATCACGACGCCTTGGCCCTGGTCAACCGCATCCGCCGCTTCGCAGATTTCGATTTGCTTTGCCGTGCGGTCGTGATCGTCCTCGATTGCAATCGCCCTCATCGCCGCCTGTGGACCAACCACATGCTCGACAGCGGCGAGATACTCGCGCGCCAGACCCCCATGTGCCACGATCACGATGCCGATCACGGGTCTGCTACCTCGATGCCTTTTCCGACGCTGCCGCCGCTTTGCGTTCCAATTCCCGATGCCGTTTTGACACTGGCCAGCCTGCTTCCGCAAGCACGTTGCCTAATTTTTCTGCAACTGCAACAGAACGATGTTGCCCCCCCGTGCAGCCAAAGCCAATGGCCAAATGCGCTTTGCCTTCGCTTATGTGCGCTGGCAGCAACAAAAACAGCAGATCCTGCAGCTTTTGAAAGAATTCGGCAAAGCGGGGGTCAGCCTCAATATAGCTTGCGACATCCGCGTCACGCCCGTCTTTGGTGCGCAATTCCGGTTGCCAGAATGGATTGGCCAGAAACCGACAGTCAAATACCATATCCAATCCGCGCGGCAGACCCCGCTTGTAGCTGAACGACTGAACCGACACCGCCATGCGTTCCGAATCATTGCGATCAAAGCGCAACCCGATTTCGGCCTTCAGCTCATGTGGCGACATATCGGAGGTGTCGATCAGATGATCAGCCCGCGCCCGGATCGGCGCCAGCAAATCAATTTCCCGGTTGATGCCTTCGGTCGGGGTCTCCATCGGGGCCAGCGGGTGACGCCTGCGCGTCTGCGAGTAGCGTCGGATAAGCTCTGAAGTGCTGCAATCAAGATAGATCACCTCAAGGCTCACACGCGGGTCGCGGGTCAGTTGGTCAATCAGTTCGATCAGCGCGGTAGAGTTGAAATCGCGGTTGCGCACGTCGATACCAAGCGCGATTGGCCGCCCGATCGGCGCGCCATCCGTCAACCTGGGCACAAGGCTGAGCGGCAGGTTATCGATCACCTCAAACCCAAGATCTTCCAGCGCATCAATTGCCGTCGAGCGCCCCGCCCCCGAAGGACCCGTGACAAGCACCAACTGATGGTCTGCCGAAACTTCCAACTCTGCCGTCACAAAACGCGCCTTTCAGTCCTGCCGAGCCCCTTGCAGGTAGCAGATGATTGCAGCAGGAAAATGGTTGCTTTGGGTCGCCTGCACAAGATCGATTTCCTGACCCAGCAACACGAATTTGCGACGCGGGGGCAATCTTTCGTGAGCAGACTGACCCAAGTCTACCGCCAAGACAAGGGGGGCTGCTGCAACTGCATCATGACGCAAGATCCCTACACCGCGCGCCTCGATCAGGCCGCGGATCGCCTCTGGGCAGCTTGCCTGCAGTTCACCATTTTGCAGACGAACCCGCGTTTGGTCATCTGCAACTAGCTCTGCCCCAAAGGCCATCAGTTGCAGTGCCAAGGCCGATTTTCCCGCTCCCGACGGCCCCACAATCAGCACACCCCTGCCCTTAAGCGCCACACAACTGGCATGCAGGGTCACCTCGCGCGCCTCAGGCTGCAGGCTCAAATCGGCAGGCCCACCACAAAGCGGGCGCCGAGCGGTTCCGAGGTCGGGTCGGCGTTGGTCGGGCGGATATTCTCGGCCCAGATCACCCCGCCATGCGCCTCAACGATCTGCTTCGAGATTGACAGGCCCAGTCCCGAGTTGTTACCGAAATGCGTCTCTGGCCGGTCAGAGTAGAACCGTTTGAACACTTTCGTCAGCGCCTGTTCGGGAATACCGGGGCCAGTATCTTCCACCACGATCAGCACGCGGTTTTCTCGCTTGCGCGCCCAGACACGAACCGCATCTCCGTCTTCGCAAAACGAAATAGCGTTGGTGATCAGATTGACAAAGACCTGTGCAAGGCGGCCCTCCAACCCATGTACACGAATGGCTTCGGAGGGGAAGTCGGTCAGGAAAGCCACGTTCTTTTCGCGTGCCTGATCCCCCAGAAACTCGGTCAGGCCGGTCAGAGTCTTGATCAGGTTGAACTCTTCTTCCTCTTCTTTGACCAGCTCGCTGTCCAAACGCGAAGCGTTGGAAATGTCGCTGACAAGACGGTCGAGCCGGCGCACGTCATGCTCGATCACGTCCAGAAGCTTTTCGCGGTGGTCTTCCTTTTTCACCATGCGCAACGAGCCTACGGCCGAGCGCAACGAGGCGAGCGGGTTCTTGATCTCATGGCTGACATCGGCTGCAAACTGTTCGTTTGCGTCAATGCGTTCGTAAAGCGCGCTGACCATGCCGCGCATCGCGACCGAAAGGCGGCCGATCTCGTCTGGGCGCGCGGTCAGATCGGGGATGCGCACACGGCCCGGAGACATCTTGCGCGCGTCGCGGTCGCGGCCCAATTCGGCAGCCGTGGCCAGGTCTGCCAGAGGGTTGGCTATGGTCGAGGCAAGTACCAGCGACAGGCCAACCGAGACCAAAAGCGCGATGATAAACATTTGCAGAATCTGTTCACGTTCATAGCCAACCAGCCGGTCAATCTCACCCTCTGCCGAGGTTAGCACCAATGCGCCGGCGATCACGCCGCCAATCGTCACCGGTGTTGTCACAGAAAACTGCGCGCCACCTTCCGAGCCTTTGCCGGTTTGCGAGGCCGTCTCACCCGTCAAGGCCTTGGAATAGAGCGCGCGGGCTTCGGCCTCACCGCTCGGACCTTTGATGGTCGTGTTTGAGGCGCCCATGATACCGGAGACACCAGACCATATCTTGCCAAGAAAATCCGACACAAAGGTCGTGCGCTGAGCGCGCGTGCTCAGATCGCCTTTGCGTTCAGCACCGATGCCCGAGGCAATCAAACTTCCCGTAGGATCAAACAAGAACACTTCGACGCCCGGGCCGATCCCACTGCCGTCGATTACCGCGGGCAGGCTACCGCTGACGGTGGTGTTCGCCTCGATGACACGCGCCAGCAACGTGGCTTCCGTCACCATGCCCTGCTCGCGTTGCAGCACAAGACTGTCACGGAACGGGTTCATGAACAAAACCCCTGCGACCAAAATAACCAAAGCCAAAAGGTTGAAGATGATGATCTTGCGCGCGAGAGGCGAATGTTTCAGCGAGACAAGCCCGCGGCGCCCGCGCCCTTCCATCAGGGCCGAGTCTGCCACGATGTCGGGCGAGACCCAATCTTCGCCCAGCAGCAACTTACGGGATTTGGACGGGGTTACATCGCTCATCTTGAGGCTCGGAGCCGTGGTCATTCTTCGTTATAACGATAGCCGATGCCATACAGCGTCTCGATCGCGGAAAAATCGTCATCCACGGCCCGCATTTTCTTGCGCAGACGCTTGATATGGCTGTCGATGGTGCGATCGTCCACATAGACCTGATCGTCATAGGCCACGTCCATCAGCTGGTCGCGGCTTTTCACGAAGCCCGGTCGCTGCGCAAGCGCCTGCAGCAGCATGAATTCGGTGACGGTCAACGAAACGTCCTGCCCCTTCCACGCAACTGAATGGCGTAGCGGGTCCATGCGCAGGTTGCCCCGCTCCATGATCTTGGTCTCTTCAGTCACTGCAACTTCGCCGCTGGCGATCGCTTCATTCCGGCGCAAAAGCGCGCGGATCCGCTCGACCAGAAGCCGCTGCGAGAAAGGCTTTTTGACGTAGTCGTCCGCCCCCATCCGCAGACCCAAGACCTCGTCGATCTCATCGTCTTTCGAGGTCAGGAAAATCACCGGCATCGCCGACTTCTGCCGCAGGCGCTGCAACAGATCCATGCCATCCATCCGCGGCATCTTGATGTCGAGCACCGCCATGTCGGGCATACGACGGTTGAAGGCATCGAGGGCCGTCTGGCCGTCGTTAAACGTCTCGACTTCGAACCCCTCAGCCTCGAGTGTCATGGACACAGAGGTGAGGATGTTGCGATCATCGTCCACAAGGGCGATCCTTGCCATATTTGGGCTTCCCTTTACTGCTCGGCTTGCCTGATTTTTTCCCACATGATCGTTTTTTCGCGTGTCATAAGCAACAATTAACTGCGAATCACCTTGGTTGTTGCAGCAATCAGAGTCGAAAATTCTGTATGAATGACTAATTTGCCGCACATTTGGTGTGATCGGCAATTTGGTTGCGCTAACCTGCCAATGGTTGCGCTAACGAGGTCAAAGTGTCCTATTCCCAATAAAACCCGCATGTTATAGCGATCTGACATGGGGTCGAGGTCTCGATTACCTGTTTGCGCCCTTGGCCCGGGCGCAATTCATTCAAAGAGATACCGCCAAATGCCGGCGGAACTGGGAGCATTTAGAATGACCAATGGACGTGTAAATCCTTCGCAAACGCTGAACGATCAAGGCTTTGTCGGACTTGGACGCGTCTATTACAACTATATCGAGCCTGCCCTTGTCGAAGCCGCCGTGAGCCGTGGCGAAGGGCGACTGGGCAAAGGTGGTGCGTTCTTGTGCTCGACGGGTCAGTTTACGGGGCGCTCGCCAAAAGATAAATTTGTGGTCCGCACACCTTCGGTCGAAAATTCGATCTGGTGGGAAAACAACGCGCCAATGGCACCCGATGCCTTTGACCGGCTGCATGCCGATATGCTGGAGCATATGAAGGGGCGCGATTATTTTGTGCAGGACCTGTTTGGTGGCGCGGACCCTGTGCACCGTCTGGATGTGCGGGTGGTGACCGAGCTTGCGTGGCACGGGCTGTTCATCCGTCACATGCTGCGTCGCCCCGAGCGCGCCGAACTTGACAGCTTTGTTCCCGACTGGACCGTGGTGAACTGCCCCAGCTTTGAGGCAGACCCCGCCCGTCATGGCTGCCGCACGTCGACTGTGATCGCGCTGAACTTCGACAAAAAGATGATCCTGATCGCCAACACCGCCTATGCGGGCGAGAACAAGAAAGCGGTGTTTACGCTGCTGAACTACCTGCTGCCGGAAAAGGGCGTGATGCCAATGCATTGCTCGGCCAATCACGCGATTGGAAATCCGGTCGACACGGCGATCTTCTTTGGCCTATCTGGCACCGGCAAGACCACGCTATCAGCCGACCCCTCGCGCATTCTGATCGGTGATGATGAACATGGCTGGTCGGACCGCGGCACCTTCAATTTTGAAGGCGGCTGCTATGCCAAGACGATCAACCTGTCTGCAGAGGCCGAGCCCGAGATTTACGGAACCACCAGCAAGTTCGGCACAGTGGTTGAAAATATGGTTTATGACCCCGAGACGCTGGAGCTGGATTTCGATGACGCAAGCCTGACTCAGAACATGCGATGCGCCTATCCGCTCGAGTATATCTCGAACGCCTCGAATACCGGTATGGGTGGGTTTCCCAAGAATGTGATCATGCTGACCTGTGATGCCTATGGGGTGCTGCCGCCCATCGCGCGGCTGACGCCTGCGCAGGCGATGTATCACTTCCTGTCTGGGTTTACCTCAAAAACGCCAGGCACCGAGCGTGGAATCTTGGAGCCAACGCCGACCTTTTCGACCTGTTTCGGCGCGCCCTTCATGCCGCGTCGGCCCGAAGTTTATGGCAAGCTGTTGCAGGCCAAGATTGCAAAACACGGCGCTGAATGCTGGCTGGTGAATACTGGCTGGACAGGCGGGGCCTTTGGAACAGGCAAGCGCATGCCGATCAAGGCGACGCGGGCGCTTCTGACCGCGGCGCTGGATGGGTCGCTTGCCGCAGGCGAATTCCGTCGCGATCCGAACTTTGGCTTTGATGTGCCGGTTGCGGTTGCAGGTGTTGACCGTATTCTGCTCGACCCGCGCGCGACTTGGACCGACAAGGCAGGCTATGACGCGCAGGCCAAGAAACTGGTGGGTATGTTTGCCGAGAACTTCGGCCAATATGTGCCGTTCATCGACGCCGACGTGAAGGCAGCTGCGATCGGTTAAGCCCGAAACTGACACTTTAGCCGAAGGTTTGGGGGCGTGTCGCGACGGTCGATGCGCCCCTGTTTTTTTCGCGTGGCGCTGCTTCAGGCTGGACAAAGCGATGGCGGCTCAGAATCCGAAGGCGCGGCGCAACAGGTTCAATCCGGTCAGCAACAGCAAAACCTGCGTCCAGCGGCGAAAGCGCGCCTGGTCAAGCCTGTCCTGCAACACTGTGCCCAGTGCCAAACCCAGCATCGCTGGCAGCACGAGAGTGGCTGAAAACGGCAGGCTGGTTTGATTCAGAACCCCAGAGTGCAGATGCGCCGACGTCAGAACCAATGCGCCGACGAGAAACACCACTCCCTGCGCGCGAATGGTTTCCTGCTTTTCAGTGTTGGTGGCCAGCAGATACAGGATCAGGGGCGGCCCCCAGATCCCCGATACGCCGCCATAAAGCCCGCCTATCACCCCTGCGCCCCATTCTACGGGCCCGCGCCACGCAGTCGGGATCAGCACGCGAAGCCCCGTCAATTGATAGGCGACAAAGCCCGCAATCAACGCTCCGAGGGCAAAGAGCAAGACCGACTGTGGCAACACATGCACGAATTGCGCGGAGATCACGATGAAGACGACAGTGCCAATTAGAAAGCGGTAGTATTTTCGCGCCGAGCCAAGTGCTGCAGGAATGCCGTGACGAAAGGCCTGCGCCAGATTGGTCACCAGCGTTGGCAATATCAGCCCTGCCAAGGCAAGTTCCGGCGGCAGGAACGACGAAAACGCCGAAACCATGATCAGTGGCATGGCAAAACCAACGGCTCCTTTGACCAGCCCCGCGACAAAGGTCACCGCAATCGCCGCCCAGAACGCTTGAGCGGCAAGCCCCGCCATCACATGGTCCATCCTGCACTCCTTGTGGGCATTGGTGACCGAAGACGCGGGAAAGGGAAAGGGTTGACCGCGGTTGCAGAAGCGGATTTGCTGCCGTTACCCAGAAGGAGGACTCGAAATGCGTCTGGCTTTGGCTTTTCTCTGTGCGATGGGCGGCTCTGTCGCCGCTGCCACACCGCCCGCGCCGCCGATCAGTTCGCCTCTGATACAGGATTTCTCGGTTGGGGTGCTCTGCGCGCCACGTGTCAACGAACAGATCGCCGCTCCGAATACCGTCCCGGGCTATGTCAACCAGATCGCCAAAGCGCCAAAGCTCAGCTTTGCGCAGCAGGTGGTTCCGGCAGCCTTAGGGGTGTCATTTGGCATCACCTTTACGCCCGCGCACGATTTGGTTGGCGTGCGAAATCTGACCTATCGCCCCGGCAAGGCAACGCCAGATGTCTATTATAGCGATATTTTGGCCAAACCCGGCCGCTTTCGCGGCTATGGTTTTGACACGCCCGACGAGATGCTTCCAGGACTGTGGCGGCTGGAGGGTTGGCAGGGGGATCGGCTGCTTTACCGGGTCGAGTTCGAGGTAGTTCCCAGCGCATCACTGCCCGATATTCAGGCGCAGTGCCAAGGCATGTCTTAACGACTGCGACATTTTAGAACTTTTTATAGGTTCGCGGCGAAAGTATATTGCGCTGCAACTGCGAAGGCTTTACCCCTTTCGCAACTGCAGAATCTTTGAGGTCTGACCATGGCTCATGATGGCGCGATGCCCGCTGATACCCCGATTTTGGCTGATGTGCTGGGTCTGACGGCCGCAGCCCTGCCCGAAGTCGAGGCGTTGTTTGAACAGGGGCGCGAAAGCCTGCGCGCCATGGTGACGCGGGATGGTCGGGTATCAAGCGCCGCGTTGGAAGAGCATCAGTTTGCGGCGCATTGTCTGTCGTGGCTTGCGACATATACCCAGGCCTTGCAGCAGATGCAGGCTTGGGCCGAACGGCTACAGGCGGATGGCAAGTTTGGCACGATGGAGGCGCTGCTGTTGCAGATCGCCTTTGGGGAATATCTAAGCCAGATTTATGGCGGAATCCCGATGTCTCAGGGGGAAATGGCGCGGCTGCAGGACCTGCGCCTGACCCCTGATGCGCCAGGGGCGGCGGCGGGGTGTCTTATGGCCCAAGGCAATACGCCCGCCGCCCGCATGGCTTTGGTCGGGGCGATGCGCGACAACCACGGGCGCGCGACCTTTGGCACGACGGGGCTGGATGACGAGCTGGAGATGATCCGCGAGACGTTCCGCCGCTTTGCCGACGACGAGGTGATGCCGCACGCGCATGGCTGGCATTTGCGCGACGAGCTGATCCCGATGGAGATCATCGAAAAGCTGGCAGAAATGGGCGTGTTTGGGCTGACGATCCCCGAGGCGTTTGGCGGGTTCGGTTTGTCGAAGGCGTCGATGGTGGTGGTGAGCGAAGAGCTGTCGCGCGGCTATATCGGCGTGGGGTCGCTGGCCACGCGCAGCGAGATTGCGGCAGAGCTGATCTTGTGTGGCGGGACGGACGCGCAAAAGGCTGCGTGGTTGCCGAAACTTGCCAGTGGCGAGATTTTACCAACGGCGGTGTTTACCGAGCCGAATACGGGCAGCGATCTGGGGGCATTGCGCACGCGGGCGGTGAAGGACGGCGATGACTGGACGGTGACGGGCAACAAGACGTGGATCACCCACGCGGCGCGCACGCATGTGATGACAATGTTGGTGCGGACCGACCCTGCCAGCAGCGATTACAAGGGTTTGAGCATGTTTCTGGCCGAAAAGACGCCCGGAACGGATGCCGAGCCCTTTCCGACCGCAGGGATGACAGGCGGCGAGATCGAGGTTCTGGGCTATCGCGGCATGAAGGAATACGAGCTGGCGTTCGATGGGTTCAAGATCAAGGGTGAGAACCTTTTGGGCGGCGTCGAGGGTCAGGGCTTCAAACAGCTGATGCAGACGTTTGAAAGCGCGCGCATCCAGACGGGGGCGCGGGCGATCGGCGTCGCGCAATCGGCGCTGGAAGTCGGGATGAAATATGCCGAGGACCGCAAGCAGTTCGGCAAGGCATTGATCGAATTCCCCCGCATTGCCGGAAAACTGGCGATGATGGCGGTCGAGATCATGGTGGCGCGACAGCTGACCTATTTCAGCGCCTGGCAAAAGGATCACGATAAGCGGTGTGATCTGGAGGCGGGGATGGCGAAACTGCTGGGCGCGCGGGTGGCTTGGGCCTGCGCTGACAACGCTTTGCAAATCCACGGCGGCAACGGCTTTGCGCTGGAATATCAGATCAGCCGTATCCTGTGCGATGCGCGGATTTTGAACATCTTTGAGGGTGCGGCTGAAATTCAGGCGCAAGTCATCGCGCGGCGGCTGTTGGATTAATCATCCCAAATCTGAACGTCTTGGCAGGCGCAACACTGCGACGGGCTTTGACGATTGGCACAGAAATTTGCAATAGGCGTGGACGCGCTCTACATCCCCTGAAACACAAGGGGGTTGCGATGGCCGAGACCATTCTTTTGACCGGGATTTCCGGCTTTATCGCCAAGCATGTGGCGGTCAAGCTGCTGGCTGCGGGCTATGCTGTGCGCGGGTCAGTGCGGCGGCTGGAGCGCGCAGATGAGGTGCGTGCGGCGATAGCCCCGCATGTAGAGGTCGAGGCGCTCTCGCGGCTGACCTTTGTGGCGCTGGATCTGGAGGCGGATGCGGGCTGGGCGCAGGCGATGGCGGGGGTCGATGTGCTGGTTCACACCGCGTCGCCCTTTCCTGTCGAGCAGCCCAAGGACGAGGCGGTGCTGATCCGCCCCGCGGTCGAGGGCACGTTGCGCGCGCTGCGGGCGGCAAAGGCTGCGGGTGTGGGCCGTGTTGTGCTGACCTCTAGCACGGTTGCGGTGATTGATACCGGCGTCGCGGGCGTGCAGGACGAGACGAATTGGTGCAACACCGATGCGCCCGACACTTCGGCCTATGGTAAATCAAAGACGCTGGCAGAGCGGGCGGCGTGGGATTTCGCTGCGGCTGAGGGCATCGCCTTGACCACGATCAACCCCGGTTTTGTGCTGGGCGCGCCCTTGGACAAGCATTATGGCAGCTCGACCGGGGTGATCCGGCGGATTTTGCGCGGCAAGGACCCGATGATGCCGCTGATCGACTTTCCGGTGGTCGATGTGCGCGACGTGGCCGAGATGCACCTGCGCGCGGTGCAGCGCCCCGAGACGGCGGGCGCGCGGTTTCTGGCGGTGGCAGGCACGATGACGATGCCCGCAATGGCCAAAGTGCTGAAGCAAGCCTTTCCTGCGCGCCGGATTCCGACGGGGGTTGCGCCGGTTTGGTTGCTGCGGGTCTTGGGGATCTTTGACGCGCAAATCCGCTCGGTTGTGCCGATGGTGGGCAAGATGCACCCGATCAACAACGCCCGCGCGCGTGAGGGGATGGGAATGAATTTTATCTCCCCCGAAGGGGCCTTGCGGGCGACGGGGACTTGGCTGATCGAAAACGGCGAGGTTTAGGCGGACCCGCGAGACGGGCGCAGCGCCCCCAGACGCGGGTGCAAGCGCCCCGCGATGGCGAAGGCGGCCGCAAAGGCCAGCCCCGAGGCGGCAAAGATAAAGTTGAGCGGGGCCACCCAAAGCACCAGCCACGCCATGCCCGGTGTGGCGATGCCTGAGACGTCGCGAAAACTGGAGTAGACGGCGGCCATTTCAGAGCGCTCGGACGGTTTGACGGCCATCATAAAGGGCAACCCCCCCGCGACATCCAGCATCACCAGACCGAATGAGCCGAAGAACAAGAGCGCCACAGTGGCGTAGGGCACCGAAGCGGTGGCCGTCGCAAGGCAGAACAGCGTGGCGCAGTAGGCAAGCGCCAGCCGTAGGGCGACACGGACCGAGCGGCGGCGCACCCATGACGCCATGAAGGGCGAGAGCAGCAGCGTGGCGTTTGACACGGACAGCATGGTGCCACCCAGTTTGTCGCCCAGACCGCTTTCGATGCAAAAGATCGGCACATAGACGACATAGACCCACCAGCCACAGCTGCGGATCACCGCAAAGAGCCAACCCGCGATCAGGCGGGGCTGATGAAAGAAGCGGCCAAGATAGGCGAGCGGATTGACGGCAGGCCCCTTGGCGCGGGTGATTTGCTTGCCATTGCCCAGACGCAGAATCCAAAACGCGGTCAGCAGCGCAATCGCAAAGCCGCCCGCCACCAGAAACGGCAAGGGCGCCCAGAGGTGGCGCAGATAGACCCCGCTTAGCGGCCCGATGGCCCAAGGGGCTGCGGCATAGACCATTTGCAGGCTTTGGGTGCGGCCCAGATCGGGGCGCGGCACATAGTCGAGCACATAGGCGTTAAAGCAGACAAAGCAGGTCACGGTTGCCATGCTCATCGTCAGGATGCCCAGCTGCACCGACCATGCCGCGCCGACGACAAACAGCGACATCGCCACCAGATACAGCAAGCATCCCGCCGAATAGACAAAGCGGCGCGGCCAGATTTGCGTCAGGCGGGGCACCATGAGGCCCCAGAACAGGGTGATCACCCCAGCGGTAAAATAGACCGTCGAGAGATTTTGCGCCGAGCCAAAGGCATCATAGACCGCGATGGGTATGGTCGAGATCAGCGTGCCGCGCACGGCGGCCTCCATCCCTGCAAGCAGCGCGAAATGCTGTAGTTTCGGAGTGCCTGCGTGGCGCAGTGTAATGGGTTGATACCGAAGAGCCATGGCAAACACTTGCCTGTGATGCGCCAAGGGGTCAACGCGGAAGGCGACATTTCCTGCCCGTGAGCGACTAGATTTTAGGCGCAAGCATGCTGATGAGGCGCGCGCGGGCTTCGGGCAGGGGTTTGCCATTCAGCATGGGTTCAAGGCTGCGGTTCAGAAAGTGTCCTGCCAGAGCAAAGCCTTGGGCCAGCTCCACAGGTGAAGCGGGCCCCTGCCCCAACAGCATCGGCGGCAAAGGCAAGAGCCGCGCCGCCCATTCGCCCGCCGCCCCGCG